>BNTR01000025.1 GCA_025996755.1 Bacteroidia bacterium
TGCTCTTGTCAACAGCAAGGAGTTTTATAAAAAAGATTATATTCGCCCTGCAAAACAAGTGGCATCTTAAAAAAAGTTAAATTAATGAATTTTTTTATGATTTTATTTGGAAGTTAACATAGAATTCGGCACACACAACACTAAAAAACACAAGAAAAAGTTACGCCTAAACTTCCATTGTTGTAGGTTGGACAAATAAAAGTTTGATGTTTCCTGTCTTTTTTTAAGAATGGCTTTTTAATGGACGGGTAAATCCGGTAAGCAATTTTCGTAGAGAGTATTCCTACACCTGCTCCTGCGACCACATCACTGAGCCAATGCTTGTTGCGGAACACTCTCGATACACCGATGAGCGTCGCCATTCCGTAACCTGCAGCACTTATCCATGCCGATTTATCTCCATATTCCTGATGCAGAAATTCTGCCGCCACGAATGCCGTCGCCGTGTGTCCCGAAGGAAACGAACGGGAGTTGGAGTCGTCGGGTCTTTTTCTTCCGGTCAGTTTCTTGGTCGTAACAACAACACTTAATTCGAGTGCATTGCTTAATGTGTAAAGGATACACATATCCGGCAGTTGGTGTTTGCTTTCCATTCCTCCCAGCTTCATTCCGAAAGCCAGCGCAGCAGGCGAAAATTGGAAATAATCGTCCCAGCCGTTGCGCCACAGGTAATTATTTTCAACCAATTCATTTCGTATGCTGTAATCCCATTTTCTGAGGGCATCGCTCTCTACGGATATTATGCCGTAGGTAATCATGGCAGCGGGTATGGCAATATCAATAGCCTTTATTCTACGACAAGTATCGGAAGTTTGCGCTTGCAATAAAGCAATGTTTCCGGCGAGCAAAAAAAACACACTTTTCAGATTCATAATCATTATTTTCATCACGCAAAGATACGAATTATTAGAAAACAAAATTACAAGGTTATATTTTATTTTACTTGATTCACGGTGTAGCCTTTCTTGACCAATTGTGCGAAGGTAGCAACTATTTTTGAATTGGCAAAACAATTTTTGCGGATTTCAAAAAAATAATTTCAAAAATGTTTGATTATTCAAAAAAAAGTTGTACCTTTGTGGTGTCATTGAGCGATTAGTAGTGGTCTGTTTACAGGCTCAAATCCGGAATCGCTTACGCGGGAGGCAAAGAGTGCTGAAGCTCTTTCATTCTGCACCAGCCTGGCGAGGGGTTGAATACGCAAAAAGGGGCTACGCAAATAGTCCCTTTATTGTTTTTGCCAAATCAAGGTCAAAATGCTATTGCCATCCATGTAATAAATGTCGGGCATTTTTAATAGGCGATTCATCTTTGTCAAGTATCCGACTTCTCTATCAATAGCATTAATCATCGTTTCATATTTATTATTTGTAAAATAATAAATGACATTATCGGCTTTTTGTGCATTCCTGATGCTTTTTCTTATCGTTGCTTCATTGGCTTTGTCAATAAATTTGACATCCCATGTTTGCCCGTCAAATCTGAAATCGGGACTTTTATTTTCTCCTTCCGGCAAAAATTCGACTTGTTTGTCATTGTATTTGGCAAGCCGGTAGCCAACAATCTTTTCAGCATCGCCTCCTCCTTCTATCTGAGAAAATTTATGCTTTTTGTGATACACATTAAATCCGCCGGAAAAGTCATCAAAATAGACTTTCGTCCAACAACTTGGGTCGTAGGAGTCATACTTTTCACGTGCGTGCAGGACATAATTTAATTGCAAAACAGAAAAATTTTATTTACATATTTTTTGCAAAGATACTGATTTGTTTTTGATTTGCAAAATATTTCTTACCTTTGCAGGCAATTATGAGGAAGATATACATCGTGTTGGCGGGCTTGTTTTTTGTGCCGGAGGGCATTTCGGCGCAGGAGTTGAGGCTGCGCAATCAGCCGTTTGACGACCAGAAGCAGTATCATTATGGGATTTCAATCGGGATGAATGTGCAGGATATTCTATTGACTAACAACGGGATAGAATCGTTGTATGCTACTATTCCCGGCTATTCGCCCGGGTTTAGCGTGGGGTTGTTGGGCGATTTGTATTTGAACCCTTTTTTGAATTTGCGCTTTTCGCCGAGTTTGCATCTGGGCGAAAAAAGTTTTGTGTTTGTTGATGGATTCACGGACGAGCACTACGAAACGATTGTGCGCTCAAGTTATCTCTCTTTTCCTTTGGACTTGAAAATGCGCGCCCTGCGGCTGAATAATTACCGTCCCTACCTCTTTGCGGGCGTTTATGGGGCGGTCGATTTGGGGCGAAAAGCCGACGAGGCGTTGTATCTGAATCCGTTTGATTTCGGCATTTCAGTGGGCTTTGGCATTGATTATTACTTGCCGATTATCAAGGTCTGTCCCGAACTCCGCTTCAGTTTCGGCATGGTGGATATAATTGAGCACACGCGCGTGGATTTGACGGACGAAAGCCTCCGCAAATACACCGCCGCCATCGCACAGGGCAAAACACGGATGATTTCGCTGGTTTTTCATTTTGATTAGGAGGATTAAAAAAGGATGCAGTCGGAAAAAATACTCACAGACGCAGAATTAGGAAAAATCGTGCTTCGACGCAATCCGCGGGCACGCAAATACATCATCCGCATCAAGCCTGACGTGGTGTCGGTAACCGTCCCCTGGGGTGGAAGTTATGCCACTGCCGAGTCTTTTTTCAAGAAAAATCGGACGTACGTGCTCAACGCTCGCGAAAAGATTAATGCCCGCAAAAAAGCGCAAATTCAAAACGATAACTTAATGAATAACAATGAGTTGTCGTCAATCGCTAAAGTATCACTTCCACCACGATTGGCGGATTTGGCACGGGCACACGGCTTCACTTTCGTGTCGGTGAAGACCCGCAAGAGCAAAACCCGCTGGGGGTCGTGCTCGTCCAAAAAAGCAATCAATCTGTCGTATTATCTCCTGCTGCTGCCGCCGCATCTGATTGACTACGTGATGCTGCACGAACTGTGCCACACCGTTCACATGAACCACAGCCCCGCTTTTTGGGCATTACTCGACCAACATTCCGGCGGCAATGCCAAGGCATTCAGGAAAGAACTCAAAAACTATCACATCCCCAGCGAGTGATTTTATCAAAATAATTTGTATCTTTGCACGAACAAATAAATTGGTAGTATGAAATACAGATTTTGTGGCAACAGTGGCTTGCAACTCCCTTTGGTTTCGCTGGGATTGTGGCACAATTTTGGGGATGTTGATGATTTTTCTTTGGCAACGGATATGATTTTGCGCGCTTTTGAGCAGGGAATCACCCATTTTGATTTGGCAAACAACTACGGACCGTCGCCCGGAAGTGCCGAAACGAATTTCGGGAAAATACTCCACTCGCATCTGAAAGCGCACCGCGACGAGATGGTCGTTTCCTCCAAAGCGGGCTATCCGATGTGGAGCGGTCCCTATGGCGACGGCGGCTCGCGCAAATACCTTATGGCGAGCATCGACCAAAGTCTGAAACGCACCGGATTGGACTATTTCGACATTTTCTATACCCACCGCTACGATGCGCAAACGCCTTTGGAAGAGACCATTCAGGCGTTGATAGACATCGTGAAGCAAGGCAAAGCCCTCTACATCGGCTTGTCGCGCTATCCGGCAGACAAGGCGCGCCAAGCCTACGAAATGATGGACGCACAGCACGTCCGCTGCCTGATTTTTCAGGACAAATATAATCTGCTCTATCGCGCCCCGGAAGCCGAACTGATGCCCCTGAACGCCACAATGGGCAAGGGCTTCATCGTTTTTTCCCCGCTGGCACAAGGCGTATTAACCAACCGCTACCTCAACGGCATCCCCGAAAATTCGCGCGTCGCCAAAAGTCACGGCTTCCTCAAAAAAACGGACATCACCCCGGAAGTGCTCGCCAAAGTCCAAAAACTGAACGAATTAGCCCAAAAGCGCGGTCAAACATTGGCAGAAATGTCGCTGGCGTGGCTGCTGAACAAAAAGGAAGTTACCTCCGTGATAGTAGGAGCAAGTTCCGTCAAACAGTTGCAGGATAATATCGACACGATTCAAAACATTGATTTTGCGGCAGAGGAGTTGCAGCGGATAGATTTGTTGTTGCGGGGACCGGACTCGAACCGATGACCTCCAGGTTATGAGCCTGGCGAGCTACCAACTGCTCCACCCCGCGATTTCGAGCGCAAAGGTACTACTTTTTTTCATATAAACAAACTTTTAAGCACTTTTTTCGATATTTATTTTGCCACAAACAATTTTTGTCGTAAATTTGCACCCTGATTTCAGGCTGAATATGAACAATATTGAAGTAAAAGGTACGAAGGATACATTGATAGAGGTGGCGAGGCAACTGTTTGCAAAAATAGGCATCGAAAACACCACTATGAATGATATTGCCGTAACGTCGAACAAAGGGCGGCGCACGCTTTACACCTACTTCAATTGCAAGGAAGATGTCTATCTGGCGGTGGTGGAGGCGGAGTTGAATCAAATCTACCGGTCGCTGGAAACGGTGGTTGACAAAAAAATCCCTGCCGATAAAAAACTGTTGGAGTTTATTTTCACGCGCTTTGAAGCCCTCAAAGAGCTTGTGCTCAGGAACGGGACGTTGCGCGCCTCGTTTTTCCGCGATATTTGGCGACTCGAAACGGTGCGCAAGCGCCTCGACATCCACGAGATAAACTACATCCAAAGCATTCTGAAAGAAGGTGTTAACGCCAATCTTTTTGAGGTTGAAGACATCGAATCAATGGCTTTCGTGCTCCATTATGCCTTCAAGGGCTTGGAAATTCCATACATTCAGGGCACGCTCAAATGGTCGGAGAGTATGTTGCGCTTTTTGTTTCACGGCATCAAAAAAAATAAATAATTAAAAATTAAAATAAAATGAAATTATTAGAAGGAAAAACGGCAATCATCACGGGAGCCGCCCGTGGCATCGGCAAATCCATTGCCATCAAGTTTGCACAGGAGGGCTGCAACATCGCTTTCACCGATTTGGCGATTGACGACAACGGCAAGGCAACCGAAAAAGAAATCGCCGCCCTGGGCGTAAAAGTGAAAGGCTACGCCTCCAACGCGGCGAATTATGACGAGACGCACACCATTGTGGACACGATTGTGAAAGATTTCGGTCGCGTAGACATCCTCGTCAACAACGCCGGCATCACGCGCGACGGACTGATGATGCGGATGGACGAAAAGCAGTGGGACATGGTCATCGGCGTCAATCTGAAATCGGCGTTCAACTTCACCCACGCGCTGGTGCCGGTGATGATGAAGCAAAAAGCCGGCTCAATCATCAATATGAGTTCCGTGGTGGGCGTTCACGGCAATGCGGGGCAAGCCAATTATTCCGCCTCCAAAGCCGGTATGATTGGTTTGGCGAAGTCCATCGCCAAAGAAGTCGGCTCGCGTGGCATCCGTGCCAACGCCATCGCTCCGGGCTTCATCGAAACGGCGATGACGGAGGCTTTGACGGACGAAATCCGCGCCGAATGGGCAAAACAAATCCCCCTGCGCCGCGGCGGCACGCCCGACGATGTGGCAAACACGGCACTGTATCTGGCATCCGACCTCTCGGCTTATGTTACAGGGCAGGTGATTCAGGTTGATGGCGGGATGAATACCTGATGGAAGTTATTTACGAAGACAATCACGTGATTGCCGTGAACAAGACCAATTCGGAGATTGTTCAGGGCGACAAGACGGGCGATGTGCCGCTTTCGGAAACGGTGCAGCAGTGGTTGAAGGCGAAATACAGCAAGCCGGGCAATGTCTTTATCGGCGTGGTGCACCGGCTCGACCGCCCCGTTTCGGGCGCGGTGCTGTTTGCCAAGACGAGCAAGGCACTGCCGCGGCTGTGCGAAATGTTTCGCGAAGGACAGGTCAAAAAGACGTATTGGGCGATTGTGAAAAACCCGCCGCCGCAGGACACGGGCGAACTGGTGCACTATCTGGTGCGCAACGAGAAGCAAAACAAGTCTTACGCCCACGACAGGGAGGTGCCAAACTCAAAAAAAGCAGTCCTGGACTACCGCCTCATCGCCCGCTCCGACAACTATTATCTGCTGGAAATCGATTTAAAAACCGGTCGCCACCACCAAATTCGCTGCCAATTGGCAAAAATGGGCTGCCCCATCAAGGGCGACCTGAAATACGGCTTCGCCCACTCCAATCCCGACGGCGGCATCAGCCTCCACTCGCGCCGAACGCAATTTGTGCATCCGGTGTCCAAGGAAAACATAGATATTGTTGCGCCCACGCCGCAGGATAAGTTGTGGGCGGCGTTGTGTCAGGATTCGTGTATAGAAAACACCCGCTCTGCCAGCTGCCATTTCTCTTCGGAGCGTTTGCCGGACGACCCTTCCTGAAACTGCCCTACGAAATCTTCCCACTCGGCTTGCCGCTCGAAGGTGGCGAGGCGACCAAAAGCTGCGTCCCAATCAAAATCAAGCGGCGTTTCAACAATCATAAAAGCCTTTTCCTCAATGATATATATCTCCATGTTGAGGATGCCTGCACGGCGAATGCCTTCGGGGATTTCTTTCCAAATATGCTCGCTGCCGTGCCAATATTTGTATTGCGCCAATGTGTTGGGATTCAACTTCAAATATTGGCAATAGCGTTTTGTGGAGGGGCGCGCCGGTTCGACATAACCTTGCTTTAAATTTGTATCCATTTTTTTTATGAAATTTTTTCGCAAATGTACACAAAAAACAAATAGATTCCAAAAAAAGTTTGTATCTTTGCAAGCAAAAAAACAATGATGCACACACATCCGGAAAACGACCCACATTACACGGGTTTGGCGGTCAATGAGGGCGTTGAAACGCAGCCGACCGTCAATCCGTATTTGCAAAATCGGGCGAAGCGGCGCGATTTTACGGCGGCTGAATATGCCGAGCACATCCTCAAAGGCAACATCACCGTGCTCAGTCAGGCGGTAACACTCATCGAGAGTCAAAAGCCGGAGCACCACGCTTTGGCGCAGGAGGTGATTGAAAAATGCCTGCCGAGTTCGGGAAAATCGATGCGCATCGGCATCACAGGCGTACCCGGAGCGGGCAAAAGCACGTCCATCGACGTGTTTGGGATGCACCTGCTCAAAAATTGCGGGCGCAAATTAGCCGTCTTGGCAATCGACCCCAGCAGTGAACGCTCCAAAGGCAGTATTTTGGGAGACAAGACGCGGATGGAAGACCTTTCGCGCGAGCCGGATGCCTTCATTCGCCCTTCGCCGTCGGCAGGCTCGCTCGGCGGCGTGGCGCGCAAGACCCGCGAGACGATTATTCTGTGCGAAGCCGCCGGTTTCGACACCGTGTTCGTAGAAACCGTTGGCGTGGGGCAGTCGGAGACCGCCGTCCATTCGATGGTCGATTTTTTCCTCCTCATCCAGTTGGCGGGCACGGGCGATGAGTTGCAAGGCATCAAGCGCGGCATTATGGAGATGGCAGACGGCATCATCGTCAATAAGGCGGACGGCGAAAACATCGACAAAGCCAATCTGGCGGCGGCGCAATACCGCAATGCGCTGCATCTGTTCCCCCTTCCGCTGTCGGGCTGGAGCCCCAAAGTGCTCACCTATTCGGGCTACTACAATATTGGCATCAAGGAAATTTGGGATATGGTGGACGAATACATCACTTTTGTGCGGGCAAACGGCTATTTTGAGGCACGCCGCAATGCGCAGGCGAAATATTGGATGTACGAAAGCATCAACGAGCAACTCAGAAATCATTTTTATCAGTCGCCGGAGATTGAAAAAGCCTTGCAAATCAAAGAAAAACAGGTGCTTGACTCCGAGTTGAGTTCGTTTGCGGCTGCCCAGCAGATGCTGGATTTGTATTTTCAAGGAAATTTTTAGCATATTTGGCAATATTATAAAATAAATTCGTACCTTTGCGCCAACACTATTAAAAAATAAATGATATGAAAATTGCGAAAAACGTGATTGTGTCGCTTGGATACAAACTGTATGTGAAAACGGAAGACGGCAAGGATGATTTGATGGAAGAAACGACCCCCGACCGTCCGTTGACGTTTATGTATGGTGTCGGCATGATGCTGGAAAAGTTTGAAGCGAATTTGGAAGGCAAGGAAGCCGGCGATAGATTTGCGTTCAATCTGACGGCGGAAGAGGCGTATGGCGCATACATCAACGAAAATGTCGTTGAATTGTCCCGAAAAATGTTTGAAGTGGAAGGTCGGTTCGACGACGAGCAGGTTGTGCCGGGAGCCACCTTGCCAATGATGGACGACCAGGGCAATCACCTGCAAGGCTCCGTTTTGGAAGTAAACAGAGAGACGGTGATAATGGATTTCAACCATCCGTTGGCAGGCGAAGCATTGGAATTTGAAGGCGTAATCTACGACGTTCACGAACCAACGGCGGAAGAAATCGCCACGCTGGCAAGTCAGGGCGGCGGTTGCGCCTGCGGCGACGACTGCGATTGCGGCTCAGGAAACAGTTGTGGCTGCAAATGAATACTTTCGGCAACATATTTCGATTGACAACCTTTGGCGAGTCGCACGGCGAAGCGGTTGGCGGTGTCGTTGATGGTTGCCCTGCCGGTATTGTTGTGGATAAAGAGTTTATACAGAGCGAGTTGAATCGCCGCCGACCGGGGCAGTCTGCTCTGACCACTGCGCGCGCGGAGGCTGACCGGGTGGAACTGCTGTCGGGCATTTTTGAAGGCAAAACCACAGGCACGCCGATTGGTTTTTTCGTGCGCAACAGCAATCAGCATTCGGCGGACTACGACCGGCTGAAAACGCAGTTCAGACCCTCACACGCCGATTTCACCTATCAGATGAAGTACGGCATTCGCGACCATCGGGGCGGCGGCAGGTCGTCTGCCCGCGAAACCATCGCCCGCGTGGTGGGTGGTGCGGTGGCAAAATTGGTGCTGCAAACCAAAGGCATTGCGATTACGGCATACACCTCGCAAGTGGGCGAAATCCGCCTTGAAAAAGACTATAAACAGTTGGATTTGAGCCGGATAGAGGACACGCCCGTGCGCTGTCCCCACCCCCAAATTGCTCAGCAGATGATTGAACTGATTGAGCAGGTGAAAAGTGCGGGCGACACCATTGGCGGGGTCATTTCCTGCATTTGTCGGGGGGTGCCTGTGGGTTTGGGCGAGCCTGTTTTTGGCAAGTTGCACGCCGCTTTGGGCAGTGCGATGCTCGGCATCAATGCGGCAAAAGGCTTCGACTACGGGATGGGCTTCGACGGCGTGCACCGGCGCGGCTCGGAGGTCAACGACCCTTTTTATACGCGCGCCGATGGCAGCATTGGAACGCAAACCAACCATTCGGGAGGCATTCAGGGCGGCATTTCCAACGGCGAAGACATCTATTTTCGAGTGGCGTTCAAGCCCGTGGCAACGTTGCTCAAAGAGGTAACCGGTCGGCACGACCCCTGCGTCTTGCCGCGCGCCGTGCCCATCGTGGAAGCGATGGCGGCGATGACTATTTTGGACTATTTTTTAATTTATAATAATTGTTGATTATGCAAGTTTCTGAACGTTTAGCAGCCCTCTCACCATCTGAGACGCTCGCCATGTCCCAAAAAAGCAACGAATTGAAGGCTCAGGGGATTGATGTGATAAATTTAAGTGTGGGCGAACCCGACTTTTTTACGCCCGATGCCATCAAAAAGGCGGCTCAAAAAGCGATTGACGACAATTTCTCGTTCTATTCGCCCGTCCCCGGCTATCTGTCGCTGCGAAATGCGATTGCCGAAAAACTGAAAACGGAGAATAATCTCGACTATAAAGCGGAGCAAATCGTGTGTTCCAACGGCGCGAAGCAGTCGGTCTGCAATGTGCTGATGTGCATCATCGGTCCCGGCGACGAGGTCATCGTGCCCGCCCCCTATTGGGTGAGTTACGTGGAAATGGTGAAATTGGCGGAAGGCACCAACGTGATTGTTACCGCCGGCATCGAGCAGGATTTCAAAATCACGCCCGCGCAATTGGAGGCGGCTATCACGCCGAAAACCAAGGCGTTGATACTCTGTTCGCCGTCTAACCCCACCGGCAGCGTCTATTCGCGAACGGAATTGCGGAAATTGGCAGACGTGCTGGCAAACCACCCGAACATCACGATTATTTCCGACGAAATTTACGAACACATCAACTATGTGGGCAAGCACGAGAGCATCGCTCAATTCAAAAACGTGCGCGACCGCGTGGTGATAATCAACGGAGTATCAAAGGCTTACGCGATGACAGGCTACCGCCTCGGCTGGATGGCAGGACCGCAATGGCTCGTGGCAGCGTGCAACAAATTGCAGGGACAATACACCTCCGGACCAAGCAATATCGCCCAAAAAGCCGCCGAAGCGGCTTACACCGGCTCACAGGACTGCGTCGAAACGATGCGTCAGGCATTTCAAAAACGCCGCGACTTGATGGTGCAACTGGGGCGCGACATCCCCGGATTCAAAATCAACGAGCCACAAGGCGCGTTCTATCTCTTTCCCGACGCATCCGAATACATCGGTAAAACCTATTACGTGAAAGGCGATTTATTCAACGGCAAAAAAATCAACGACTCCGCCGACCTCGCCATGTTTTTGCTGGAAGAAGGACACGTAGCAGCCGTCGGCGGCAAAGCATTTGGCGCGCCCAACTGCATCCGCTTCTCCTACGCCACCTCCGAAAAATTGCTCATCGAAGCTATGAAGCGCGTGAAAGCGACGCTGGCAAAATTGGTGTGAAAAAATAATTTTGCTTTGTTTCATAGTCGTCAATCAATGCGCCTAATTGCTCAAGTTCTGCACCTTCCGGTGTGCCCTTTCGGGCATCAAAAATTGCCTCAAGCCGCTCTAATGCGTTGAGATACTCTTGCTCAAAACGTATGCTTTTTGTCTTCATAATTCTATATAATATTTGCATCAACTTTGTCATATTCCGCATGAGTTCCAACAAATCGAACCCACAGCATTTGATAATCATAATTAGCCCGCACAATCAATCGGTAACTGTTTCCTTTAATATTAAAAACAATCCGGTTGTTATTTAATATGCTCGCACTCGGAAACGCCTGCTTAACTTGAATCGGGCTTTCATAAGTTGCTTTTGACACTTGATGAAACCATTCCAATAATGCCTGCTCACAATCCTCGTGCACGGTCCAAAATTCCCGTAAAATTTTCTTGGCGATTATTCTCTCATACTTGATTTTAATTAATAATTTCATTCCGCAAAGGTACGCACTATTTTTGATATTCCAAGCGTATCTAAAAAAAATTAGTCAAAAAGTGGGAAAAACGTTTGTCAATTCAAAAAATAGTTGTACCTTTGCAGCCCGAAAGGATTAGGAAAAATAAAAATAAAATACATAAAGCGCAATGAAACAAGGACTTCACCCGGAAACATATCGTCCGGTCGCATTCAAAGACATGTCTAACGAGGATACATTTATCACCCGTTCGACCATCAACGCCAAAGAATCCATCGAAATCGGTGGCGTAACTTACCCTTTGGTGAAAATTGAAATTTCAAACACATCGCACCCATTTTTCACCGGCAAACACAAATTGGTGGATACCGCGGGGCGTGTGGACAAATTCAAATCGCGTTACGGCGACCGCACAAAGAAATAATCGTAGGGCTTGCCACTCAATGTGAGAACATTTGAGAATATGATAAAAATAGTCGCCGACAAACTGATAGCTTCGTTGGCTTTACTGTTTTTGTCACCGCTTTATGTTTATCTAATGCTGCGCGTGAAAACAAGCTCGGAAGGGTCGATTTTTTTCAAGCAAGAACGGATAGGGCAACACGGACACCCTTTTTTAATATATAAATTTCGCACAATGCATCCCAATGCCGAACAACAAGGACCTACTCTGGCATCATTGCAAGACCCACGCATCACACCGTTGGGGCGAACAATGCGACGTTACCATTTGGACGAGCTGCCGCAGTTTTGGAATGTATTGAAGGGCGATATGACACTGGTTGGACCGCGTCCGGAGCGACAGTTCTATATCGACCGGATTGTGAAACAAGCACCCGAATTTCAGCAACTTTTGGAGTTGCGACCGGGAATCACCTCGTTAGGGATGATTAAATACGGCTATGCCTCAAATGTAGAGCAGATGATTGAACGTATGCAATACGACAAATGGTATTACGACCACTTGTCAACGACATTGGATTTGAAGATATTAGTTGAAACAGTAAAAATCACTTTAAGTGGCAACGGAGTTTAATAAGACAACAATGAAAATCACATTCATAATACCCCCGGTCATCAACAAAGAGCGACCCGCAGAACGCACCGCCGGTTGCACGACTGTGGTGTATCCTATGGTCAATATCTATGAATTAACCGTTGCTGCCATTTTAGAAAATGCCGGATATAGCATTTGTTATCAGGACTTTATATCAAAAAATCAGTCGTCGGCAGATTTAAAAAACTTTCTGAGAAAAGACCAATCCGAGGTATATGTTTTTTGGTCGGTCAATCTGTCCATAAAAAACGATATCACTGTTTCTGAATGGATACAGCGGTATGCTCCCAATGCTAACATCATTTATTTGGGACCAGCCCCCACTTTTTATACCAAAGAATTTCTGCAAAATCCCAAGCAAATTGTTGTCAGGGGGGAGCCTGAACTTACTGTTTTGGAATTATGCCAACACATTGCCACCGCCAAATCATACCAAGATCTCAAAGGCATATCCTTTTTAGAAGACGGAAAGATAAAAAAGAATCCACCCCGCGAATTGCTGAAAGATTTAGATTCGCTGCCTTTTCCGGCGCGACATCTGGTTGACAAGCATTTTTTTAGTAATCCAAAATTGAAGCGTTCGCCATATACAGCGATGGTTACTTCCAGAAATTGCCCATTCCATTGCATTTACTGCGTGCCAAGTTCGCTCACTTTTGCGCGTGAATTGGAACATCGCGCAAAAAATGGGAAAAAGCCCTGTATTTCTCAGCGAACGCCCGAAAATGTGGTACAAGAAATAGAATTATTGGCTTCAGAAGGCTACAAAGCCATTGGTTTTATGGACGACAATTTTATCACTACCGAAAAAAGGTTGATGCCCATTGCTGATGCCTTGCAAAAAAACGGCTTTGTTTGGGGCTGTCAAGCACGAGCGGATGCTATCAATGAAAATATCGCCCGCATGTTGGGCGAGAGCGGTTGTCAATATGTGGATTTGGGCGTAGAATCGTTCAATGACGAGATATTGCAATACATCAAAAAAAATCTGACACGTGCGCAAATCATTGATGCGATTAGGTTATTGAAAAAATACAAGGTGCCGGTCAAATTGAATATCTTAATCGGCACCAGCCCTTTGGAAACGAAAAAAACAATTAAGGACACCTTGAATACGGCTATTCAATTGGATGCCGACCAAGTGATGATAAATATTGTGGCTCCGTTTCCCGGCACCGAATTTTATGATTTAGCAAAGCAAAACCAATGGATTGTGAGCGGAGAATACACTCCAACAGACGTGCAACACCATTCTATCCTCTCCTATCCTAATCTGACAAACAAAGAAATGGAAAACCTGCTCTTTTGGTACAATATCCGTTTCTTTTTGCGCCCCCGTTTTATTATATCACAATTGCGCAAATTTTCGTCCTTTTCCGAGTTCTGGAGAGCCGCAAAAGCATTGAAAAACAAATTAAGTTATTTTTGAAAAATGCCGTATGAAACTATCTGTCATCATCATTGGGTATAATTCGTGGCATTATTTAGAGAAAAACTTAGCCTCGATAGCCTTTTTGCAAAACGACCCGCAAACCGAAATCATTTACGTGGACAATGCTTCAACCGATGGCGCGGTAGATAAAATCAGGCGGCTCTATCCCAATATCATCATCATTGAAAATTCAAAAAATGTTGGCGTTGCCACTGCCAGAAATAAAGGAATACGTATGGCAAGGGGAAAATATCTCTGGTTTTTGGATAGTGACACCGAAGTTTCTGAAATTCCGCTAACGACGATGCTAACCTTTATGGATGAGCATCCCGAAGTTGGACTTTGCGGTTGCAAAATAGTGGGATACGATGAAAAAGTTCAAAGTAGTTGTCGAAAATTTCCAACGATAGCATATAAATTAAAAGCAGTTATTCATATCATCGCCAAGAAAGGGCATCTGAACATTTATTCTTCTTCCCAACAAAACACCTACGATACAGATGTTGAAGCCCCTTTTGAAGTAGATTATGTCATTGGAGCTTGTCAAATAATCCGCAAGAAAGCGCAAGAACAAATCGGTGTTTTGGACGAACATATTTTTTATGGTCCGGAAGATGCCGATTTCTGTTTACGAATGAAACGGGGTGGATTTCAAGTATTTTATTTGCCACAAGTTTCCATTTATCACGCCTATCAACGCACATCTTCGCACCGTTTCCTTTCAAAAACCACACGAGAACACATCAAGGGATTGATATATTATTTTTGGAAATACCGAAAATAACACCAAACCCTCTAATGTCGAAATAAATAATCTTGCGAAAGATTACTTTTTCTTCTTCGTTCCGCCCGAATTAACATCCTTGATAATTTTCAGGGCTTTGTCATATTCCTTCAATTGCGCCGGAGTGAAATTCTCCTTAATAGCCTCAATTTCAGCCACTTTGGATTGCACCTGACCGGCTAATTTTGAATAATTGCCCGGATTTTTGGTGATGTTGTTGAACGCTTCGCCATAACTTTTGGCAAAAGCCTTGAACTCTTTCAACGCCACAGCGGGGTCCACCGCAGGCGTTTCAGGCTCCGGCACAACTTCTTCCACCGTTACAACATTCACAGGAACTGCTTCCGTGCTCTTCGATTTGTTACAAGCCGCCAATGACACCGTCAGGGCAGCCAAAATTAAAATGCTCTTTGTTTTCATATTTTTATAATATTAAAATTTTTCTCGTTCCTCCTCTAAGCAAAGGTATATCCATTGCATTAGTTTTTAGACTTTTGTAATCTGTCTAACGCTTTCCGGTCTCGCTGTTCGTCAAATTTCAAAAAAATTACGATAGCAATAAGCGTCATAATACTCATCGAACCCAAAATAATTAATCCTTGCATAATTTTTCCTCCTCTTTTTTTATCTTTTTAGAATACCACAACAAAATAATTCCCGACACAGCAAAAATTATAAAAATAAATCCTGCTACAAAATACATTCCGGCACCATTTCTCATATCAGCAAACACTGCCGACAAAATACCCGCTGTCAATACATACTTGGCAACATCTAAGCACCATTTTCCAATTTCACTCCACATACTATTCCTTTTTTTAATGTAAATAATTTTATTTCGGCTAATGACAAACATTTTGGCTCAAAATATTTGGTCATCCATTTCGAGTACAAAGGTAGGGCTTTTTTTTGGATGGTGCAAGTTTTTGTTGAAAACTTTTTATTTTTTTTAATTGTCAGTTCAAAAAAAATGCCTAAATTTGTGGTCTGAAAATGAAACATTAAAAATAAATAATAGAAATATGAAATTTGTAGTATCTTGCAACCTGCTATTGAGCCACTTACAGACAGTTGGCCGCGTAATTGCATCCAAAAATGCACAGCCCATTTTGGACTGTTTTCTTTTTGAAGTGAGTAATAATCGACTCCAAATCACCGCCGCCGACTCTGAAACGCGCATGGTGACGGCAATTGACATCAGCGACGTGACCGGCTCAGGAGCGTTTGCCATCCCGTCGAAAACCCTCTTGGAGGCGTTGAAAGAGTTGCCCGAGCAGCCCGTTCGCTTCGAAATTGACGAGTCAACCCTGTCGTTGCTTATCTTTTACGAAAACGGGAAATACAATTTCGTGGCTCAAAAAGGCGACGAATACCCACTCTCCAAGCCGTTGGCTGATGATGCAGCCAAACTGTCGATTGATGCTTCAGACCTGCTGTCGGGCATCACTCACACGCTTTTTGCGACGGGCGAAGATGATTTGCGACCAATTATGAATGGCGTGCTGTTCGATATTTCGCCGAAAAACATCACCTTTGTGGGGTCGGACGGACACAAATTGGCGCGATTGAAAAATTTAAGCGCAGTGGACAATGCGGAAGCGGCGTTCATTTTGCCAAAGAAGCCGGCAAACCTCTTGAAGACCATCCTCCCGCGTGAAACCGGCAAGGTGAACATCGCGTTTGATGCCAACAATGCCTACATCACGATGGAAAAATTTACGGTCGTATGTCGCCTCATCGAAGGCAAATATCCACAGTATAACGCTGTGATTCCGAAAGATAACCCCTACCGCGTGACGGTGGACAGGCTGAATTTCCTGAATGCGCTGAAGCGCGTATCCACGTTCTCCAGCGAAGGCTCCAACCTGATTAAGTTGGCAATCTCGACGAACAGCATTTTTATCACGGCTCAAGACATTGATTATTCGACCTCTGCCGAAGAAACCATTGCCTGTGTGTATGAAGGTGAGGCGATGAGCGTCGGCTTCAAGGGTGCGTTCCTCATCGAAACGCTCAACAATATCCTGTCCGAAGAAGTGGTGGTGGCATTGGCTGACCCCTCGCGCGCGGGATTGGTGCTGCCGGTGGAAAATGAGGAGAATGAAGATTTGCTGATGCTACTCATGCCGATGATGCTGAACGACTGATGAAATTAAACTTAAAAAATCCAATTGTCTTTTTCGACTTGGAAACGACGGGCATGAATATCGTGTCCGACCGCATCGTGGAGATTTCCTATTTAAAGGTGATGCCCAACGGCGATGAAGAGACCAAAACGCGGCGTATCAATCCCGAAATGCCAATTCCGCCCGAAGTAACTGCCATTCACGGCATTACGGATGAGGATGTGAAGGATGCTCCGACGTTTAAGGAGGTAGCGAAGTCGCTGATGGCGCAGATTGAGGGTTGTGACTTGGCGGGATTCAATTCCAACCGCTTCGACATCCCGCTGTTGGCGGAAGAATTTTTGCGCGTGGGCGTGGATTTGGACTTCACGAAGCGAAAATTTATCGACGTGCAGACGATTTTTCACAAAAAGGAGCAGCGCACCCTGTCGGCAGCCTACAAGTTTTACTGCGGTAAGGAGTTGGAGGATGCGCACACCGCCGAGGCGGATGCAAAAGCCACCTACGAGGTGATGAAAGCCCAATTAGACAAATACCCCGATTTGGAAAACGACATGGCTTTTTTGGCGGAATTTTCGGCTTACGGCAACAATGTGGACTTTGCGGGGCGCATCGTCTATGACGACCAAAAGCGCGAAGTCATCAATTTCGGCAAATACAACGGTCAATTGGTAGAAGATGTCTTCAAAAGAGACCTCGGCTACTATGATTGGATGATGAAAAGCGATTTTCCGCAGCACACCAAAAATGTTTTGACAAGGATAAAACTGCGGTCGACGTTTAAAAAGTGATGATTAAATATGAAAAAAGCAAAAAAAGCAGTGGCGAAGATGCCCGAAAAATCATTGCCCTTTTTCGCGATGGGGGCGTTATTCATTGCATTGAGCCTCTTCCTGTCCTTTGCGCCCGGCGTGACGCGCGGCTGGGGATTGAATTACATCGCCGGTTTTGATACTTGGGTCATTGCTTTGTTTTATTTATGCCTGTTGTGCTTTTTATTGCCTTCAACCAATCAATATTTAGTCAAACAAATCACGGCATTCAGTCGGCAATCCATCATTGCCACGCTGCGCAAACACCGCTATCTATTATTTGCCGTCCTCAGCATTGCCGCCATTGGCGTGTTTCGTTTGTTGAAAATCAAATATGTTATTGGGGGCGATTTACTCAATAGAATACCCGGAGTGGAACATGGAGAATTTGCTCCCGAAGAATATCTGTCGATGTGGGTATTGCACCATTTATATGTTTGGCTTCACGAACTTTTTGATTTTACAGGTTTTCAAGCCGTGCAATTGGCAGATTACATAATTGGTGGGCTATTTGTATTCTTTGCTTTATGCACAGCCAATCTTTTGGGCAATACATTTTTGAAGAAAGTCGCCGCTTTTATTATCTCTACGTTGTCGTGTGCTATTTTGCTCCAATTTTGCGGCTATAATGAGATGTATGCCTTTGCCTTGCTGTTTTTGCAGCTCTATTTTTTCACAAGTTTGTTGTGCCTCAAAGATAAAATTCACCTCTTTGTGCCGGCAGTAATTCTGCTTACAGGCATTGCGTTTCACATGATGCTGGCGTGTATGCTCCCCTCGCTTGTCTTATTGTGTTACGGAAAAGGTCTTTGGAAATATCCTTTGTTTAGAAACAAAATCACAATTATTATTTTGATATTGCTTTCGCTTCCTTTTCTATATTTTGCATTTCAAAACGTTCTTCTTCCGAGAATGCTTCCCTTGGAGGCACCGGAAGGTTCTTTGTCCCTGTTTTCAATCGCACACGTCAAAGAATTTAGCAACTCACAATTATTGGGGGGGGGTACAGGTTTTTATTTGGCTCATGCTACTCATTTATAGTTTTGTTTTTAAAATAAAGTACAATCTCACATCATGCTTTTTCCTTATAGCCTCAGTATCCTTTCTCGGAATGATATTTACATTTAGTTCAGCCCTCGGCACCCGCGACTGGGATATTTGCATCGTTGCAGCCGTTGCCTACAATGTAAGTAATGCCCATTTTCTGTTAATGCTGTATGAACAAAAATGGTGCAAAAACATCAAATACGGCATTGTAATGATTGCGGGTTTCTCAATTTGTCATACTTCGATGTGGCTGCTCACAAACAGGACGGATGCCTCCATTCAATGGGTAGAAAAGGCATACAGCACAGACCCCTTTCTAAATAAAAATCTTCGTAATGAACTCTTACTTGCAGCGATATTTGATGCAGCTGAGTTGTATGATAAATCTCTACAATGGAGCCAAAAAGATTATCAAATGCATCGGGATGACCCCAAAACTGCTCAGAATTATGCCTCCGCATTGCAAAACCATGGCAGAGACGAAGAGGCTTGGGCTGTCATGGAACAAAATATAAAAGGTTCTCCACGCTATGTTCCAGCCTACCACCCATTAATAAATCATTACCTCACAATTCAGAATTATGATGCACTCTATTCAATTCTTGTGCAAATGGAAAGTATTTATAAACAATATCCGGAAGAATTTATAAGTAGATTGCCGCAAGAGCAGATAGATTGGTATTTGGGAATACTTGCCGAACTTAGAGAAATGCGGGCGGCAGGGCAATAAGTTTGAAATGTTTGAATTTATCAACAAATCATATAAAATCGCTGGTCAAGACAATTTTTTTTGTACCTTTGCACCGTTTTTTAAGGCAAAAATTATAAACATTTAAATAAATTATTTATCATGGCAGTAAGCTACAAAGATTTAGGCTTGGTGAACACCAAAGAGTTGTTCAAGAAAGCCACCGAGGGGAAATATGCAATTCCCGCGTTCAATTTCAACAACATGGAGCAGATGCAGGCGATTGTGCAGGCTTGTGTGGAAACAAAATCGCCGGTGATTTTGCAGGTTTCGGGCGGTGCACGCAAGTATGCCAACCAAACTTTGCTGCGCTACATGGCGCAGGGTGCGGTGGAATATGCAAAAGAATTGGGCTACAACATCCCAATCGTGCTGCACCTCGACCACGGCGACACGTTTGAATTGTGCCAAAGTTGCATCGAATACGGATTTTCGTCCGTGATGATTGACGGTTCGCACCATTCTTACGAAGAAAACGTGGCATTGACCCGCAAGGTGGTTGAATATGCACACAAATACGACGTGACCGTGGAAGGCGAACTGGGCGTGTTGGCAGGCATCGAAGACGATGTTGTGGCTGAACACCACACCTACACGCAGCCCGAAGAAGTGCAGGATTTCGTGTCGAAAACGGGCGTGGACTCGCTGGCAATCTCCATCGGCACCTCGCACGGTGCCAACAAATTCAAGCCCGAACAGTGTACGCGTAACGCAGAAGGCATCCTGATTCCGCCCCCCTTGCGTTTCGACATCCTGGAAGCGATTGAAAAGAAAATCCCCGGATTTCCCATCGTGTTGCACGGCTCATCGTCTGTGCCACAGCAATATGTGAAAACTATCAACGACAACGGCGGCAAGCTGAAAGACACCATCGGCATCCCCGAAGACGAGTTGCGTCGCGCCTCCAAATCGGCAGTCTGCAAAATCAACATCGACTCCGACGGTCGTCTGGCGATGACAGCCTCTATCCGCGAAAACTTCATCCAACACCCCGAATGGTTTGACCCCCGTCAATACCTCGGACCGGCTCGCGAAGAGTTGAAAAAACTCTATGCCCACAAGACGGTGAATGTGTTGGGTTCTGCCGGAAAGGCGTAAAAAAAAATGCGCTACCTTTGTGGCGCATTTTTGAAATGCTTCCTTAGCTCAGCCGGTTAGAGCATCTGACTGTTAATCAGGGGGTCCTAGGTTCAAGTCCTAGAGGGAGCGCAAAACAACCGCCGTACTACAAAAAAGTGCGGCGGTTGTTTTCGAGGTGTTCTATTTTTGAAAAAAAAGTTGTACCTTTGCGCAATTGAATTGCGTTTTATCCAGATAAAATGAAGTACGCTTATGTTTATCAGAATTTTGAAGTTAGAAACACTCTGTTTCTGTGGGGTGGCAGGGTTTCACGGCAACAACCAAACGTAGAGCGATTATCGCCCCCAAATTTTACTATTTCGATGTGGGAATTGTAAATTATCTGTTGAAGCAAAACAAATTGGTGCCGGACACAGATGCTTTCGGTCACGCTTTTGAGCATTTGATGATACAGGAAATTATTGCCTGTCTGGGTTACCGTTTTTCTGAAGAACAGGTCACCTATTGGCGCACTACGAATGGCTACGAGGTCGATTGCATCATCGGCAACGGCAGAGTTGCGATTGAATTTAAATCGTGCAAGGAAGTACAATCGCGCCACACCAAAGGTCTGAAAGCCTTTCAGGAAGAATTTCCGCAGGCAAAACTGCTCGTGGTGTCGTTGGACAAATATCGCCGCACACTGGGCGATGTCGAAATTTATCCGGCAACAGAATTTTTAAAGGAACTCTGGGCGGATAAAATCATATAGGGGCGTTGCACGAACGCCCCTATATTGCATGTCTGGAAAACACAATTATTTCCCACTATAAGTGCGCAATTCATTTTTGAAAGCGTAGTAGACATTGTCATTCACGGGGTCTACTTCGTAGATGGGTTTGTTGTTGTCGATGTCGATTTTGTCAACTTCTGTGCCATCTGCTTTTTTCACTTTCACCAATTCAGGTCCGTTGGCTCCTTTGGATAAAACGAAAGCGTAGTCGCCATTGGCTTTCATTGCACTGAAACGGTTTGCAGATTTAGCAAGTAAAGCATCGCCAATTGCACCGGCAACACTTCCTGCTTGTTGTGTCTTTTTATCAAACAGCTTGGCTCTTCCGGTTTCTATATATTCACCATTTTCATCTTTTGCTAGAAAAATTATTTCATCTTGGCTTACTGACTTTGCCACTTTCAAACCAATGGCTGCCGCTTTCATCAACTTGCGTGAGCCACCTCCCGGCTCGGTATAAGGATTTTGATATTTGACAGCACCGTCTAACCCAATACCAATGACATCGCCTTCACCTACCAAAGAAATGCCCCAGTCAAACAATCCGATGTCTGAAATGCTTTCTTCATTCTTCACCTTTTTCAGTTTAGCAAGCGGTTTGGGGGCTACGGTAGTTTTTGCATCGAATTTGTAAACTTTTTTGTCGTTATAAACCAAAACCGTATTGGTTGCATCATCAATAGCATACAGCACGGGACGGTCTTTTTCAAACTCAATATTCTTTTTCCAAATCTTTTTGCCGGAGGTGTAGTCCACCAAATTACCGGAAGTGCCTGTCAAAAACAGCACCTGATTACCTCCGAGGATGTCCAAGAAATAAATCGGGTCTTCCGGCGTTTTCGAAATCTCAACGGGCTTTTTCCATTTCTTTTGCCCGTTTCCATCCACTAAATTCACTGTTTTATCGGCAACATACAAATAATCCTGAGCAATGGAGATTACCTGTCTGAAATTGCTGCCAACGGCATCTTTTTTCCATACTTTTTTCCCGTCAGCGTAGTTATAAAAATTGAATCCGCTGCTGTGCGCAATCAAAAGTTTATCTGCCCAATCTTCCAAATAAATAATGAATTTGGATTTGACATCGTTTTTCCAACCGGGGGTGCCATCTTGGCTGTTCCAAATATTCAACAGTTGGCTTGAGGACAAAATGCTGCCGCTGTTTTTTATTACAATGATGTTTTTGCCGGTTTGAGAAATGTAAAATTTATTGATTTTGTCTTTCGCTTGCCAAAGAATTTTGCCCGTTTGCTTGTCCAATTTATACAAAATGCCATTGACAGAGGTGTAAATCGCATCGCCTTTCTGTTCTGTTTTATCTTCCGAAGCGGTGTTTTTAAACGACAGTGCATCTTTGAGCGCACCCGCCATACTTGCAGCAGTGCCTATTTCGGTTTTCCACTTTTCTGCTCCATCTTGGAGATTCCATAAAACGGAATAGAAAAATTTCCCTTCACTGGCTAACAATAAAAATTCGTTAGCCTCCGGCAAAAATTGACTTTGCAGAATGCGATAGCCGGCAGTTCCGGAATTGAAAACCACTTGACCGGTAAGTGAATTAACAATAATGTCGCGATTTTCCAATATCGCACGCACATAAGGCGACCCCTGCACGAAGTAGATGTCATCAGACGACTGAAAAGCACCCATCAATCCGTCCACAGACCCCACGGCATCCAACACTTTTTGCGTGTTTTCGAGTGCCCCAACAGTTACCACATCACTTTTCTTGATGCTCCACTCTGTTTTTTGCGTTTCAGGATTGTAATCCGAAATCGTCTCTTTTTCTCTCACAATCACGTGTCCATTGACCGGATTGAGCAAAACCTGCTGAATGTCCTGGCTGAATGGAATGGTCACATCTGCCTGACGCTGAGCAAAAACGGTTGCACCGCTGAATAACGCTGCAACTAAAACACTGTTTACATTTGTTCTCATAATCTTTGTATATTTTTAATTATTAAAAGTTTAACTATTTTTCTTATTTGATAATTCAAAAAATGGGTTTCGGGCACAAAGGTAATAATTAGTTTTTAAATACGCAAGTTTTTTTGAAAAAAAATCAAATTTTTATTCCCAAATGAATATTTTTTACTACTTTTGCAGTCGCAAAAGTTGCGTTTGTAACTTGAATATACGTTAATTAATTAATAATATATATTTATGAACAACATTAAATTTTTTCTTGGCGAAGAGATTCCGCTCGAACTGCACAAAGTGCGTGTGATTCAGAAACTTAACCTTGTGCCCATTGAGCGTCGGCTGCGTGCGCTCGAAGAAAGCGGCTACAATACTTTTGGGTTGAGTACCAAAGACGTGTATCTTGATATGCTCACCGACAGCGGCACCAACGCGATGAGCGACAATCAGATAGCGGCTATGTTTCAAGCCGACGATGCG
>BNTR01000026.1 GCA_025996755.1 Bacteroidia bacterium
CAAATTTCTCCAAATGCCCATACACGGAGGTCGTGCCGTCGGGATGCGCAATGTAAAGCACGTTGCCATAGCCATAGGGGCTGATGCCAATACGCGCTATGTAGCCCTCTTTGATGGCTTTGACCGGCACCCCAATGCCCTGTGTCTTAATATCTATCCCCGCGTGAAAATGATTGGAGCGCAATTCGCCGAAATTGCCGCTGAGAAACAGCGGGATGTCGACCGGCGGCACCATACCCTGACCCTGCGCCGTCAAAATGCAGGGGCAAATCACGCTTTGCCCGCACACAACCAGCACACACACCATTATTCTATATAGACGTTTCATCGTTCGTTATGATTTTTTTTGCAAAAGTACTGTTTTTTTCAATTCATCACCACATCTTCTTTCTTGATTTTCATCTCGCAATAGTGGCATTTGAGCGTCACATTATCCTTGTCGATGACTTGGAAGCGGGTGCGCATTGGCTCGTTGTTGGTGATGCACTTCGGGTTGGTGCATTTGACGAGTCCGACTAATTCGTCGGGCAATCCCACCTTTTTTTTCTCCACCACCTCGTAGTCGCGGATGATATTCAGTTGGCTGCTCGGCGCAATCAGCGCAATCCGGTCAATTTCATCGGCTCTGAAGAACTTGTCGGCAATTTTGATGATGCCTTTTTTGCCCATTTGCTTGCTGTCGAGACCGTAGCCAATCGTTACCGGCGTGACGGATTTTTGGATGTCAAGGAGCGACACCACCTTAAATAGTTGGTCGTGAGGGATATGGTCGATGACCGTCCCGTTTTCCAATGCCGCCACTTGCAGTTCTCTTTTCTTTTCCATAATGTGTCCTTTTTATAATAAAAAATAGATTTATAAATAACGACCTAAATCAAATTTATTTCCTTTTATATATGCAAAATTTGCAGAATCATACAATTTACCCGGTTTAGTAAGTCCTTTATAGCCATTTGGGATTTTGTCTTTAAATGCTCCTACCTTTCTGATAACTACGTTTGAGTGTTGCTTGTATTTGTAACAAATTCGCTTAAACATAAAGTCAACAAAAAATTCAGTCAGGCTTAATTGTTCTTTTGGATTATCATTAGCCTTTTTCAATTCAACAATAATGCAGTGTATTGTATTGTTTTTTGTCGTAATTATGATATAATCCGCTGTCCTCCTAATACCACCACCCACTAACGATGGATGAAAAAAATCCAAGTATTTGGCACTTTTCTTATCGCTTTGAAACAAAATATAGCCCCCGGAATAGATAATGTCGATTTTCATACCTTCACGCTTTTCCTCCATGAATGTTTTATTCAAAAGGTATGAGGGGTTCAATACGTCTTTGATATTATCTAAACTAATCATTATCTTCGCCCTCCGTTTCTTGATTAGTTAAGGAAAAATATAAATCCATTGAACGGTCATTCAATGCGCTAATGGCTTGGTCTATTGTTTCAACTTCAAAACCATTGACATCAACAGGCAATCTTTTTACGTCAACGTATCTGTTTTTATCAGAATTATACTCAAACAGATAGGCACCAACATCTTCAGGATTAATTTTTTCGTCCATGGCATACCCAAATTCTTTTGCTTTTTCCTTTACTTCGTCCTTTTCAGATGACAACATAATCAGATTATTCAATTCTCTAATAATGTAATCACTGTGTGTGCTAATAAGTAGCCTTATGCCGTTATTTATCAATTTAGCAAAAATCCGAGCCAATAGTATTTGATTATCCGGATGTAAACCAATTTCAGGTTCATCAATAATCAATAATTCATTATTTTTTGCATGATATGTCAGATAAATCAGCAATCCGGAAAGATTTTTTACAATTGAAGCGGCTAAATGAAACGGTAATTTACGGTCTGGTGTCTTTGTTGACACAAATTGCAAAGCACCATCTTTTGATATTTCTACCGCTCCTTGCAAAATGTTTTTCTCAATTTCAGTAGCCAATAATTGATATGATGAGTTAGCCCCCTGATCTTTTACCGATTTCAATTTAACAACCTTAGATAATAAATCTTTTATAGGAGATGGGTAATCTTGGTCTCTTGCTACAAGATGATCCAAACTGTTAGCAGCTAATTCATTTCCAAAAGTATATGCTGAATTTCTCTCAACCGGTAACATATACGCATACAATAATTCTCTATTACACAAATATTTTGTAATAATTGCCAAATGAAAAATGCCTGTCTTATCCGTAATCTTATCTAAAGCGACAGATTTATCAAGGGTTACATAAAGGTGATTATCATCTTTTTCTTTTTTGTAAGTTATTGAAACTCCATCGAGGTCATAATTAAATTCAAATTCATCTTGTCTTAAAGATGCTATATATTGCTCTTTTGTAGACAATTCAGATGATTTAAACGAACTGAAAAAATCCGGTGATTTCACACCAAATACTTCTTTTATGCTTTTGTTTAAATAATTAAAGTATACTGTGCGGAATTTATATAATTCTTGATAATTCAATTCTATGTCAATTGATTTTTTTTGCAACAAATCATCTAACTCAAATAATGCCAAACCCGGCAATAAGCATTTTAGATAGCCATATATTGCATAACAGGCGTATGTTTTGCCTGTTCCATTAGGACCACAAAAGATGGATAGCTTCTTTGACAAGTCTAAATCTATTTTTTTGATAGCACCTAAATTTTCAAATGACAGTTTCATATTTTTATTTTTTATTTAATTTCTAACACATTACAAATAATCGCTTGGCGGGCATACAAGCCGTTTTTTGCCTGCTCAAAATAGTAGGCTTTCGGATTGTCGTCTACGTCGAGGGCTATCTCATTGACGCGGGGGAGGGGGTGCAGCACGCGCAGATTGGGTTTGCTGCCGTCCAGCATCGCGTTGGTGAGCACATAAATGTTTTTCACTTTTTCGTATTCCATCAGGTCGGTAAATCGCTCGCGTTGCACGCGCGTCATATACAGTATGTCGGATTTGTCGATGACTTCGGGCGAAAAATCGGTGTGCTCGAAATACGAAATTCCCTGTGCGTCAAGGAATTGCTTGTAAATATCGGGCAATCGGAGTTCTTCGGGCGCAACAAAATGGAACGTCGGCTTGAAATGCGACATCCCGTTGAGCAGCGAATGCACCGTGCGACCGTATTTCAAATCGCCCACCATCGTGATGGCGAGGTTGTCGAGCCGCTGTTGCGTCTTGTAAATCGAATACAAGTCCAGCAATGTCTGCGAGGGGTGCTGATTGGCACCGTCGCCGGCATTGATAATCGGGATATCCGTAACCTCCGAGGCGTAGCGCGCGGCACCCTCCAGATGGTGGCGCATAATAATCACATCGGCGTAGTTGCTGACCATCTTAATCGTGTCTTTCAGCGTTTCACCCTTCGCCGAACTTGTGGTGGAGGCATCGCTAAACCCAATCACGCGCCCTCCAAGGCGGTTGATAGCCGTTTCAAAACTCAGGCGGGTGCGCGTGGATGGCTCAAAAAAGAGCGTCGCACATACCTTTCCTTCCAATACATTTTGGTTGGGATTGCGTTCAAAATGCGCGGTTCCCTCCATCAAATGGAGAATATCGGCTTTTGAACAATCCGCGATGGAAACAAAACTCTCCATTTTCATATTTAGATTATTTTCTGCAAAGGTACAAAAAAATTGCATAAAAGTGCAAATTTTCTTTTTTATTCAAAAAAAAGTATTACCTTTGCACCCGCTAATGCAAACAATTAAAATTATTTCAAAAAATGGCAACTAAAATTAGATTGCAGAGACATGGTCGCAAGGGGTACGCGTTTTACCACATCGTGATCGCAGATAGCAGAGCTCCACGGGATGGAAAGTTTATCGAACGGATTGGGACGTATAATCCCAACACAGATCCGGCTACAGTAGATTTGAAATTTGACCGGGCTTTGTATTGGCTGACAGTGGGTGCACAACCGACTGATACAGCGAAGAATATCCTCTCCGACGAGGGGGTTCTCCTGAAAAAACACCTGTTGGGTGGCGTGGCAAAAGGTGCTTTCAGCGAAGCGGATGCCGAAACGAAATTCCAAACGTGGCGCGACGCGAAAACATCAGCCGTCAGTGCCAAAGTGAGCAAGGCAAGCGACGCTCAAAAAGCCGCCGAAAAAGCCGCTTTCGAAGCAGAAAAAGCCGCCAACAAGGCAAAGGCAGAAGCAGTAGCCGCTAAAAAAGCGGAAGCCGCGGTCGCCGTTGCGGAGGCAGCAGGAAAAGGTGCTGACGAGGCGGTTGTAGAAGCCGCCGCCGTAGAAGCAGTCGCTGAAGCCGCTCCCGCTGTAGAAACTGTAGCCGAAGAGGCTCCTGTAGCCGCAGAAACTCCTGCCGCAGAAGCACCCGCTGTAGAAACTGCAGCCGAAGAAGCTCCTGCCGTTGAGGAAACGCCTGCCGCAGAATAAATTAGCACGCAGATGACGCAGACGATAAGGCACGCCGCAGATTTTTTTTCTGTGGCTGCTCTTGCGTTTTTGTTGGTGGCGTGTGCCGGCAACGATTATCCCAACAGGAATGTGGACGGGATGTGGAAATTGCGCACAATGGAGAGCCAAGCGACCGGTGTTCAGACGGTGGACACCATTTTTTACAATTTTCATCGTGGCTCGCTGTTTTCCTGCACGCAGTTTGATGGCGAGATGACGCAAATGCTGCGTATGTGGAATGGCTATTTCGGCTTCTCAAAAGACAACGCCATACATATCTCGCTCGCCGAAAGTTACCGGTATGAGGCGGCTCCGTGGGGTGGGGGAGAGCAAAAAGCCGATTTTCACATCGTGCGGCATACCTCTTCCACACTGATTTTGGAGCGGGCGGGCGTAACGTACCACTTCATAAAATTTTAGCCCGATGAAGCAAAAAATCGCCCTGCTCACTGCTTGTATGTGTTGCCTGCCCCTTTTTGGGCAGACGACAACCTCCGTGCAGTCATCGGCTTTTACCGCCTTGGCGAGCGAGCAGACACCCTTTTGGTTGGTCAATCACAATTGGGGTGTTAATTCGCTGAATGACAATAATTTGTATCTGCGTGCCGGTGTTTTTCACGCGCAAAAAATAGATGCCGACTGGTCGTTTGAGGCTGGGCTTGACGGGCTTGGCGGGCAGTTTTCGGCGGCAGACAACACCCGCATTCAGCAGTTATACGGTCGCCTCGACTGGAAAAAAATCCGCTTAGACATCGGTGCGCGCGAAGATTACACCTCCTTTCTAAATCCGCATTTGAGTTCCGGCGACATGGTCAATTCCAACAATGCCCGTCCTGTTCCGCAAATTAAAGTGGGGCTAAACGACTTTGTTACAGTTCCTTATGCGGGGAGCAATTTTTTCATTAAAGGCGATTTTGCTGTGGGAAAATATTTAGATAGCGAGTATTTGGAGTCCAAATTTGCCGCTTCGCAGAAAAAATTTGCCTCCGATGTTTTGTCGCACAACAAATCCATTTATTTTCGCTTTGGCGATATACAACACAAACACCGTCAGCAGTTTATGTTTGGTTTGGTGCACGCCGCGCAGTGGGGAGGCACCCTCCACCGAGGCGGCGAAAATGGGGCTGTGGAGCCACAGCCGCGGGGCATTGGCGATTTTCTGCGCGTGGTGCTCGCCAAAGAGGGGTCTGCAGGGGGGAGTGCCACCGACCAGCCATACGTTGCGGGGTCGCAGTGGGGGGCGTGGCTGTTTAAATATGATGTTTTGCTTGGGGGGATTGCGGGTCAAGCCCGCAATGACAATGCTGCTGCCCGCAATGACGGTGCTGTGGCTCGCAAAGCCGGTCGTTTGAGTGTGTATGCACAGCATTTTTTTGACGATGGGTCGGGGATGAGCTTCTATAATTGGCGCGACAATTTGCTCGGCGTGGAGTGGCAGTCGCCCACGAAATCGCTGCTTTCGGGTGTTGTGGCTGAATTTGTTTATACGAAGCATCAGAGCGGTCCCGTCATTTTTTATTTCGACATTGCGCCGAAAGCGGAGCACCCGGAGCATCACGACCAAATTGCAAAGGGCAATGGGAATGACAATTACTATAACAATTCGGACTACGCCCAGGGGCCCTCTCACTATGGCAAAACGCTTGGCTCGCCGCTTCTCCTGTCGCCCGAATACAACACCGATGGCAGCGTCAATTTCAAGGGCAACCGCCTCATAGCCTGCCATTTGGGCATCGAGGGCTACTTTTTGCCCGAGTTCAGATACCGCCTCTTGCTGACGGGTGGGCAAAACTGGGGGCGATACGACCTTCCGTTCAAGGACATTCACACGGGATTTGCCTCCGGGCTGGATTTGATTTATCATTCCAAAACACTGCAAGACATTGATATTCAACTGTCTATGGGTGCCGACTCCGGTCAATTTTTTGGCGGGAGCACCCACGGAGTGGCTCTGACGGTGAGCAAACAATTCAGCCTGACCAGATGAAAAACATTGCCGCCCACCGCATCATATCACCCTCCGGTGAAGTTTTCCATCAGCATTATGTGGCGTTGGATGATGCTCACCGGTTGATTGGCATTTTCCCGCTGGAAAAAGAAATTGCCGGCACGGAGTTTCATAATGGCACCATTCAAGTGATTCAATCGGAAATAAATCCGCAATCATACCTCTTAGATTTTGAGCCATCTTAATTTTCCATCAGAGCGCGGATTTGCTTTATTTCGTCAATAAATTCCTGCTCGGTGGGCAAATAAAGTTTGTATTTAGTGGCAAAAAGATGTTCGCTATCGCTTAATACAGAATACTTTACTTCCGCCTTGTCTTTTTCTTCACAAAGGATAATCCCGATGGTCGGATTGTCGCTTTGCGTTCGCTTCAAATCGTCGTACATGCGAACATACATATCCATTTGCCCAACATCTTGGTGTGTCAGTTTGCCTGTTTTCAAGTCAATCAGCACAAAACATTTGAGAATGTAATTGTAGAAAACCAAATCAATGTAATAGTGCGAAAGGTCGGTTGAAATGCGCTGCTGACGCGCCACAAAAGAAAATCCTTTGCCGAGTTCGAGTAGAAATTTTTGCAGATTGTTGATAAGTAACTGTTCTATTTGCGTTTCGTTGTATGCCGGACTTTCTTTCAAATTGTAAAAATCAAGCACAAGCGGGTCTTTCAGAATAAAATCAGGCGGGTTGATAGATAGTTGCTTGACGTTTTTGTCGTTCAGTTCATTTACAACTTCCTTGTGCGTGGCAATCAGCCGCTCGTAATAGTGTTTATCCACTTGCTCGTCTAAAAACCTCGTACTCCACGAGTTATCGGCGGCTTCATTCATATATGTTTCGCGTGCTTTCGGATTTTCCACGCGGATAAGCGAGCGGTAGTGTGTCCAGTTCAATTCTTTACGCAGTGCGTAAACATTTGAAAACATCTGGTAAAATTTACGCATATTGGTAAGATTCACATAGCTGAAACCTTTGCCAAAATCGGCAGTCAGTCGTTCTGAAACCTCTTTTAGCAAGCTCTCGCCATATTTGGCATAAGTTTCGCCGCCCTGTTCCTCAACTATCTTTTTCCCAATTTGCCAATAGGTTTCCACCATCACGAAATTGGCGGCGTGATACACCAATTTTCGGGCGTTGAGAATCATCTCTCGCGAAAATGCGTACAAGTCGCTGTTTTCGGAAGGCGTATTTTCGCTTTTTTTAATATCAAGTTCACTCATTTTCTCTATATGAATTTTTAAGTTGCAAAATTACACATTTTTTCTCATCAAAGAAATTGCCGGCACGGAATTTCAAAAGGCTGCCCCAATCGCTTGGAGCAGCCCTTTCAATAAAGATTTACTTCACAAAAAGTATCAATAATCCCAGCCCGGTGTTGGCGTCAGATTAGAATTTTTTTCTACTTCTGTGCGCGGTACGGGCCAAATGTATAATTTGTCGCCTCCCCAGGTGTAACTTCCGGCACCGGATACGGCACCCCAAATATTGTAGGCAAAAGTGTTTCCTCCGTCAAATTTGGTTTGCTTCAATGTGCGCCAGCGTATTTCGTCGAAGAAGTTGACGCCTTCGTTCACAAATTCACGACGACGTTCGTCGCGCACATAGTTGCGTGCTGCGGCTTGATTGGCAAATGCGGCTGAGGGAGTCGGCATGGCAACGGAAGTGCGGCTGCGCACTTCTGCCACTTTAGCCTCTGCACCCGACAAGTCGTTTAATTCCACCAATGCTTCTGCCCACCACAGCAATACATTAGCGTAGCGGATAAGCGGTTCATCTATCGGACAATCTTCTCGAATTTGTTGTTCGGTACCTTCTGCTACAAACTTCCGATGATAATATTGAAAACCGTTATCACCGGCTCTATCCGTTGAAAAATCGTTCACATGCGATTTGTTTGGCGTATCATTTCCTGCATTGATAGGCCAGCGATAAACAACATCCATCGCTTCGTTCGGGTTAGCAAAACTGTAACTGCCAAGAAATACGGAATAAGGAGTGATGACATTTGCCGCTAAGCGCGGGTCGCGATTTGCATACGCTGCCTTAATGCGGTCTTCGTTGCCATAAGGCAAGTAAGCGGCTTGTGCAGCAGGAGATGCCGCACTTAGCATTGTTCTTATCTTTCCTTTAATTGAGTTCCACGATGCGTGGGTATCATATACCGGATTGCCTGCTGCGTCTAATGTGTCGCGCAAGAAATAAACGGCACGGTCTTTCGCATCCATTGCCGAGTAACCGGGAATAACAACGTCCCAATCGAAAGCCGAACCATCCGTATTTTCGTAGAGGTCAACCACATGAGGGTCAGCAAAATAATCTCCCCAGCCATTACCTCCAATGGGAGCACCGATACCACGAGCACCGCAATATTTCAATACGATATGTCCGTAATACCTCGTAGCATCGTGCTGAATGCTGAATATCATCTCGTCAGATTTTTCATTTGCTTCTTTGAAAAGCACCTTATAGCCTCCTTGAAACAGCGCATAACCGGCGGCTTGCACTTGTGCAAAGTCGGCTACTGCTTTGTTGAGCAGTGCATCGTCTTTGGTTACTGCTCCATCGTTAGCATACTTTGCACCTTGATACAGGTAGGCTTTTCCGCGCAAGGCATAAGCAGCACCTTTGGATATACGTCCGTTGGAAGTTTTATCGGGTAAATTTGGCTCATTGATGCAGTCCGTCAAGTCGTTGACGATTTGTGCCCAAATGTCGGCTTCCGAAGATTGCCCTTTGGTGGCATCATCTGCCGATGCCAACGGTTCCGTATAGAGCGGAACACCCAGCCCATCGCGTCCAAACAGTTCGTTGAGACGGAAGTAGAAATAAGCACGCAAAAATTTGGCTTCAGCCACCAGTCGCGCATTCTTTTCTGCAGAAGCGGGCGATTTTTGGGGAATGTTGACAATAGCATCGTTAGCACGATGAACGCCTTCGTACAATTTTTTCCAAGTATCGCTGAAAATACCACTACCGACAGTCAAAGAGCCATTGCTCATCCCGCCCGATTGACCGGCAGTGTTGGCTTGTCCGCTCATACCCCATATTTCAAAACTCCACGTACTGCCATTTTGAGAGGCACTGTTGTTGATTCCGGTGCCTATGCTACTGTAAAGACCCCAGTCTCGCAACGCGGCATATACACCGGCAACGCCTTGGTCAACCGATGCGTCGGTTGTCCACATAGTACTGGTTGCAAGCGCATTGTGCGGTGCAGTATCCAGTATATCCGTACAAGCATTTGCTCCTAACAGCAAACTTGCTCCGGTAAACACATATTTTATTATCTTTTTCATATCTGTAATTTTTTATGATTAAAATGTTAAATTAATACCCGCCGAAAGCAATCGAGCAATGGGGTAGATATTCACAGCACCACCAATTTCAGGGTCAACACCCGGATAGTCGGTAAATGTGAGCAGGTTTTCACCTGAAAGGAATACCCTCAATCCGGCAATATGCACTTTGCTCATCCACGCTTTGGGAAGCGTATAACCCACTTGCAAATTTTTCAATTTCAAATACGAAGCATCGTACAAAAACTGGGTGTTTTCTCTATAGGCACCGCCACCGCCGTAACGCAAGCGCGCATACGGAGCATTTATATTGCCGTCCTCCCTATAAAATTTAGTGGCAGCATCGACAGGCAATACATTGGTCTTACCGTCAATATAGTTTTGATTTACTCCCCGTCCGTGTAAATAGTAATAAAAATCACCGGCACCAGCCCAAGTCATACTGAAATCAATACCCTTCCAATCGGCTGATGCCGAGATGCCGTAGGTATATTTAGGGGCAGAGGATTTGCCGGTAAATTGTCTGTCGTTGCTATTGCCATAGTTTCCGTCGCCGTTGTTGTCGGCAAAAAGATATTCACCTTTCCACAATCCGCCATTTTGATTCACAACGGCTCCATCAAAAGTATATATTTTTTTGCCGGTTGCAGGGTCTGTATAATCAAGCATATCTCTTACCCATTGCAAATCTGCGTCTGTGCGTATCATACCGTCTTTGGGTCCGCCGTTGGGATTAACCGAACCATCACCATTGTAGTAGGAGCCATCGCCGTGGTAGTAATTTCGCAAAAAGTATTCATCCATTAGATGTCCTTCCACACGCAAAGAGCCTGTTTCGCTGCCACTTGTAGTTACATCGCCGATGTTGGTTTTGTAAGTCCGCGTGCCATCTGCATTTTCTACCCATCCCTGTTCGAATGTTCCCCTGTATTTTGTGATTTCGTTGCTGTTGTAGGCAAAATTACCGCTTACGGTATAATGCACATCGCCTATTTTGTCGTTCCAGCCCAAGGTCATTTCCAATCCGCGGTTGCGCATATCAGCCGTATTTTGATAGGGAGCAGTAGCGATTCCAACGGTCAGATAAGGGGCAGGATTGTAAAGAATACCTTCCGTTGTCCTGTTGTAATAATCCAATTCCACATTTAAGCGTGAATTAAGGAAAGCCGCATCCAAGCCCACATCGGTAGAGTTTATTTTCTCCCACTGCAACAATGGATTGGCAAGTTTGGTAACAGCCAACCCGTTGAGAATACCACCGTCCAGTACATTGTTTGTTTTTCCGTAAGTCGCCTGCCAATCGTAGTAGCCCGAAGTAGTATTGCCCAATTTTCCCCACGATGCACGCAGTTTCAAATTGTTTACAATGTCTTTTGCCGGCGCAAAGAAATCTTCTTCACTCACGCGCCAACCGGCAGAAAATGAAGGAAATACGCCTACACGATAATCCGGAGAAAAGCGCGAAGAAGCATCTCTACGGAAGTTGGCTTCAAACAGATAGCGGCTTTTGTAGGCATAATTCAAACGACCGATGTAAGATACCATCGCATACTCTTGCTCTACATCACCACCGATATTCACCATCTCTGTCGCTGTGGTAATATCCGTCAAGCCGAAGTCCAATAATCCCATTTTAGAGGCATTGAATCCGGATGTGTTGTAATAAAACTGCTCATAACCCAGCATGGCACTGACATCATGGTCGCCAAACGTCTTGTTGTAGTTCAACAAAGCATTTGCCGTATATTGCTCGTTGCGATTGGCAGTGCGGGAGGTCTGAGCCGTTTCCAAAGTTGTGCCCGGAATGGTTATTAAACCGGTACGGAAACTATAGGCATCTAATTTTTTAGCATACGTTTTTGAATCGTAAAAATAATTTTGATAGTTGATGCTGGCGCGAGCGGATAACCCCTGCCAAATATCCACATCGGCAAACCAAGTGGTGTTGATGCGGGTAGTTGTATTTTTTCCGCCTGTTGCATTGATATTTTTAATCGGATTCATCACGCTGCTTGATTCTTCCGGACTTTCCGGCGCACCGTATTTTCCATCATAAACAGGATTGATAGCACCTATGGTTTGAAACCGATAAGTATTCATTTGATTCACATCTCCGGGTTCTTTGTTTCTTTGTACCGCATAAGTTTGTGTGCCGATTTTCAAGAAGTTTGTGATTTTACTTTCAACGTTTATACGCATATTGAACTGGTCTATACCGGTATTTTCCAGCGTTCCCGGATTTTCAAAGTAGCCGAGCGACAACAAATAATTGCTGTTTTCACCGCCACCCGAAACAGACACATTGTGTTTTTGCGAATAGTTGGGAGCAAACAGAATCTCGCTCCAATTGGTATTGGGGAAAGCCAGCCAGTTAGGAATTTGATTGCCGTTATTAGGGTCGGTATAGATTCCATTCGGATTGGCATTGGCTGCACGCCAAGCGTCAATATTTGCCTGAGAATAGCCGGAGGAACTTATCGCGGGATTAGAGGCTAATTCCGCCTTGTTATATAATTCCATATAAGAGGCATAGTCCCACAGAAAATCAATAGAAGAACTGGCTTTTTCCTGTGTCAAAATACCCGTATAGGTTACTTTTGGAGCAGCTCCCTTTTTCCCTTTTTTGGTAGTAACCAACACAACACCGTTAGCACCGCGCGAACCGTAGATAGAAGCCGAAGCCGCATCTTTCAACAGAGAAATGCTCTCCACATCTTCGGGGTTCACCGAGTTGAGGTCGGCTTCCGCACCATCAATGATAACAATCGGTCCACGGTAATCGCCATTGAACGTACCGATACCGCGAATGCGGATGTTGGCACCATCTTCACCCGGATTACCGGAACTTTGCCGCACCGAAACCCCGGCAGCCAAACCGGTCAGTCCGGTGGAAAGGTTGGGAATTGCCCTGCTTTCCAACTTTGCCGCACCGACAGAAGCAACCGAGCCGGTCAGGTTCGCTTTTTTCTGCGAACCATAGCCCACCACCACCACCTCGTCGAGGTTTGCGGCATCTTCCGCTAATGTAACATTGATAGTTGTTTGCCCGTTCACGGCAATTTCTTGGGTCGAATAACCCAGATAAGCCACCGCGATGGTGGCACTTGGCGATACTCGAAGCGAGTATTTTCCGTCGATGTCGGTTGCGACACCGTTGCCCGGATTGCCTTTTTCAATCACACTGGCTCCGATGATGGGACCTTCCGCATCGGACACCACGCCTGTTACGGCGATTTTAGCCTCTTGGGGATTTTCAGCCCGCAGGCGTTGTACCCCCCCCCCCTGCAAAGGCGGCTACGCCGTACAAAAGCAGTGCAAGCGAGCCATTTTTCAAGAATTTGTTTTTCATACAATTGTTTTTTTTTAATTTATTAATAAAAATTATCGGGGCAAAGTTAGTAAATGTTTTTTAATAATCAATGACTTTTAGAAAAAAACTCACCCAAAAGTGAAAATTTAACATTTCACGGGTTGGGCACAATCCACCTCTCTTGATTACTTGCTATTTTGTAAAAAATAGTTACCTTTGCAGAAAAATAATCTGAATACAATATGAGAGCATTTATGGACGACAATTTTGTGTTGCAGACCGATACGGCGCAGCATCTTTACCGTGGGCACGCAAAAAAAATGCCCATCATTGATTATCATTGCCACCTGAATCCGCGCGAAATCGCGGAAAATAGGCGGTTCGACAATCTGGGGCAACTCTGGCTCGAAGGCGACCACTACAAATGGCGCGCGATGCGCACCAATGGCATTGACGAGCGTTTCATCACGGGCAAAGACACTTCGGACTGGGAAAAATTTGAAAAATGGGCGGAAACGGTGCCCTACACGATGCGCAACCCGCTGTATCATTGGACACATCTGGAACTGAAAACGGGCTTTGGCGTGAATAAACTCCTCAAACCGGCAACCGCAAAGGCAATTTATGACGACTGCTCGGCGAAATTGCAGCGGGAAGATTTTCGCGCACGCGGGCTGATGCTGCACTACAATGTGGAGGTCGTGTGCACGACTGACGACCCGATTGATTCGTTGGAACATCACGTTGCGCTGAAAAAAGAGGGTTTTGCCGTCAAGGTGTTGCCCACGTGGCGACCCGACAAGGCGATGGCGGTGGAAAATCCGGCGAATTTTCGCGCATATATTGAAAAATTGTCGGACGTTTCGGGCGTTACAATCAGCAAGTTTGCCGATTTGTTGCAGGCGTTGCAGGTGCGGCACGATTTTTTCGCCTCGGTGGGCTGCAAGTTGTCTGACCATGGCATTGAGGCGTTTTATGCCGACAAATATGCGGAGGCTGAAATTGAGCAGATTTTTGATAAGGTCACGGGATTGATGCCATTGACGGCGTTGGAAATCAGCAAGTTCAAGTCGGCGATGCTGTATGAGGGTGCCAAAATGGACTTTGAGAGTGGCTGGACGCAGCAATTTCACTACGGCGTGTTGCGCAACAATAATGAGCGGATGTTCAAAAAATTGGGCGCAGACACGGGTTTCGATTCCATCGGCGATTTTCAGGTGGCACGGGCGTTGGCAACTTTTTTGAACCGTTTGGATGCGGAAGGGAAGTTGGCAAAGACGATTTTGTACAACATCAATCCGGGCGACAACGAGATGCTCGCCACGATGCTCGGCAATTTTCAGGACGGCTCGGTTGCCGGAAAAATCCAATTCGGCTCCGGCTGGTGGTTTCTCGACCAAATGGACGGGATGCAGGCGCAGATGAACGCGCTCTCGACGCTCGGCTTGCTGAGCCGCTTCGTGGGGATGCTCACCGATTCGCGCAGCTTCATCTCCTATCCGCGCCACGAATATTTCCGCCGGATTCTCTGCAACCTCATTGGCAGCGATGTAGAAAACGGCTTATTACCCTCCTCCGAACTGCCTTTCTTAGGTCAGTTGGTCGAAAATGTGAGCTATTACAATGCAAAAAATTTCTTTAATTTCTAAACAGAGGATGAACGCGCAGATTTTATTTACAGAAACACAAAAATTCAGACAATGGTGGGTTTATTTAATGTTGTTTTCGTTTGGTGTGTGTAACGCTCCCATGATAAATCTTGTTTATCAATATTTTGAATTTGGGCGGCTTAACACCGGACTATTGATTATGGCAGGAATTGTTTTTCTCTGTATTTCACTGTATATTTGTTTCGTTCTTTATCAGCGGCTCGAAACACAGATAAGGGACGATGGAATTTATGTGCGCTTTTTTCCTCATCAGAAACAATACATACACCTTGCGTGGGAAGAAATTTCCAAATTGTATGTCCGCCAATACCGTCCGCAAGAATATGGTGGCTGGGGATTTAAGTACAGACTATATAAAAAAGCGTTGAATGTTTCCGGCGATATGGGCTTGCAAATTGAGTTTACCAATGGAAAAAAACTTTTAATTGGGACACAAAAGCCGGATGAACTGACGGAGTTGTTGAATAAAATGGGAAAATAGTTAATATCAATAGAAAATAAAAATACAAACAAATGAAAAAAGTAGTAACTTTTGGTGAAATTATGTTGCGATTGGCAACGCCTGATTATCAGCGGTTTATCCAATCGACGAATTTGAATGCTACCTTTGGCGGTGGCGAGGCGAATGTGGCGGTGTCGCTGTCTAACTATGGCATCCCGACGGATTTTGTGACGCGGTTGCCCGAAAATGACATCGCGAATTGGTGTATTTCCGATTTGCGCAAATATAATGTGGGCACATCGAATATCGTGCGCGGCGGCGACCGTGTGGGCATCTATTTCCTTGAAACAGGGGCGATTGCGCGCGCGTCGAAAGTGGTTTACGACCGTGCCAATTCGGCGATTGCCGACATCAAACCCGGTATGGTGAACTGGAACGCGGTGTTCAAAGATGCGCAGTGGTTTCACTGGACGGGCATCACGCCCGCGCTGTCGCAGGGTGCCGCCGATGCCTGCTTGGAAGCCATCAAGGTAGCCAACGAGCTGGGCGTAACCGTTTCCACGGATTTGAACTACCGCAAAAATTTGTGGAAATACGGCAAAAAAGCCTCCGAAGTGATGCCCGCGCTGGTGGCAGGCTGCGACATCATACTCGGCAACGAAGAAGATGCCGAAAAAGTGTTTGGCATCAAGCCCGCCAATTTCGACGCGGCAGGCACAGCCGGCGAGGTGAATGCCGCCGAATTTGAATCGGTGTGCACGCAGATGATGCAGAAATTTCCGCGTGCCAAAAAGGTCATCATCACGTTGCGCGGCTCTATCAATGCCAACCACAACACGTGGGGCGGCTGTTTGTATGCCGGCGGCAAACTCTACCAATCCAAACGCTACGACCTCACGCACATTGTGGACAGGGTAGGGGGCGGCGACTCCTTCATGGGCGGCTTGATTTACGGCTTAATCACCTATCCGCAGGACGACCAGCGCGCGTTGAATTTCGCAGTGGCGGCATCCGCGTTGAAACACACGGTGTACGGCGATTTCAACCTCGTAACCGTTCCCGAAGTGGAGCAGTTGATGGGCGGCGATGGCTCCGGAAGGGTGAGCAGATAGTCTGAACTGTGATTTTTGTGATTAAATATGATGGAACATGATTTTTAATATTAATTGAATATGGCAAGATTTAATAAAGTGCAGGTAATCAGCGCGATGTCGGCAACCGGAATGGTGCCGGTGTTTTACCACGCAGACGTTGAGGTCGCCAAGCAGGTGGTGAAAGCGTGCTATGCGGGCGGTGTGCGGGCGTTTGAGTTCACCAACAGGGGTGAATTTGCGCACGAAGTGTTTGGCGAATTGAGTAAGTTTGTCGCTAAGGAGTGCCCCGACTTGATTTTGGGCGTTGGGTCGATTGTGGATGCGCCGGCGGCATCGCTCTACATTCAGTTGGGGGCGAATTTCCTGGTGGGTCCGCTCTTCAATCCCGATGTGGCGAAAGTGGCAAATCGCCGTTTGGTGCCTTACACGCCCGGTTGCGGCTCCGTTTCGGAGGTGGGATTTGCGCAGGAGGCAGGTTGCGATTTGTGCAAAGTGTTTCCCGGCGATGTGCTCGGACCCAATTTCGTGAAGGGCTTGAAAGCCCCAATGCCGTGGTCGCTGCTGATGGTGACGGGCGGCGTGAAGCCCGAAGAGGCGAACCTCAAATCGTGGTTCGATGCCGGTGTAACATGCGTGGGGATGGGTTCCAACCTCTTTCCGAAAGAAGTGATTGCCGCCAAAGAGTGGGCGAAAATCACGGAGTTGTGCAAAAATGCTTTGAACATAATAAAAACAATTAAAAAATAAAAAATACGTATGCAGACACAAAAAATCAGTGAAATCAACGCAACGATAAGCAAATATCGCTGGACGATATGCAGTTTGTTGTTTTTCGCAACGACGATTAACTACTTGGACAGGCAAGTTCTGAGTTTGTTAAAATCCGATTTGGAAGTTACTTTTGGCTGGAATGATGTTGATTATGGCAACATTACGAGCTTTTTTCAGTTCACATACGCCATTTCCCTGCTCTTTGCCGGTCGTTTCATCGACTGGTTGGGCACCAAAAAAGGGTATGCGTGGGCGATTATCATTTGGAGTGTGGGGGCTATGGGGCACGCTTTGTCGCGCGGGACCGGCGGTTTTATGCTCTGGCGGGGCGTTTTGGGCTTTGGCGAATCGGGCAATTTTCCGGCAGCCATTAAGACGACCGCCGAGTGGTTTCCCAAGAAAGACCGCGCCTTGGCGACCGGCATTTTCAATTCAGGCTCTAACATCGGGGCTATTTTGGCACCGCTCACAGTGCCTTTCATCGCCGCTTCGTGGGGTTGGCAAATGGCATTTATCATTGTTGGGTCTATCGGTTTTATCTGGCTGATTTTCTGGCTTTTACTCTACGAAACACCCCAAAAGATGCTCGAAAAAGGCAAAATCACTCAGGGCGAATTTGACTATATCCACAGCGATGTGGAGGACGCGGTGAAGGTGGTGGAGGGAAAAAACGCGCTTCCGTGGTATGTGGAGTGGGGCAACCTGCTGACTTACAAGCAAACGTGGGCGTTCACCATCGGCAAGTTTATGACCGACGGCGTGTGGTGGTTTTTCCTGTTTTGGCTGCCCGATTTTCTCAAAACACAATACGGCATGACACCCCCGCAAATGGCGATTCCGCTGGCGGTTTTATACAGTATGACAATGGTTGGCAGCATCGGCGGCGGTGCGTTCCCAATGTATTTTATCAACAAGGGGATGAATCCGTATGCGGGCAGAATGAAGGCGATGCTGATTATCGCGCTGTTTCCGCTGGTCGTTTTGGCAACGCAATATATGGGCGGCTACAGTTTTTGGTGGGCAATCGTGCTGATTGGCATCGGCGCATCGGCGCATCAGGCGTGGTCGGCGAACATTTTTACCACCGTTTCGGATATGTTTCCCAAAAAAGTGGTTGGCTCTGTAACCGGCATCGGCGGTATGGCAGGCGGCGTGGGTGGCATTGTAATCTCGCAAGTGGCAGGTCATTTGTTCAAATTCTACGACGAGTTGGGACAGAAGGAGACCGGCTACACGCTCATGTTCCTCTTCTGCGCAGTGGCATATCTGTTGGCGTGGGCGATAATGAAATCCTTAGTTCCAAAATTTAAACCGGTATCTCTTTGATATGAAAGTATTTGTAAGCGGCTGCTATGATATGCTGCACAGCGGGCACGTCGCCTTTTTTGAGGAGGCGGCGCAACAGGGCGATTTGTACGTCGGGATTGGCTCCGACAAGACTTTGCACGAACTGAAAGCGCGCGTGCCGTTCAACAACGAGCAGGAGCGGCTCTATATGGTGAAGTCGCTGAAGGCGGTGAAGGATGCGTGGATAAATCGCGGCAACGGGCTGCTGGACTTCCGCGATGAGGTCATCGCCCTGAAACCGGACATCTTCTTTGTCAATAGCGACGGGCACAGCACCCTGAAAGAGCAGTTTTGCAAGGAGCAGGGCATCAAATACGTCATCAGTCGGCGCGTGCCGCACGGCAATTTGCCGACGCGCTCCACCACGGCTCTGCGTTCGGAGTGCCGCATCCCCTACCGTATCGACCTGGCGGGCGGCTGGCTCGACCAGCCGCATGTGAGCCGCCTGCACCCCGGTCCGGTGCTAACCATCTCTATTGAGCCGGATTACGACTTCAACGACCGCAGCGGGATGTCCACAAGTTCGCGCAAAAAGGCGATTGAACTCTGGACGGTGGACATTCCCGTGGGCGACAGAGAAAAGTTGGCAAAAATGCTCTTCTGCTTTGAAAATCCGCCGGGCACGTCGGTCAATTACGTCAGTGGCTCGCAGGATTCGCTGGGCATCGTGATGCCCGGACTCAATCGGCTGAATTACAGCGGCGATTTCTGGCCCTCGAAAATAGACAGCGTGCTCGACAAAAGCATTCTGGAGTGGCTCGAGCAACGCCTGTGGCTGGTGCCCCTCTACCCGCGCCCATCGGAATACGACGTGCTTGCCGACACCAACATCACGGCAGCCAGCGCGAAACGTCTGAGCGAAGCCGCGTCCGACTGCTGGGATGCCATCCTCGCCAAAGATGTGAAACGCTTTGGCGAAACGGTTACGCGCAGCTATGAGGCGCAAATCGCGATGTATCCGCGCATGACTTCGCCCGACATTCAGGAGGTGCTGGACAAACACAAGGCGCAGGCGTTGGGTTGGAAAGTATCCGGAGCCGGCGGCGGCGGCTACCTGATTTTCGTGAGCGAGCAGCCCATCCACAATGCCATTCAGATTCGCATCCGGCAGGAATAACATTTAATTGAGAGGGTATTTTGAACAGGCAAATATTCCGAATATTTTTTTATGATTATCCGCAATCATACCACTAAATAGCATTTCCTGCAAGCAATTTGCGGTTTTATCCCTGGCGGGACACAAATTTAACCCAAGTAGTATGATTGCGGATAATCATCTATGCTCATACGCGCCGCTTACGCGCTATTGGACACAGAACGCAGGAACGCAGCCCTTTTCTTTTTCGGCACTGCCATCGCTGACTACTCCCGTCCCATACTGATCGACATAGATGAAAATAGCACCACCATTAGGAGTAAGATCATAACGATACTCTGAGGCTAACCAGTAGGGGACGCCAGCACCAGCAGTTGTTCTGGCATCGTTGTATTTTATGCGTTGACCGGTGTTGGTGTCGGTGTAGTACTCCAACCGTGCCTGACCCGCATTAACCTCATATATTTGCGACGCGTATTCTTGCTTTCCAAACATCTCCCATTCGGTGGGGAGCCAGAGCGTATCCATAACCGAGAGCGTCTCGGTGGCCTTCCACTCTGTTCCACCATCCTTGGTTATATCATTGCTCACTTTGCGCGTGGGAGCCCAGAGCATCTCCTCGGTAAGCCCTGTAGCGGATTTCAGACCCGTCAGGAATGCTCCTGTAAGATAGCTTTGCATCTCGCTTTCCGGATAGCCGCCCGTTTTAGTCTTATCAGAATTCATATTGTGATACACCTCCGGAATATTCTTGAACTGGAACACCACATGGTCGGGCGCATCGGGATTATTTACAGCCGCGCCGGGATTATTTACAAATGAATTTTTGCCTACCACAATAAGGCGCAGGCGGTTGCCATTACCCCCTAACGGCGCATCGTTTATCGTAGGCTGCTTGTCAATGGTCAATGAAAGCAGGTCGATATAGTCGCCAAGGTCGATTTGAGATTTCCAGTCCTCGTCGCCCTGAATCAGATTATGCAGGGCGGCAAAGGTTGCTGCCACTATTTCTTGGGTGAGTGGTATTCTATTTGTTACATCTTCCGATGTGCGTTTGTAGAACTTTATTGTGAGGTCCTTGCTTGTCTTATCCACATAAAATCCACTTGCCTCCACCGTCACCGCTGTGGATGTGGATTGCGTGGCAAGGGCAGCGGCAGCTACGGTGATTTTCTGGTCGCTTCCGGCAGCCCTCACTGGGGTCAAGCCGGTAATGGTGACCGTATCGGCGCTGACGCGCGTCACCGTGCCGCCGGACAGGTTGGTAAATCCGGGGGTTCCCAAATCGCTAATGGTAAATTGCGCCAGGGAGAGGCTCGCTTGCGGTGCAAATGTGCCGTTGGTCAGCTTAATGGTCAGCTTGTGGTTGCCGACGACGGAAGAGAACGCCGCTGATTCTACGGGATTGCTTGCAACTACCGTCACCGCTGTGGATGTGGCTTGCGTGGCAAAGGCAGCGGCGGCTACGGTGATTTTCTGACCGCTTCCGTCGGTCGTCACTGCGGGCAAGCCGGTAATGGTGACCGTATCCTTGCTGACGCGCGTCACCGTGCCGCCGGTCAAATTGGCAAATCCGGGTGTTCCCGGCGTGGAGATGGAGAAATGCGACAAGGAAGGGCTTGCGATATAGGTGCCACCGGTAAGCGTAATGGTCAGCGTGTGGTTGCCGACGAAGGAAGTGAACGCCGCTGATTCTACGGAACTGAACTCGCCGCCGCTTGCAACTACCTCCACCGCTGTGGCTTGCGTAGCAAGGGCAGCGACTTTTACAGTGATTTTCTGACCGCTTCCGGCAGTCGCCACTGGGGTCAAGCCGGTAATGGAGACCTCAGTGTCGCTGACGCGCGTCACCGTGCCGCCGTCCAGATTGGCAAATCCGGGTGTTCCCACCGTGCTAAGGGTGAATTGCGACGGGGAGAGGCTCGCTGCAAATCTGCCGCCGGTCAGCGTAATGGTCAGTATGTGGTTGCGGACGGCAGAAGAGAATACCCCTGACTCAACGTCACTTATTCCCCCGCTTGCAACTACCGTCACCGCTGTGGATGTGGATTGCGTGTCAAAGGCAGCGGCGGCTACAGTGATTTTCTGGTCGCTTCCGTCGGTCGTCACCGCGGGCAAAATAATGATGACCGTATTGTTGCTGACGCGCGTCACCGTGCCGCCGGTCAGATTTTCAAATCCGCCCGTTCCCTGCGTGCTGATGCGGAAGTGCGACAAGTCAAGGTCTGCGATATAGGTGCCGTCGGTCAGCGTAATGGTCAGCATGGTGTCGCCGATGACGGAAGTGAACGCCGCTGACTCAATGTTCCTTAGCATATTTATCGTAAAGGTCTTTGTGTACGGTGTTCCTACTGCCAGTCCATCGCTGATGGTGGCGGTCACGGTATAGCTTCCCGATGTCGTGGCGGTTAACGCATTTCCGCTGATGGTAGCACCCGTCGTGCCGGCAGGGAGGCTCCAGATAATAGTTTGGTAGGTGGCATTAGCAGGTTCTACCGTGCCGGTTAGGGTAAGCGGAACACCCACGGCTCCTATTGCGGGGATGCCGCCGATAATGTCCGTAACCGGTGTAAAGACAGCGACCGTGACCGTGCAGGAATCGGATAGCCCCCCCCGCAGTGGCGGCATAAATCTTTGTCGTGCCATCCGACATGGCAGTGACCACCCCAAATTCGTCCACCGTGGCGATGGCAGAATTTGCGGACGAAAAGGTATAGGCGGCATCAATGCCATCCGGCGGCGTTATTGTAACTTCCAATTTGTTGTAAATTTCGTCAGGGGCAAGGTTCAATGTTTTCGGCGCAATCGCTATATCTACGTCGGATTTCACGGTTACCGTGCAGTAGGCACTTTCCCCCTCCGTGGCATAAATCCTTACCACGCCCGCCGATAAGCCGGTTACCTCCCCTGTTGCTCCGTCCACGATGGCGATGCTCTCATCTTCCGACCACCAGACTGCCTCTTCGTAGGGGTCGTTGTAGGGCGTTATAGTGGCGGTCAAGGGGGTGGAGGATGTCTCACCGATTGTAATGTTTAAGGTTTCGGGCTCAACCGTTACTGTCTCCACCGTCACTTCGCACACGGCAGTCATGCCGTTGGCAATGGCGATAATGTTTACTTTTCCCTCCTTTTTCGCCGCAGTAACCAGTCCTGTTTGGTCGACGGTCGCAATCTCCAGCTTTTCGGATATCCACACTACGTTGCAATCCGCATCTTCCGGCAAGACCACGGCATATAACTGATAACTGTCACCGGCGGGAAGTGTTAATTTCCTCAATTCTGCCCCGTTGGCATCATAGATGGCGACACTCTCTGCCGCTACGTTATCCGGCTCGGGAGGGAGCTCCGTGACCGTGCAACTGACCGGCTCGCTGCCGGCGGTGGTAACCGTGATGGTCGTTTCGCCCTAGTTCACGCCCGTCACCGCGCCCGACAATACCGTGGCAATTGTCTTGATTTCGGATTCCCAAACGGCATTGATAAGGGTCTCACCGGGAGGTGATGTGGTGTATGGTATTAACTTGGTTTTGCCCTTGTGCACCACTATATCCTCCAAAATGATGGTGGGGAACTTCACCTTAACCTCGCATTCTGCCATCCTGCCACCCGCACGGGCGATAATATGAG
>BNTR01000027.1 GCA_025996755.1 Bacteroidia bacterium
TTATTAAAAATTATCATTAAGTTTGGATTTAACCGAGAAGCCGGGCGTACTAATACCTTAAATAGGATTCAAAGCCTAACATTCTATTTAGTATCCCTCAGCTTGACTGACAATGGTCTAATTCGGCACGTAGATTTCAAAATCTAATTAGGCACTTAGTTTACCATTTGTCAGTCGGTTAAATCTTTACTTTCTCACAACAAAAGTAATGATTTTTCCCCGGATTTAAATTTTCCGCAAACTTAAGGTTAGGCACACTATATTGGTAGAAACCGGAATCCACCCTCCACAACCCACCGCCCCGTTAGGGGCGGAATGTGCATAACCGTGGGTTGCGCTTTGCTTCACCCACGGTTATGCACATCTGTCCCCTGCGGGGACAAGGGCTGTGTTGCCCTCCTTTCCCGCAGGTCGATGACCTGGGTTACGAAAATCCCGCCCTTTCGGGCGACAGGTGAGATATTCGCTGATAATTAAAAAAATCTTCGGAATTATTTTGTCAATTCAAAAATAGTTGCTACCTTTGTCGCAATTTCAGGCGCAAGTTTGGAAGGACATATTTGAAAAAAGCGTTAAACGCTATTCCAATTCTGAAAATTCGACACTTTCATAATATAACCGGAATAAGTTAACGTTCGCGGGAACGCGGACTTACTTATTTGTAAAGCCTACCACCAAAAAGCCAAAGAAAACAAAGGAAAACAAAAACCATAAAAAAGCAAACAACACGGTATTCAAACAAAGATTATCACCTTCTTAAACAGAACAAAAAAGTATAGCACTATTCCGTTGTTATGCTTTTTTTTATCTTATTTCTGTTACCCGTTTTATAAATATGGTTACTCACAAAACGTTACCCGACCGCTATATTTGATATTTGGTACTTAACAGTGTTATTTTAATATAATAATATGTTAATAATCAATAAAATAACACCATTCCAATCAAAAGCCCACCTTTGTATTATTTTTTTTGTACCTTTGTACTGCGCTAATGTTGGCGCAAACAAAAATTATATAAAAATGAGAAAAATAAAAGAAACGAAGGCGAAAGAGCCTATCAAAGTCCGCTACAAAAAGCTGGCAAACGGTAATCAATCTATCTATTTGGATTATTACAAGGACGGCAAAAGAGAGTATGATTTCCTCAAACTCTATTTGGTGCCGGAGACGACGCCAATTGCTAAAAATCAAAATGCTGAAATGCTGCAATTGGCAAACACTATTAAGTCACAGAAGGTAGTGGAATTGCAAAACAGCGCGCACGGCTTTAAATTCTCAAACATCAAACAGAAGGCGCGTCTTATTGATTATCTACAAGCAATTGCCGACGAAAGGAAACAGAAGGCGGGCGGCGCGGCAAAAGGGCAGTGGCAAGTGTACAACATTTTGATTAAGCACTTGAAACAATACAAAGGAGAGCATACAACATTTAAACAGGTCAATAAGGAATATTGCAGCGGCTTTGCCTCCTATTTAAACACGGTCAAAAATAAAGTTTATCGGCAGGGGTTTTCAGACGTTTTCACAAGCGGGTTACTTTCGGAAAACACTAAATACGGCTATATCAAAACGCTGAATGTAGCATTAAACAAAGCGACCATGGAAGGTATTTTATCAAGCAATCCACTTTCACAATTACCCCGACAAGAGCGACCCAAACGGCAACTTGACAATAGGGAATACCTAACAGTCGAAGAGGTTAAGATGTTGGTAGCCACCCCTTGTAGAAAACCAATTGTCAAGCAAGCGTTTTTATTCAGTTGTTTCAGTGGATTAAGATTCGGAGACGTCAAAAATTTATCGTGGAACAAACTGCAAAGGGATAACGACGGCAAAACGGTTATCCGCTACACGCAACAAAAGACTGGTAAACCTGAAAACTTGCAACTATCCGAAGAGGCTTTAAAGTTCCTGCCCGACAAAGCAGATGCGGAGCCAACAGATAAAATTTTTCCACTCTCAAACAACGGCTATACCAATGAAACGCTAAAAAGTTGGATATTGGCGGCGGGTATAACCAAACGGGTAACCTTCCACGTGGGCAGGCACACCAACGCAACATTACTCTTGTCGTTGGGTGTGCCGATTGAAACGGTATCTAAATTGCTGGGGCATGCTGATATACAGACGACCCAAATTTATGCAAAAGTAATTGATAAAAACAAGCGGGACGCGGTCGATATGTTGAATGGTCTAACCGATTAAGTCCCCGTCCCTATACCCGTCCCCCTCCCCCCTTGGGTATCCAAAATCGAGTTAAAGTAAAACTAACCTCTTGCTATACACCTAGTAAGGGGTTTGTTTTTATTGCCGCTTAAAAAAAAAGAATAAGAATGTTATACACTTCCCGCAATACTTAATAACCAAAAACCCCTAAATAGATGTGCGTGGTTACACTTCAAAGCCTTGCTTATTTATGTTGCGGCTAAATACTCTGAACAACTTCAAATACTCTGAACAACTTCAAATACTCTGAACAACTTCAATACTTTGAACAACAAAACCTAAATAGATGTGCGTGGTTACACTTCAAAGCCTTGCTTATTTATGTTGCGGCTAAATACTCTGAACAACTTCAATACTTTGAACAACAAAACCTAAATAGATGTGCGTGGTTACACTTCAAAGCCTTGCTTATTCAATACTCTGAACAACTTCAATACTTTGAACAACTTCAATACTTTGAACAACTTCAATACTTTGAACAACTTCAATACTCTGAACAACTTCAATACTCTGAACAACTTCAATACTCTGAACAACTTCAATACTTTGAACAACTTCAATACTCTGAACAACTTCAATACTCTGAACAACTTCAATACTCTGAACAACTTCAATACTTTGAACAACTTCAATTTTTATTTTAAAAAAATGTAGGTAACTTTGAAAAAAGGGGGAGGGGGGAACTAACAGAGTTAAAACCGTCAATGAAATAGAAACAGAGGCAGCCACTACAACATAACGGATAAAATAGAGGTAAGAGGCTAAAAATAAAAAAAAATATTCCATTGATATTCAACAACTTGCTTTTGTTGTTGATATATGCTTTTGTTAATCCTTTTTATTTCTCAAAAATTGGGGGTATCTCTGTAAAAAAAACAACAAACATGGACAAACAAATATTAGAAGAGTTGCAGGCACTCAAAAACCTGACACTATTAACGGCAAAACAAGCCCTAACAATGAACGACGCAAGCCTCCTCACAGGATTAACCAAAAGTCACTTGTACAAATTAGTAAGTGGTAAGAAAATACCCTACTACAAAAGTGCAGGTGGAAAGATAACCTACTTTGACAAAGGTGAACTAACGGATTGGATGTTGCAACATCGAGTAAAAACCGTCGATGAAATAGAAACAGAGGCAGCCAACTACACCATAACGGGCAAAAGAACAAAATAAATATTTCATTGATAGTCAATAAATTGCGTCTTATTTGTATATTCTATATGAAATAGACTTGATTTTTATACTATTTATACTAAAATATACACGACAACGCAATCTTTTATATTGTAGACAATAACTTAATGAAACATAATTATTATGAAAAGAACAACGCGGAAACTATCCGCAGAGCACAAGGCTAAAATCGCAGAGGGGAATAAAGGCAAACTTCATACCCCCGAACAGAAGGCTAAAATAAGCGAAAGTTTGAGGCAATACTGGGCTACCATACCCGCCGAATAAGGTAAGTAAGGGGTGGAGGCTGTTTGTTGCATTTCAGCCTCCTCCCACAACTTACCAACAAATGCAACAAGACAATAAAAAACAAAATACAACATGAATGCAACAAAACGCAAGAGACAACGGCTTCACCGAACTCAAAGAAGTCGACGCAAAGACCCTCAATTTGGGCACGGCACAAGGACACTACACCGAAGTCACCTACATTGATTTTAAAAAGTTTTACTGGACGGTAATTAGGAATGAAATCACCACCGAAGAGCAGGCGGTATTTGAAGCCTTCTTTAAAAACAAAAAACTGTATACAAGAAACAAGCGCAGTGTGCCCTTCCCAACAGCGGAATACGACGACCCGATACTCAAAGACTTAGTCAATGCGGCGGTGGGTTATGCCTATTCGGATAAATACAGTCCGGGCGAAGCATACAAACGGATAGGGCTAAAAATAGTAGCAGAAGCCAAAAAAAAGGCAGGGGAACTTATTAAAACCATACCAAACAAATTTATTACGTGGACAACAGACGGCGGTTATTTTGAAGGCTACATACCCGACGAATCCGTAATACGTCCTTTGGGTTACGATGTTACCGTCGCGCACTTCAAAGATGCCTATTTTGTTTCAAATAGCGGCGACTGCGTTATGGTCGATGCCGCAGGTGAAATAGCCCCCCCAAAAGGAAATTTGAAAAACATATACAATATGTTGAAAGGTGCAAAGGACGTGGCTATATGGTGGGGACGGGACAAAGACGATGCACCTGAAGCCAAAGAACATTTCATATTGAAACGGCGCAAAGAAGGATACAAAGGAAATGCCGACTGGTGGGATTCGGTGAAAGGCAAAATACAAATAACAGCCACCGACTTAAACCTACCATGCAGCACGCCCAAAGATATTGCCTCCTTATTTATTGCCTTTGATGCCCTTCTTACCTCACGCAAACGGCTAACGGACAAAACCAAAATAATCACCGAAATAATCATCTACATAAAGGGCACGCTAAAAGAACAAATTACAAAAGGAGTGAACGGCGTGGGTAAGGTACTTATAGAAGACCGCCTAAATGGTCGTATTCCTCACCTCTATTCTTATATTGAGAACTCTACCGAAATTGAAGGGCAATACCTTAGCGACAAAGAGAACAGCCAAATTTTGGAGGCTATACATGAACACCGTAATGTTCGTGTAGTAGCACCCTGCGGGATAGGCAAAAGTACAAGCCTTCTGTATATCGCCCGGAGTCTTGATGGTCTTATTAGTAGTAACAAACTGGTTGTCTTTGTGCCCACGCAAATTTTGGCGTGGCAAACGGTTAATACCTTCCGTGCGGAGGGTATTCGCTCCGAATACGTTACAACGGGCGAGACTCAATGGTTTAAGGAGGCTTGCTCTCAAAGTCAAGTTCTGATATTCACTTACGGTAGCCACTTAGCGGAGGGGGTTATTAAGACTTATTGCGGAGACGACTCTATTATCGCATTCGACGAGCGGCACACTACTAATTGGTTTGATACTTACGACGGTATTTTCAGGGCGGGGAGGGGGTTAAATTTCAAAACAATACAGCTCACTGCCACCCCACTATTCGGAGTTGAGGCTTCGGAAGTCAAAGAGTTACGATTTTTTAAAAATAGCCTATATAAGCCCACCATTGACAAGTTTTGTCTTATTAAACAAGAACCAACACCGGACACAAAAAGTCTTGTGAAACATATTAAAAAATGTTGGGGAATGGAAAACAGATGGCGGCGGCTTATTGTATATGTGAACAACAAAATGGTTATCTCCGATTGTCTTAAAATGCTAAAAACGGAACTGCCTGAAGCAAAAACGATGGGCTTCTACACCAACGACAACGACAAAGATAATGATTATTACGACGGCGTTAACACGACGGGCAAAGAACGACAAAGTAACATTCATAATTTGTTGATGGAGTTTGAACAGGGGGAGGGTGATATTGATATATTATTCACCACCCAAAAGGGTGCCGAAGGTCACAACTTCCACGATAATAAAAAAGATGATTGTTATATATTTGTCAATGATTGGAATACGGCGGTGCAGTTCGCGGGTCGCTTCCGCGACGGCTTGCGGACACTAACTTTGATTGGTGAGTTCGGCGGCGACGATATTAAAACCCGTTCATGTACGGCGCGTTATAACGCACAAGGTTTGACTTATGCAGAGCGGCATGGCAAAGAGGCGGCGGCTTCAAACTTATTGATCCGCACGCGGGGTATGGTGGTATTGCCTTATGTACTGCGGGAAATATACAACATTGGGGAGGTGGTGGAAGGCGACGCGGATTTTGATGTTGCACCAAAGGGCACAAGCCTATCCTTCCTCCAAATAGTGGGGGGCGATATGCAGGAGGTTATGCTTGGCGACCTGCACAAAAAACGACAAAAAGAGTTACTTAAAGCCTTCGCCGACCTTTGTATAGTGTTCGACAAAGAAAGTGGGGTTCTCGCGAACTTGTCCCGACTGTACGCACAAGTTCAGGCTAAAATAGAAGGTGGTGCTGATTCAAATAAGGTGCTCTGGCTGTTGTCTGATAACCTGCGGAGGTACGGCTTGTTGGATAACTTCGCAGTGCCTTATGTTCGACCCGCTTTTGTTACGTTGGCGGGTGGTATATACATACCGGGCACCAAAGGGAAACGCAAGGGCAAGGCAGTAGGTAAGGCTTGGGATAAACCATACCCGAAGGAATATCTATCATTTATTGCCGAAGGTGGGGAAGGCGATGATGTGCAAAAGAGATACAGCGGACACCACTTGAAAAGTGATGATATTGCCGCGTTATATGCAAATGGTGGTAGTGAAAAGATGCGAAAAAATTTGTATCCGCATTCTATATATACAAATGGAGATACAAAAAAATTCGCAAAAACAATGAACACCCCAACACCACCAACAACGCCGCCACCACCGCCACCACTGCCAACAATAAAGGTAATAAAAGAGCCTCAACCCCATACCGCCGCTAATCTCCTGGCAGGCGGCTATTACGGTGAGGTCGAAGCGGAACTATACCCCAAAGGGTTAATACCCGAAGACGACTTCAAAGATACATTAACGGGTGAGCCGTGCCCGTTTTGACCCCAAATAGGTTTTTTTGTGCGGCAAATTTCATGGCAATATTCCCTTTGTTGAGGCTTATGTTTCAGTGGGCGGTGGGGGGGGCGAAGGGTGGAGGTAATAATGCCAAACACCCTCCCCAAAGTCTCAAAACAGTGCTAAATATTTACCCGTTTGTTACCCGCCCTGCCAAAAGGCACAACTATCATTTTGTATATCAATAAGTTATAATTTTGGTATGGCTTACTTATTTGGTTATATGGTAGTCGAAGCCTCAGAGTGGATATTTAAGTCCGCTTTTTTTGTGTGCAAAAAAATTAGGGATTATTTTTAAATTTATAAAACAATAAAAAAAAGTTATGAGAAAGAAAAAATTCTTTGGTTTTTGTGTTGCAGCGACGGTGTTGCTGGGCACGGGTGTTGCTAATGCAGCAGAAACAATTGGTTCGTGGACTTCGGGGAGTACCACGGTAGTGCTGACCGATGACAGTGTCCTCACCGTTAGCGGGACGGGGGCAATGGCGAATTATGAAAATATCCCCTCGGTGGATGCCCCTTGGTATCATTCTCGTGCTGCTATTAAAACGTTGGTCATCAATGAAGGCGTGGCACGCATTGGAAATTGTGCTTTTTACGGTTGCGGCGGTCTTATCTCCATTACCTTTGATAACAGCGTGACAAGCATTGGAGCGATGGCTTTTTACAATTGCCGCGGTCTTACCTCCGTCACTATTCCTAACAGCGTGACAAGCATTGGATATAGTGCCTTTAACGGTTGCAGCGGTCTTAGCGGTGCGTTGACAATCGGAAACAGCGTAACAAGCATTGAAGATGCGGCTTTTCGGGGTTGCCGCGGTCTTACCTCTGTGACCATTCCTAACAGCGTGACAAGTATTGGGTGGATGGCTTTTTCCGGTTACGACGGTCTTACCTCCGTATTTTGCCTTGCTGCTACGCCGCCAAGATTAAGCTATGATAATTTTACTGCTGATGCTGTTGATTATGTTGATACGCTGTATGTGCCTGCAAGTGCATTGGATGCCTATAACAATAGCGATTGGAAGAGTGCATTTGACATAATACTTGCCATCGAATCCGCTACAAGCGTAAAAACGGTTGATGCCGATAAACTGCAAGCGTATCCCAATCCCACCACCGGCGTGGTGTATGTGGACAAAGCCAACGGCGCAGAGATAAAAGTGTACAATCTAAGCGGCACATTGCTGCACCGCACTCGCGAAAGCCGCGTGGATTTGTCGGGCGAGGCGAGCGGTGTTTATTTGCTGCGCGTAGGGGGTGAGGCTTTGAAGGTGGTGAAGAAGTAGTCTGAACCACGATTTTAATAAGATTTTCAAGATTAGCAGGATGGAGGATTGGCAGGATTTTTTTTGTAATCCTGCTAATCCTCAAAATCTTATGAAAATCGTGGTTCAGACAATCATCCATAGTTCAAGATTTTTTTGTATCTTTGCAGGGTGAAACAATGAATTATGAAGCAGCGAATTTACATAGATACTTCGGTCATTGGTGGTTATTTCGATGTTGAGTTTGAATCCGCATCGAAACAATTGTTTGAGCGTATCGAAAACAAGGAGTTTGATGTTTATTTTTCGGAAATAAACGAAACCGAATTGCTGAATGCTCCGCAACGAGTAAAAGATATTAAAAAACTGATTCCTGCGGATTGTTTTCATTTCATTGAAATTACCGAAGAAGCAAAGTTGTTAGCTTTGCAATACATTTCGGAAGGGGCACTTGGGCAAGCAAGCAGAAACGATGCCTATCATATTGCGCTATCGTCGGCAAACAGGATAGACTGCCTGATTAGTTGGAATTTTAAACATATTGTCAATTTTGACAAAATTAAACTATTCAATGCCATTAATATGCGCTTTGGATACCCGGTAATAGATATACGCTCGCCATTAGAATTTTTAAAATTATAAAAATATGAAAACAACAGCAATTGAAGGATTTCATACGGTTGAATTTTTCCGCGCCGTAAAAGAGAAGATGGCAAAAGCCACAGAGGGGATGACATTACAGGAAGAACGCGCATTTTGGAAGCAAATGCGTGAGGGGCAAATCAGTTTAGTATAGTTTCTGTTCGGTGTAGCGTGGACGTGTAGTCTGAACCACGATTTTAATAAGATTTTCAAGATTAACAAGATGGAGGATTGGCGGTTTTTTTTTTTGTAATCCTGCTAATCTTGAAAATCTTATTAAAATCGCGGTTCAGACAATCAAAGAGCAGCCAATTTGCTCAAAAAATGCCCGACTTGGTTTTGCACTTCGTGGATGTTTTCAACGCAGTGGTTGAGCATGATGCAGAAGGCGTATTGCTCGCCCGATTTGGCGGTGATGTAGCCGGCGAGGCAGCGCACGCCGGTGAAAGTGCCTGTTTTGGCGAACAGTTTGTTTTTCAAGAGTGGATTGCCGCTGACGTAATTCGTCAGATTGCCATCTATGCCTGCCACGGGGAGCGAGTGTGTAAATGCCTTTCCCACAGCGTTATATGCCCATATCAGAAAGTCCGCAAGTGCCACCGGAGGGACGGCAGAATATGCCGACAGCCCGCAGGCATCTTTCATAATGATGCCCGACGGAGAGGCTCCGATGCGCTGTAAGGCGTTTTTGAGGGCTCCTGCAAAATCAACGCTGTCCACCAACACGCCCAAGGCTTCCGAAAATAGATTGACGCTCCATTTGTTGGTGCACAGGACGATTTCTTCCAAGCTCGGCGACGTATATTGCAGGAGAGTTGTATGCTTTAAGTCGTTGATTATCTTGTTGTTAATCACAACTTTTCGCGCCGTCAATCGCGTACTTAGTTCGCCCACAAAGCACGCGGCGGGTGAATACAACGCCCCCTTGATGGCATACGCGGCTTGGTTTTGGGGCAGCGTGCCCTCCACGTAGAGGGTGTCTGAATAGGGTCCGCCGAATATCCACGCATCATCTTTGGGTTGCCGCGATGCGATGGCGTTGCTTATAAACGTTTTCCCCGGCAAGGGCGGGTCCACGGATTTCACTCTGGACGGACCGCCTGCCCGCCCCGTCGCGAGTCCCAATATATAGGCGTTGTCGCGGTAATTAAACGTCCGATAGGGCGCGGCATAATGATTCGACAGGTCTTCCCACACCCACGACCCCGGCAGTCGGGCGAGCGTTTCCTGCGGCAACACTCTGATGCGTCCCTCAATCGTTGTGATACGCGCTTGAAGCAGTGCGTCGTCAATCTTTTTCACTAAGTTGTAGTTCGGGAAAAAGCGCGAATTGGCAGTGGGGTCGCCGGAGGCTTCTATGATGAGGTCGCCTTTCAGCACGCCATCCACAATCGTATCGGAATAGCTGACGATGGTTTTGTAGCGAAAATCTTTGCCGCACTTTTCCAACGCCAATCCGGTGGTGAAAATTTTGACCACCGATGCCGGCTGCATGGATTTTTCCGAACGGTGCTCAAAGAGTGTTTCCCCCGTTTTGAGCGATTTCACGGATATGCCAACGGACACGTGCTTCAGGGACGGATGCTCCAACAATGTCTGTAGCGCATCATCTTTAGCCTGCACATTGAAAATGGAGGCAAATAAAAGAATGATTATCAAAAGTTTACGTTCCATTTTGCGATTTTTTTTATAAACCAATATGTTCTTTCGTGTTTTCCTTCGGCAGTCCGTCGGAGGATGCCTTTTTGTTGTCCGGCGAATAGTTCCAAACTATCGCGTCTTCGTAGGCTTTGCCGCCTTTTTTCGCTGTAACGAGCAGTTTATTTTCGCCCGCTTGCAATTTCACGTCGTTGAAAATGTAGTGCACAGGCGTTGTGCCCTGCGTGAAAGCCGTGATTTCGGTGCCGTTGACAAACAGGCGGGGCGTGCCGATGTTGGAATAGACCGTCACGGGGGTGATTTCATTTTCGCGCTCGGTGGCTCGCCGCTGCGTGAGGTAGAGCACCGGTTCCGTGCTCCAATTGGCTTTGTACCAATAGAATGGGTCTTTTTTCGTTTGGCGGTCGAAGGTGACCAAGCCCTTCATATTGCGGGCTTCCACGCCGCCCTGGGTGGTGGCAGGCGTGGCAAAATCGAAAGTGTTCCAGATGTAGGATGCCACTAAATAGGGATGTTTGGCAATCACGCCCCACTGGATTTCGTGAAATTTCGTGGCGAATGTTTCGGGGTAAAACTGCGAAAAGTAGCGTCCCACCTCGCCGACCACTTCCTCCTGCTGGTTGATGTTTGCTTCCGCGCCGTATTCGGAAAAGATGACTTTGTAGTTGGGAAAATCCTTTTCCATACCTTCGACCCATTTTTCCACATCGCCGATTTTGCCGTTATACCAGCCGAAATAGTGGTTGATGCCCTGCACGTCGGCGTTGAGGTTGGTTGCTCTATCGACTGTGTTATAGCCACTTACGGATGCCGTGTAGCGGTCGGGGTCTTCCGATTTTGCAAGGTCATTCAATTCGGTGGTCAGTGCGACGGTGTAGTCGTTGGGCGCGTAAACCTCGTTGTGCAGCCCCCAAATGTAGATGGAGGGGTGATTGTAATTTTGTCGAATCAGTTCTGTGAGTTGCTGGCGTGCATTTTCGCGCTCCTGCGTGGTCACGCGATTGACGAACGGGATTTCTGCCCACACGAGGAAGCCGATGCTGTCGCTCTTGGCATACATCCGCTCCGCCTGCTGATAATGTGCCAGCCGGATGGTTGTGGCACCGATTTCTTTGATGATACTCAGGTCGGTGTCGTGCTGCTCGTCGGTGAGCGCGCTGCCTAATCCCCACCAGTCCTGATGGCGACACACGCCGTACATCGGGATTTTTTTGCCGTTGAGATACATCCCGTCGGCGGCTCTCAGTTCAAACTTGCGAATGCCCAACGGCTGCGTCACCTCGTCGATGACCACCCCATCGGCGATGATTTGTGTTACCACCCGATATAAATAGGGGTCTTCCTGCGCTTGCCAGAGATGCGGCGTATGGACAGTCAAATGTTGAGTAACCTGCTGTCGCCCTTGTGGAAGCACGCTCACGGACTGTTCTACCTTCGTTTTCACCTTGCCCGTCGCCTCATAAATGGTGGTCAGCACGCGCACCGCTTTGGCAGTCTTGCTCTTATTTTCCAACTTCACTTTCAGGTCGATGCCGGCACCAGTTTTTGTAATGTCCCGCTGGCGAATATAAACCCCCGGCGAGGCATAATCCGTCACGGCGATGTTAATATTCTCTGTTACAATCAGTTCCACAGGGCGATAGATGCCGCCATAGACGCCAAAAAGCGTGTGATTGACCGGAATCACGTCCTTGCGTGGCGAATTGTCCACCTTGACGACGATTTCATTCGCTACGCCATATTTCAGCGACTTGGTGATTTCCACCGCAAAAGCCGCGTAGCTGCCCTTGTGAGTGTCCACGAATGCGCCGTTGACAAACACCTCGGCAACCGAAGCCACGCCCTGAAAGCGCAGAAACACCCGCTTGCCCGCCAAACGCTCGTCCGGCACGTAGGTCTTCTTGTAAAAAGCCGTCCCCGCATAGTAGATGCCCTTCTTAATCTGCATATCCTCCGCGTTCCAGGTGTGCGGAATGCTCACAGACTGCCACGCATCGGGCACCGTTGCCGCCAGACTGTCGGCTTTTTGAAATTTCCATCCCGCGTTGAAAGGCTCCGTCGAACGTCCCCAAGTTGTGGCGGCACAAAGGAGCAAACTCCCGATAAAAATAATTTTTTTCATACTGCAATAAATTTTAATTTGGCTTCCGAAGGCTCCTTGTAGGCATTCGTTTCATTGAAATAGGCATTGAGAGCCTCAAAATCGTCGCCAAAAATGTTATTTGAAAAATGTTGTAACTTATCCATCACGCGAATAAAAGCGTCGGGGTCTTTCCTGCTTGTCAACTTTTTCAGCGACATAATATAGTCCTCCCGATAGACTGTCGGCACAATGATGCGCGACTGCCCGCTTTTGAACAGTTCGGCATTGCCCATAATCCGCGAAATCCTGCCGTTGCCGTCGGTGAACGGATGAATTTCGGCAACCATAAACATCACAAACAGGGCTTTTGCCATAGGGTCGGTGAGCGCGGCATAGTATCTAAATCCTTGCCTCAGAGTGCCTTCCACCAGAGTGAAATCCACAAATTCCGTACTGCCCGCACGGTTGTTTTGACTTTTGAACACCCCCGCATTCACCTCTTCAGCCCGTTCCGCCATCATCGTTAAATGCCTGTTTTTGAGAAGTTTAATCAACTCGTCTGCCGTTGTCGGAATGGTTGTCATTTCCTGACGGTTCGACAGGATGTTGAACGTTCCCAAAATATCGTGCGAATCTTTGACCCGTTTGGGCACTGCAATGCCGGTTTCGACAATCTGCCGGGCATCGCCTACCGTGAATTTTGTGCCCTCAATGTAGTTGGAAAAATAGGCTTCAAAGAACGAAAACAGCAGAAATGACTCTTCGGAATCGTTTTTGTCCGGTCGTTCGGGAAAATAGTAATCCTTCAATTTGTCGTAGAGAATTTCAAACAGTTCCACCCGTTGGGCATCAAAAGGCATCCCTGTGGCTCGCGCTTTGGCAGATGCCGAACTCAGCACTGCGCTATTGTGGGTGCTCAACAGGGCTGAAATGAGGGCGTTCAGTTTCTCAAATTCCTGCCAAAAATCTAACTGCGCGGCGATTTCCTTAGCCTTGTCCCGAAATTTATTGATGCCTGCCTCGCCCTCCCGAATAATGATTTTTTCCAATTTGTCCTCAATCAACTCAATCGGAAAAGTCTTCGATTCGCCCCCTTTTTTTCGAGAAATCTGCATATTTTCGAGCACCCACCGCCACTCCGACGAGGCATAAATCCCGTCCAAATTCACATCTGAATCCAAAGCCGCTTTGCCCGCCATCACATTGAGCGTAAACCCTTTCAAATCAGTGATTTTCTTGGTATAGTTGCTCGTAACAAAGAAATTGCCCGTTTCCGTAGGGTGCAACTCGGAAGCACTCCGATGGCTGATGACCGCATTGGGGAAGCGCCATTTGAGAATTTCCAAAAAATTGCGCTTAACAATACGCTCCACCGCATCCCGCAAATTAGCGGAGTAGATGCGGGGGGCGATTTGCCTTATTTTGCCGGACTTTTCGGAGCTGCCAATCTCCCGCGAAATTTCAGGGTCAGAAGATGCAAAAATGATTTCTTTATTAAAATCTATCATTTACAAATTTTGTCGATTATAAATCCTGTTTCGGGCACAAAGGTACAAATTTTTTCCATTATAACGACAAAAAACACAAATTTTTTCCATTATAAATCCTCTTTCGGGCGCGAAAGCACGAATTTTTTCCATTATAACATCAAAAATGACGAATTTTTTCCATTATAAATTATTTCGCCACTTTTTCCAAGCGTTTCATGATGGCAAAGATGAATGTTGCCGAGAGCAGACAGATGACGATTAGCACGCCCCACACTTGCCACAATTCCATTCCTGAACCCCAAATCTTGGCGATGTAACTTGTCAAATAGTTGCCGATAGCCGTAGCCGTGAACCAGCCACCCATCATCATCCCCTTATATTTGGGAGGAGCCACTTTGGTCACAAACGACATACCCATCGGACTTAGGAACAGTTCGGCAAATGTCAATATTAAATAGGTGCTAATCAGCCAATTAGGCGAAACCAATGCAGTGCTCACATTACCTCCCAAAGCAGCTGGACTTTGCAAAGCCTGCGATGCAAATGCCAGAATACAGAATGCACCGGCGGCAATTATCATCCCAAAACCTATCTTACGAGGCGTGGAAGGCTCTTTACCTTTACTCGCCAACCAGGCAAACATTCCCATAAAAACGGGTGTTAAAATAATCACAAAAAATGGATTAAATTGCTGAAACAATTGCGGTTGTATCTCCAACGTAGCCACTGTATGAGTATAATTCACGAGGACCGCACTCACCGCAGCGAGTAAAACCACACCTGAAATTGTTTTACTCTTCGATGTTTCCGACTGAAAAATGCTGAATGCACTGAACACAGCCACTATCAATAGCGTTAGATTCACTATGTCGAATCCAATGCGCGTTAGTCCTGTGGCTTCGCCTGCCGTATAATTTTTAGCGAAGTAAGTCATCGTCAATCCGTTTTGGTGGAACGACATCCAAAAGAAAATTACCACAAAAAACACTAAAACCAACGCCCAGATGCGGTCTTTTGTTTCTTTCGGACTCAATTCTGCCTCAGCCACCTTGCCTTCTTTCGCATTTTTAACGGCTAACTGCTTGGAATTGTAATCCGCGTGTTTGTAAGTGCCTCTAAATCCAATGTATATCGCAATGGAGAGTATCAACGAAATGCAAGCCACGCCAAATCCATAGTTGTAAGCCCCCGAAAGCGAGGTAATATAGTTTGATGCAAATGTGCCCAAATCAGTTGTCGCAGCACCTTGTGCCACAGCCAGTTGGGTTAATGTTTCAGTACCTTCCGGCGTAATCGTGTTAGTCAGAAATTGATTTGCCAACGATGGAATAGCCGCATTGTAGAAAAATCCGGCTTTTGCCAAAACATAATTAATCACTTTTGTTGCTGCAAACGGCGCATACATTGCACCTAAATTGATTGCCATATAGAACAGGCTGAACGCATTATCGCGCTTGGCTTTATGTTCCGGCGCATCGTAAAGGTTGCCCACCAGCACCTGCAAATTGCCCTTAAACAGCCCCGTTCCAACCGAAATGAGTGCCAGCGCACCAATCATTGCCCACAAAGCAGGCGAAGTGTAGACCGCATCGGTGTTTGACGCAAACGGAATTGGGAATGCCAACAGCAAATAGCCGAAAAACATAATCACAATACCCGTCAAAATAACTTTGCCGAAGCCAATTTTGTCGGCAATAATACCGCCAATCAACGGCATAAAATAGACTGCACCCAAAAAGTAGCCATAGATATCACCGGCTTGACCTCCGTCAAAATTAAACTTTGTTTGCAGAAAAAGCACAAAAATCGCGAGCATGGTGTAGTAACCAAACCGCTCGCCCGTGTTCGCTAACGCTAAGGCATATAAGCCTTTAGGATGATTTTTAAACATGTTTTTACAGTATTTATATTAATAATTCAGTACAAAATTTCTGCAAATTTACAACTTTTTTTTGAATTGTGCAAATTTTTGGAAAAAAACTTTTTTCATTCCGACACTTGGAAATCTGAAAATAAAGTCATTTGTTTGTATTGCGTCGGTTGCATGTTACTTGCGGGCAAATAATTGGATATAAATAGTTCTTTGCCCGTTTGGTCTGAATTTTCGGTAATATTTCTCATTCCATACGTTAAATTCCACGGAATAATGGTGGCAAATGAAAATAAATCGCGGATATATTTGCTGTCATCGTAGGTTATAAGCCAATTTTTAATCATATTGCTTTTATTCGTTCTACATCTTTCCATTTGTTGGCTTTCCGATATTTATTCACACTTTCGTTTGGAACAAACAAAATCACATTTTTTGCATCGCCCATAAATTTCCAACTTTTGTGCGGAGGATTTGTTATTTCAGGTGGGGAAATTGCATCAATTACAACTTTTTGTAACTTTTCACAGTCGTCAAAAGCATGAAAATCAATTGAACCCAACGAAGCGGGCAAATGCAATTCTTTTAATTTTTTGCAGTTTTCAAAACAGCGGTATCCAATTTCTTTTAACGTTTCAGGAAAAATAATTTCTTCCAATTCATTAAAGCCTTCAAATACATAATCTTCAATAATTTCAACACCATTTGGCACAACAAACGATTTTTTTGTATTTGGACAAATAGCAATCAACCGTTTTTTATCCTTGCTGTAAAGCGAGCCATCAATCGTACAGAAATACGGATTTTCTGTATCAACTTCAATATTTTTAAGATTGGTATTTTTTCGGAAAATGCCGGAATTGATTTTCTTTACAGTTTTAGGCAATTGGATTTCCTGAAGTTTTGTGGTATAAGTAAAAAGAAGTGAAAAGTCAAAAATTTCTTCCAATCCATCGTGTAAAATCAGTTTTTCTAAATTTTTGTTCCACCCCAATGCTGTATTTTCAATGATTTTTACAGAAGCAGGAATTTCCATTTCAGTCATGCCGCAACTGCCAAACGTTTGCTCTCTTAAAACAGTCAAATTATTAGATAGTTTGAGTTGTTTTAAATTATAACAAAATTCAAACGCCACTTCGCCAATTTCGGTTACAGAATCGGGAACAATAAGCGATTGTAGTTTTTCACAGCCACGAAACGCCATACTTTCAATACTTTCAAGCGATTGTGGAAACACAATTGTTTCAATGTTTGCACCTGAAAAAGAGCCATCACCAATAATTTTTACTCCCGCGGGAACAATGTAATTTTTGTTTTTACACCCGCAAGGAAAGGCAACAAGTTTTGTTTTTTCTTTGTTGAAAAGCACACCGTCAATGGTTGTGAAATGTTGATTTTTCTCATCTACTTCAAACTTTTCCAAACTATCACAATATCCAAAAGCAGTGCCACCAATTTTTGAAACATTTTTTGGTATGCTTATGTTTGTCAACATATCACAACCGCTAAATGCAAATCCTTCAATAGCTTCCAGATTTTCAGGGAAATTTATATTTTGCAGTTTCTCACAACTTATAAATGTTCCGCTTGCAAAAACTTTTAAAGTTTCAGGCACAACAACGGTTGTTAGAAATACAGAATCTTCAAATGTATTTTCCATTTCTACTCCTGTATATTCCAAATTTTTAGGCAAAATAACCTCTTCCAATTTTGAATGATAAGTGAAATTGGGCAATTTTTTGCAATCTATCATTTCGCATTCGCCCAAATCCAAAATTTTCAGGAAAGGCGGTTCGTTTTCTTCCATTATGTAGTTATCGTCGTCATCATAACTACCCCAACTTGTACACATATCGTCAAGCACATCAAAATCTTTCGAGTTAATGCTACCCGAAATTTTCAAATGAGTTATTGATTCTTTCTCACGTTCCGTCAAAAAGTTTTTTAGCGTCCCCGCTTCATCTAAATGAATTTCTTTTTTCATATTTTTTAATTCAAAAAAATTGTTTATCGCAATGCTAATCCGCAAGAAACCGCACCGCCTGAATAACATGCTCCTCAGCATAGTCAGGCAGTTTTTTCAGCAATTCTTCAGGCGACAACCCCCGCCCGTGTTCGGTGTAGGCTTTGTTTACGTCGTCAATCACCTGCGCCATCAACTTGTCGCTCGGATTTCTGTTTTTTTTTGCTAAGCACACGTCGCAGATGCCGCATTCGGCGGCGTTTTTTTGTCCGAAATAGCGCATCAGGATTTGGCTGCGGCAGGTGTCGGTGCATGAGCCGTAGAAAATCACTTGTTCGAGGCGGTCTTTCAGGCGTTTTTGGCGCATTTCGTACACGGATTTGGGGATGTTGAGGCGATGCAATTCTTCGCGATTGCGGGTGTAAAAAATTGTTGGATTCGCCTTCGCCGGAATGTAGTGGATGATGTTTTGCTTCGAGAGCGTTTTAAGTGCCTCATACACAGTGTGATGCGTCATTCCTGTGCGCTGCGCCAAAAGTTCTTCGCTGATGTAGATATAATTGGAAAAAAGCCCCGTGTAGGACCGCAGCAGCACTTGCATCACCTTGTCCAACTCGGCATCGAGCGGAATTTGGTACAGGTCGTCGCGATTGGTGGTGAACATCACTTTGGAGCGTTTCTCGGTTTCCTCCACATATTCGATATAGTCCGCTAAGTCCAAGAGTTTCAGCGCACTGTGTGCTTGCGTCATATTGTAGTGATAGATTTTGCAAAACTCTTCGAGGATGAAATTGTGCGCCCTCCCTGCGCCTTCCCCCATCGCGATTTGGTAGAAATAGGCGAGTTTTTCGTACACCTCGAGGATAAATTCCTTTTCGGGAAATTCGTCGGGGAGGCGTTTTTTCAGTTGCGCCTGGTCGCGACCGTTGTAGAGGGCTACGGCAAAGGATTTTTGCTCATCGCGACCGGCTCGTCCCGCCTCCTGAAAATACTCTTCCAGCGAACTCGGCAATTCGTAGTGGACGACCACGCGCACGTCGGGCTTGTCGATACCCATCCCGAAGGCGTTGGTGCACACAATCACGCGGCAGGAGCCGTCTTTCCACGCATTTTGCTTGCGCGTTTTCTCGTCGGAGGTCAAGCCCGCGTGAAAAAAATCGGCAACGATGCCCTGCCGTTGCAGTTCGGTGGCAATCTCTTTGGTACGCGCCCGACTGCGGACATACACGATGGCAGTGCCGGGCACAGAGTTGAGTATCTTGATGATTTCAAACAGTTTATCCTCCGCGCGGCGCACCACGTAGGCGATATTTTTGCGCTCAAAACTTTTTTGAAAAACATTTTTTTGCTTGAAAAGCAATTTGTCCTGAATGTCATCAACCACCTCAGGGGTAGCCGTAGCGGTGAGTGCGAGCACCGGCACATCGGGCAATTTCTCGCGCAAATCCGCAATCCGCAAATAGGCAGGGCGAAAATCGTAACCCCACTGCGAGATGCAATGCGACTCATCAACCGCCAGCATACAGACATTCAAATCGCGCAATTTAGCCAGAAACAACTCTGTGTGGAGGCGTTCGGGCGACACATACAGAAATTTGTAATCGCCAAAAATGCAGTTGTCCAGTGCCACCAAAATCTCCTGATGGCTCATCCCCGAATGCACCATCGCCGCCAGAATACCCCTCTGACGCAGATTATCCACTTGGTCTTTCATCAGCGCAATAAGCGGCGTGACGACAACGCAAATGCCATCCATCGCCATCGTGGGCACCTGAAACGTGAGCGATTTGCCGCCACCGGTAGGCATCAGCCCAAGCGTGTCGCGCCCGCCATAAATCGACCGGATAATATCCTCCTGCAACGAGCGAAACTCATCGTAGCCCCAGTATTCCTTTAATATGTCGTGAAATTGGCTCATCGGGAGGAATTTACGCTACACCCAACACAACATTCGCATCAATGTTCAGTTTAGAACTGATATTGCGGGCAACTTTCAAGGTCGGCTCGCTTCGTCCCGACAAAAAATCGCTGATGCGCGAAGGGCTCAAATCAAGCATATTCGCCAAAATGGTTTGGTTGATTTGCATTTCATCCATTCGTTGCCGAATTATCTCATGCAGTGCCGGCGGCGATATGGGATAATGCTCAGTGTCATATTCTTCCACCAAATCGGAGAGAAGCACCAACTCAATCATATTTTTATCATTTGTGGGCGTATTATCGTCCACAATAGCCAACAATTCGTCAATTCGAGCCATCGTAGCCCCGTATTCCAACTTTGTTTTAATTTTTGCCATATCCTTATACTTTTGAACAATCAATTCTGTCATATTCGTCATGTGTCCCAATAAATCGGATATACACACGTTGTATCTGAAATAAAACGAGTGCAACCAATCTGTAATCATTGCCTTTTATGTTGAAAACATACCGTTGATTACCCACACTATCCACATTGTTGAACGTGTTTTTGACATCAGCAAAATTCAACCATTCCGCCATTTTTGTTTTCAAAAACCAATCTTCCAGTGGAATTTTGGAATCAGAATGTTTTTCATAAAATCTTACCAATGCACTGTGAGCAATAATTCTCATCTATATTTCATTTTTATGCCACAAAGGTACGCAATTATTTTGAAATACAAAAATATATTGCTGTTTTTTAAGGGCAAACGCATTAAAAATGGCTCTCTAATGTTTGATGAGGGTACGTTAAATGCGGGGGGGGGGGAGATTGACTATGCAACCTCATTTTTACCTAATTTTCTTAACAAAACAACCTCAGAGGCATTCTGTGCTTGCTACGAGGTTGTTTTGTTAAGAAAATTAGGTAAAAATGAGGTTTAATACTCCCCTCGGTGCCGCTTCCTCAAGGCGTAATCCAGATAGCATGAGCAGCATCAGTGGATAGCTCGTCGATATATCCACTGCGCCACACTTTTAACAAGATGCTTTTATCGTGATCTGCATTACTTAGGACATATGTATCAGTCCTACTTATGACGGTAGCACCCCGGAGCCACTCGTAGGTGATGGGTCCATAATCATGACCATCAATCTCAGTGGTATCTGCACTGAGAGTGCATCCGAGTGGCAGCCTATTCTTCTGGTCCGTCTTAATCGATATCAGCCGGTTCCCCATATTATCGCGAATGTATACGTGGCCTGTTAACTTGGGGGGAGTAACGCTCACGGTTTTGTTTAGGTTACCTGAATAATTCCTGCGCCTCACTAATAGGTTTAGTCTACCGACGAGATCTGCCTCCGTTACGAGATATGTTTTGTTTGTCCCAACAAGCGTGCGCAGCCCCCCTACTCCTGACCGTTCCCACTCGTAGGTGAAGTCAGTCAGGTCAGTGATGATGTAACCGTTTTCATCATGTATAAATGCTTCGATGACTTGTCTGACTATCGCCCTGTCACTGCTGAGACTTACCGACCCTTTTAAAAGGGGGAGCATAACCGGTCCGACCGTGCTATATAGGGTATTGATATATCCGTAGCGGCTCACATTTACGGAGATGTTTTTATCTACATCTGCCAGCCCTATGGTATAGGTTGGGCTGTTTGTACCAATAGAAGTCATGTCATTCTGTTTCCACTGGTAGGTTATGGGGTGGTAGCCGATGTATCCAGAAATTGTGCTGAACTTTACAGTGAGAATGTCTCCGACATATACATAGGTCGGGTCACCCTCAAAGTATATGCGTCCAGTTATGGGCACGCGCATAAAGTCGTCGCTCTCGGAAATTGAATTCCGGCTGGTTATGCGTCCGGCATATCCGGCGCGGCTCACTTCTAAGCTGATGGTTTTCCCTATATCTGCCTGCCCTATGGTATAGGTTGGCCAGTTTACTCCATCAATATCCGCGCCATTCCGTTTCCACCAGTAGGTGATGGGTCCGCTTCCATCAAGGGTGTCGCCTGCTATGAGGATTCCTGCTGCTCCGGAGTCGTAGGCGTCGTCATCGGTTGCTCTGTTGATGGATAACCTGCCTGTTAAAGGGGGGATGTAAGGTAAAACTGGATCCGTTGGTAGGCTGAGCATGACTCCGGAATTTCCGGTACGGCTCACTTCCACGCTGATTTGTGTACCGAAATCGTCTTGCACTAAGTAATAGGTTCGACCGGTTGCCTCGTCAATATTCACGCCATTCCGTTTCCACTGGTACCGGATGGTACCGCTTCCACCAGAGGCTACATTTGCTGTGAGAGTGTATCCGACTCGCGCGGTGCCGCTGATGGTTACATCGCTTGTTAAGCTGGGGGGGAGGGTAACATGTCCAATTTTATTGCTGGTTACGCTTCCGGTATATCCTTCGCGGGTCACTGTTACGGTGATGAATGAATTTAAATCATAAGAATCTATGGTATAGGTTGAGTTGGTTCTTGGAGTACCCCCTCCATTCCAGTAGTAGGAAACAGGAGTGATTCCATCAAGTTCTTCGATATTTGATGTGAGGGTTTGTCCGACTTCCGCGGTGCCACTGATGATTACCTTGCCTGTTAAAGGATTCACCACCTCGATGCGTAGCCGCGCACTTTCATATTCGTTGGGTTCTTGGGCGGAAATCCAGTAGTCCTTCAGTGCCACTGCCACATGATCCGCCGCGGAGGATGCCAGCTGCAGTTGCTGGGTTGCAGCGTTGAAGGTCGGCGGCGTCAGGTCAGTAACCTGCGCGCTGCCCGTTGCCGCGGCATATATCTTCCATACACAACTGCTTGAGTAGGAGTAGGCGTTGGTCAGGTTCACTATTACGGTAGAGTCGGATTCTCTGCGAATGCTGGAAGATAGTGCCGTTGGTGTTGGTGTCGTTGGTGCCGTTATGACCCCAAGTAGCCGTCGCCCACTTTCGGTGTTGGGAGGGTTGGTGGCGGAAATCCAGTAGTTCCTCGCCGCCACATCACCCGTGGAGGATGTCAGCTGCAGCGACGTAC
>BNTR01000028.1 GCA_025996755.1 Bacteroidia bacterium
GCGTAATTTTATTCACCGGAATGGCATCGGGGTCATAAGTAACCCTGACCTTGCAACTTGCCAATTTCCTGCCCTCGAAAACGACGGAGATGGTAACATCCCCTTCGGATACGCCGATTACTTTCCCATCGGTTGTTACTCCTGCAATCTCCGTATCGGACGACAGCCATTCAATCCCAACAAGGGAAATGTCGGACGGAACAGTCCGCATGACCACCGGCTTGGTTTCGCCGGCGTATATATCCATATCGTCAAGGACAATGACCACGTCTTCCTCGCCACCCCACCACGAGGGTTCAACCCCCCTGACGTAGCCCATGTAAAACTCAAACAGTTTGCCACGCGCAGCCGCGGGGGCGGAGTATTTGGGATTTCTCGATTCCGGATGCGAGGATGGCAGCGAGGCATCCTGCTGCAAGACATAGATGGGACCTGCAAGCATCTTTTCGGCATCAAGAAATTTGCCGTATTTGTCGATTTGCAGGGCGGAGTCCCTTTTTGAATAACCGCCGGGGCGCGGAGGATACACTTCGGAGATGCGCCCTCCGGAATACACCCCTTCGTTGATAAACAGCCTGTCTTCGCCGATGTCGCCAACATAATTAGACCGCAGGTAGGTGTCCATTTCGTGCAGCAGGAGCGTGGGTGCTTTTTGCGGGTTGGAATCGTCGAGCATGAGCGTTTCCGCCATGCTGCCGGAGAAAAAGAGCTTGTTCAAGCCCAAATACGTGAGATATTCCCAGCGAAATTTTTCGATTTCCTGATACAGTTTTTTATAGCCCGCGAAGCGCGTTTGGGCGGCGGCTTGGGATTGCCATTTGGCTACATCACTCTGCGCATTGTCAGCCACCATTCCTCCCAAAGTATGTTGCCAGCCGGTGGTGGAGGAGTTGTTCCAGTAGCGGTCAACCACCAATTTGACACCGGCAACCTCGTGGGTCAATTTCATCTTCCACGTTTTGTCGGCTTCGTCAAACCACCACCAGTCATAGACGACCTTGGCACCATCCGTTTCGTAGTCCACAGCCAAATCGGCGGCTTTGCGATAGATATAGGGAAGAGGCTCCATGCCGTGCTTCAAGGCATCCCATTTCTCTTGCCAGACTTGCAGCTCTTCTTCGGTAATGGGATTGACCGTGCCGGGCGTCCCGCCCTGACCGACGGTTTCGTCATTGCTTGCGCGCGTGGAGGGAGCCATCTTCGCTGCCGCATCCTCCGGATTGAGCCAGTTGATGATAAGTCCGCCGTTTTTGGTCATGGCTTCTATCGTGGCATTGTCCAACATCCACTGCGGCTGTTCTTCGGGTGGCTCCGGCTGTTTTGCTTTTTCTTCAAGCAGAGCGGCACACGCCGAAAGCATGAGCGTGAGGCTCAATGCAAAAAAAACGCGCATCTTTATCCGTTTACACATATACTATTCTAATCTCGTGGCAAAGGTACAACTTTTTTTTGAAAAAACAATTTTTTTGCATTTTTTTTTTGCATTTTTTTTTGATGGACAAAAAAATGCTAACTTTGCACCGGTTTTTGAAAAAACAGCGTGATGGACAAACTGATTTTAGGGATTGAATCGAGTTGCGACGACACTTCGGCGGCGGTGCTTCGCGATGGCGTGCTGCTGTCGAATGTGATTGCCGGACAGACGGTGCACGAGGCGTATGGCGGCGTGGTGCCCGAATTGGCTTCGCGGGCGCATCAGCAAAATATCATTCCCGTTGTGGCTCAGGCGATTAAGCAGGCAGGGGTCGCGAAAACGGATTTGTCGGCGATTGCCTTCACGCGCGGACCGGGGCTGCTGGGGTCACTGCTGGTGGGCACGTCGTTTGCCAAAGGGCTGGTAACGGCGTTGAATATCCCGATGATTGAGGTCAATCACCTGCAAGCGCACGTGCTGGCGCATTTTATCCGCCAAAAAGACAGGGACTACGACCCGCCGAAATTCCCCTTTTTGTGCCTGCTGGTGTCCGGCGGCAATTCGCAAATCATCCTGGTGCGTGCCTGCAACGATATGGAAATCATCGGGCAGACGATTGACGACGCTGCCGGCGAGGCGTTCGACAAGTGCGCAAAAGTGATGGGACTCCCCTACCCCGGCGGTCCCGTGATTGACAAACTGTCGAAAGAGGGCAACCCGAAGGCATTTGCACTGAGCAAGCCGCAGGTTGCAGGCTATGATTACAGTTTCAGCGGTCTGAAAACGTCGTTTCTCTACCTCCTGCGCGACCGGCTGCGCGAAAATCCGCAGTTCGTCGAACAAAATCGCGCCGATTTGTGCGCCACGTTGCAGGCTACTATCATTGAGATATTGCTAAACAAATTGGTGAAAGCGGCTAAGGAGTTGAATATCAACGAAATAGCCGTAGGCGGCGGGGTGTCTGCCAACTCCGGCTTGCGGCTGGCATTGACGGAAGCCGCCGAACGATACCGTTGGAAAATTCACCTGCCACCATTGGCATTCACGACCGACAATGCGGCGATGGTGGCGATGGCGGGCACGTTCAAATATGAGCGTCAGGATTTTTGCCCGATGGAGGCGGTGCCTTTTTCGCGGGTGTCGGCGATGTAATTGTCCGGCGATTGGCACACTTCGGCGGCGAAAGCGTGGGCAGAGGCGATGAGCGCATCCCAATCGCGCTCCGGCAGAGCAGCCAAATCGCCCCTCCGGATGCCGTTTCGCAGGAGGGCGCAGGTGAATCCCGCATTGAAATTGTCGCCCGCGCCAATCGTGCTCACCGGCTTCACGGGCTGCACCGGGTAGGATTTTTCCAAATCGGGAGTGAACAAAAGCGTTTCTTTGGCACCCTGCGTCACAATCAGATTTTTGCAACGGGGCGCGATATACATATTATATATGTCGCGAATTTTTTCTTGCGGAAACAGCACCGACAAATCTTCGTCGGAGCACCGCACAACGGTCGAAAAGGCGATATTTTCCAAAAAAGCAGGCAGCAGCTCCGCCCGCTCGTCGGCGTGCGCCGCGCGAAAATTGATGTCGTAATAAATGATTGCCTGATGGCTTTGCGCCGCGGCAAGTCCCCCTTTTACCTGCGCTCTAATTTCGGGATTGACAACAAAATAGGAGCCAAAAATCACCACGTCATCGGCATTCACGGCGGGGAAAGCAACCGAGAGCCGCTTTTCGGGGAATTGGCGATAAAAACTGTAGGTTGCCTCACTGTTTTTGTCCAAAAAAGCGAGGGCGACGGGCGATTTCCCGTCATCATAGAAATCCACATACTCGGAAGAAAGCCCGTTGGCGAGCATAAAATCGCGAATGATAGCACCCACATGGTCGTTTCCCAACTCACTGACAAACAGGGTATTAAATCCGCACCGCGCCAGCGAAATCATACAATTAAACGTTGAGCCGCCGGGCACAGCCCTACGGGGTTGATTTTCCTGAAAAATCAGGTCTAAAATCGTTTCGCCAATCCCAATTATCTTGCGCATCATCAGTAGTAGTACACCCTATGCGAATCGAACGCATATCGTAAGAACCGGAATCTTAAATTCTATCCATTGAACTAAGGGTGCAATCGTTTTCGGGTGCAAAGGTACGAAAAAAAATTGAATTACGAAATACAAAGCCGGTTAATTTTTTTGGGGGGAGAGGCAATCATTCCAACCCGATGCTTTTCAATTCTTCGGGGGAGAGTCCGGTTATTCTAATGACCAAGTCAAAGGACATCCCTTCCTGAATGCACTTTTGCGCAATTTCATACGTGCTTTGCTGTATGCCTTTTCGCAGACCCTCGTGCAGACCCACTTCACGACCCGCTTGCAGACCTTCTTCACGTCCATCTTCACGAGCACACTCGTATTCATTTCGCACATCGTTGTACTTTAACAGATTTTTTGTGTACGTTGTCATATCTTCTTCTTTTAAATTTTCAAATTCTGCCAATTCAAACAGTTCATCAAACACTTCGCCTTGTATTGCAGCCGGTTGTGCCGGCAATTCGGACAAATGTTTTAGGCAATATAGCCATTTATCAGTGTCTGTCTCTAATGCATTCTCCGGTTTCTTGAATTTTTTCAATTCTACCGTGATAAACTGTAGTTTGTCGCTCGACTTTGTCAATTTGTCTTCGTCCATTAGCGAATGGTAGCTGATGCATCGGTCATCGTCTTTTTGTCTGAATCAGGATTTACAGGATTTTAGGATTAGCAGGATAAAAATCTTATTAATCCTAAAATCCTGTAAATCCTGATTCAGACAAAGGATGAGTTCTGTCCATGAAATACTTTTGCTTACCCACTTGCATCTCAATCACGAACTGCATAACGCCCAATTTCAACTGTTTTCATTAAAAAATATAATTAAATGTTTCAGCTTATTTAATCGCTTTGACTAAATAATCGGTGCAAAGGTACAAAAAAAATTCAATTACGAATTAAAAATTAAAAATTACGAATTATAAAGTTACGTTTTTTTTCGTAATTTTTAATTTTTAATTCGTAATTATTTTGTACCTTTGCAGCCAAATTCAAAATAATAAACATAAATAAATTTTAAAAAATGGCAAAAATTACTGTTGTAGGTGCAGGGAACGTAGGCGCGACCTGTGCAAATGTGTTAGCATTTCGTAAAATCGCTGACACGGTGGTCATGCTCGACGTGAAAGAGGGCGTGGCAGAAGGAAAAGCAATCGACATGATGCAAACGGCTCAAACGCTGGGCTTTGAAACAAATGTGATTGGGGTAACAAACGATTATGCAGCGACCGCAGGGTCGGACGTGTATATCGTAACGTCAGGTATCCCTCGCAAGCCGGGGATGACCCGCGAAGAACTGATTGGCGTGAATGCCGGCATCGTTAAGACGGTGGTTAGCAGCTGCTTAAAAGTTTCTCCCAACGCTATTTTCATCATCATTTCCAACCCGATGGACACGATGACTTATCTGACATTGAAGGCAACGGGCTTGTCCAAAAATCGCGTCATCGGTATGGGTGGCACATTGGACAGTTCGCGCTTCAAATATTATCTGTCCACCGCCTTGAAAGCCAACCCTGCGCAGGTAGAAGGCATGGTCATCGGCGGTCATGGCGACACCACGATGATTCCGTTGAAACGTCTGGCAACGCTCAACGGTCGCCCCGTTTCCGAATTGCTGAGCAGCGCGGAATTAGACAAAGTGGTGGCTGACACGATGGTTGGCGGTGCCACTTTGACCGGCTTGCTGGGCACATCGGCTTGGTATGCTCCGGGTGCAGCAGGTGCCTACGTGGCAGAATCCATCGTGAACGATTACAAGCGCGTAATCCCCGCCTGCGTCTATCTCGAAGGCGAATACGGACAAAAAGACATCTGCATCGGCGCACCGGCAGTAATCGGTCGCAAAGGCGTGGAAAGCATCGTGGACTTGAAACTGAACGCGGAAGAAAAAGCGTTGTTTGAAAAGAGTGCCGATGCCGTCCGCAAAACCAACGATGTGCTCAAAGAAATTAAAGCACTATAAATCAATTACGAATTAAAAATTACGAATTACGCGGGGTAATTTGTAATTCGTAATTCGTAATTCGTAATTTTTAATTCGTAATTGAAATGAAAGCAGCAGTATTTCCCGGACAGGGAGCGCAGTTTGTTGGCATGGGTAAGGATTTGTTTGAAAATTCTGCCCACGCCAAACAACTTTTTGAGCAGGCTAACGACATTTTGGGGTTTCGCATCACCGATTTGATGTTTGCGGGCACTGACGAAGACCTTCGTCAGACCAAAGTGACCCAGCCCGCGGTATTTTTACACTCGGTGATTTCCGCATTGGTGCAAGGTACTGATTTTAAGCCGGATATGACTGCCGGACATTCGCTTGGCGAATTTTCTGCCCTCGTGATTGCCGGTGCGTTGTCGTTTGAAGACGGTGTGAAATTGGTCTATAAGCGCGCCCTTGCGATGCAGAAGGCTTGCGAAAAAACGCCCGGCACGATGGCGGCGATTTTGGCTTTGCCCGATGCCACGATTGAGGAAGTGTGCCGTGGCATCAAGGATGTGGTGGTGGCAGCCAACTACAATTCGCCGGGTCAGGTGGTGATTTCCGGCTCTATTGCGGGTGTGGATGCCGCTTGCGAAAAACTGTTGGCGGCGGGCGCGAAGCGCGCGCTGAAACTTGCCGTTGGCGGTGCGTTTCACTCGCCATTGATGGAGCCGGCGCGCGAAGAATTGGCGGCGGCGATTGCTGCAACGCCGATTACCGCCCCGAAATGCCCCGTCTATCAGAATGTTACGGCGAAAGGCGAAACCAACCCCGACACCATCAAAGCTAATCTGATTGCCCAGCTGACCGCTCCGGTCAAGTGGACACAATCGGTGCAGGCGATGGTTGCCGACGGCGCAACGAGTTTCACGGAAATTGGTCCCGGCAATGTGTTGCAGGGCTTGATTAAAAAGATTAGTCCGGAGGCGGAATTGCTGCACGGATAACAAACAGGGCAGATTACAGCAGCGGCGCAAACAGCCGCACAATCGACTCCAGCAGGCGTCGGAAGTGGTTGCGTTTCTTCCAGTCTTCGTAGAAGATTTCCTTGCTGTGCTTCAGTTCCTCGCAGAAGATGGCTTTGTTTTGCAGGGCAACGTCGACATCATACATATAGCAATTGATTTCAAAATTGGTTTCAAAACTGCGGAAATCGAGGTTGCAGGAGCCTATCACGGATAAATTGTCGTCAGCCACCAGCGTTTTGGCGTGCACAAAACGACTTTGCAGTTCGTAGATGCGCATTCCGGCACGCAGCAAATCTTCGTAATACGAATGCGCCGCCGGGTCGATGTAGGACGAATCCGACTTCTTAGACACCATCAATCGCACATCCACGCCGCTCAGCGCGGCAATCTGCAACGCCTCCAGCAGCGAATCGGTCGGCAAAAAATAGGGCGTTTGCAGATAAATATATTTTTTTGCATTCAGCACGATGCTAATCGTTGCCTGCAAGAGGTTGGAAAAGTCGCTGAACGGTCCGCCGGTCACAATCTGCATCAGATTGTCGGTATATATTTCGGTGGGCGGAAAATATTTTTCGGGATTGGGGCAGGTTTTGCCCGCCGCCACCCAATCAAGCAAAAAACTCGACTGCAAACCGTGCGCTCCCATGCCTTCCACCCGCACGTGCCGGTCCATCCAAAACGAATTTATCGAATAGTTGTTGGACACATTCATCCCGCCCACGTAGCCCACGTTGCCATCGATGACCACCACTTTGCGGTGGTTGCGGTAGTTGATTTTGCTGCTCTGCAACAGCGGGTAGCGCACGCCCATCAGCGATGTAACTTCCACGCCCGCTTCTTTCATCTCGTAAAAAAACTTGCGCGGCACCTGCCAATTTGCCATATTGTCGTAGATAAAACGCACCTTCACGCCTTGTAGAGCCTTTTTCATCAGCACCGTTTTCACCAAATTGCCGGTTTCGTCGTTTTTAAAAATGAAAAACTCAAAGTGAATATGGTCTGTTGCGGCATCTAAATCGGCAATCAGAGCCTCAAACATCCGATTGCCGGAAGAGATAAGTTCCACCTTACTGCCTTGCAGCAACGGCGAGCGGTTGTTGCGTTTTAACAAATTGATGAGATTGGTGTAAGCGGGCACCAAATCCGCATTTTTATCAGGCACTAATTCCTTAAAACTCAATCCCTTGATTTTGTGATAGTAATGGCGGGATACAAATTTGATTTTTCGGCGGTTCTGCCCAAACATATAATAAAAAATCAGTCCGACCACGGGCGCGAAAATCAGTATCAGGAGCCATCCAATCGTGCGTGAAGGGCTGGAATTTCGCGTCAGCACAATCAAAATCGTACCAACAATCAGCGTCAGATAGACCGCATAAAACATCGTATGCCAAAACGTTGCTTCTTCCATTTGGGTGCAAATTTAGAACATTTCTTTGTAATAACCAAAAAAAAGAGTACCTTTGCGGGCTGAAAAGAACAAAAAAATTGTAAAAAAATGAATAAAGGACACAGAAAAGAATTTACTATCGGGCTAATTGCCCTCGTCAGCCTGTTTGTGCTCTATTTTGGCATCAAATATCTGAAAGGCATCAATATCTTCAAGCCCACCAACCACTATTATGTGATGATGGCGAATGTGGCGGAGTTGCAACCATCGGGACCTGTCTATATCGACGGCTACAAGGTGGGCGTGGTCAACCATATCGACTTCCTGTATGGTAGCACCGACCCCAAACACATTCGGGTGCAAATCAATCTGGACAAGCAGGTGAGGCTGCAAACGGGCACGTATGCCGAACTGAAAGCGGGGCTGACATCGGGGGCGTATCTGGATTTGGCAATCAACAAAGGCGCGACCGATTATTACAAGATTGGCGACACGCTGGATGGCATTTCGGAAATTGGACTCGCCGAAAAACTGTCGACAAACGTGATGCCACAGGTGGAAGCGATTTTGCCGCACCTGGATTCCATTTTGCAGGGGCTTCAACTTTTGATAAGTCATCCGGCATTGAGGCAGTCGTTAGACCATATAGAAGCCTCAACGGCTAATTTGAAGCAGTCGTCGGCGCAACTCAACGTGCTGCTCACCCAACAGGTGCCGCCCATTTTGACGAATCTCAAAAAGGTGTCGGCGGATTTTGCGGTGGTCAGTGGCAATATGAAAGGCATCGACCTGCAGCCCACGCTGAAAAAATTGGACGCGGCAGCAGCAAATATCGACACGCTGACAACGCGCCTCAACCGGTCAGACAATTCATTGGGACTGCTGATGCGCGACAGAACGCTGTACGACCACATCGATTCGACCGCCGTGAATGCCTCGAATCTCCTGTTTGATGTGAAAGCCAACCCCAAACGCTACGTGCATTTTTCAATCTGGTAATTTAGATTTTGTCTAAATAACGATGGCAAAAAAATAGGATTTGGTACAAATGGAGTTAGAGTGAAAAGGTTCGGAAAAGGCTAAATGGCTGATTTAAGGATAAATAAAATGTTAAAATGCTTTGATTTTATTAACTTGTTGGAAAACAGACTTAAATTGTTTTTTAATGAAAAAAGTTGTAAAAATATTTGTTTGTTTCATTTTTTTTTCCGAACTTTGCACCCGAAAATGATAAATAACGTAATATAAAATAAAGATGAAGTTACACGGAGAGATTTGGGATGAGTGTTTGGAAATTATCCGCGACAATGTTTCGGAGAATGTTTTTGGTACGTGGTTCGTGCCTGTTGTCCCGTTCAGACACAGCGGGGATGAGTTTGTTATTCAGGTTCCCAGCCAGTTTTTCTGCGAATTTTTGGAAGAACACTATGCCGATTTGATATATCAGGCATTGGCGCGCGTATCGGGCAATCCAAACATCCGCCTGATTTATCGGTCGGTGGTGGACAGCACAAGTCCCAATAAAGGGCTTACTATGACCACAAGTGAGTACAGAACGGCGAACGGCAACTTGCATACGGCGAGCTTTCTCAACCAGGCACCCACCGAATTGTCGGATTCCAACCTCATCGCTTGGGATGCCAATTTGAATGGGCACCTGAGTTTCGCCAACTATTTTGAGGGCATAAGCAACAAAGCAGCACGCGCGATTGCGCTCAAAGTGTCTCAAAATCCGGGGAAAGATTTCAATCCCTACTTTATATATGGTGGCTGCGGTGTGGGCAAAACGCATTTGTGCCACGCTATTGGTAACAAAATTTCGGATTCGCAGCCGGAAAAAAAGGTGCTGTATATCTCGTCGCATCTGTTTCAGGTGCAATTCTCCGATGCGAAAATCAAAAATACGAGCAACGACTTTGTGCATTTTTATCAGGGCGTTGACGTGCTGATTTTGGACGACATCCACGAATTGGCGGGCAAAGCGAAGACGCAGGATGCCTTTTTCCATATATTTAATCACCTCACGCTGAATGGGAAGCAGATTATTTTTACCGCAGACAAATCGCCGTCCAGAATAGAAGGATTGGAGGAACGCCTGCTTAGCCGACTGATTTAGGGGCTGACTCTCGAATTGCAAAAGCCGGATTTAGACCTGCGCAAACGGATTTTATACAATAAAGTTAAGCAAGACGGGCTGCATATTGGCGACAATATCATCAATTACATCGCCGAAAATGTGACCGACCACGTCCGCAATTTGGAAGGCATCATCACCTCGCTGGTGGCTCATTCGCTGGTGTATCAGCACTCCAAAATAGATTTGGCTTTGGCGAAACGCATTGTGGAACAGACCAATAACATACAAAAGAAAGAAATCACGATAGACAAGATTCAAGACGTGGTAAGTAACTATTTCAAGGTAAATCTCAACGACATTCACTCCTTGTCGCGCAAACGCGAAATCGTGCAGGCGCGTCAGGTTGCAATGTTCCTTGCAAAAACCCACACGAAATATTCTTACGCCTACATTGGCAACGCCATCGGCAAGCGCGACCACGCCACTGTAACGCACGCCTGCAAATCTATCGAAAACGACCTCTCAACGGACAGAACGTTTAAGGCAAAGATGCAGACACTTGAAGGGATGCTGAAAGATTAAACATCCCCCCGCTTGTGGACAATCTCTTTATACCCCAAAAAGTAAATGTAATTGATACATATTTCCCCGCTTTGACGGCAGCGCAAAAGACCCAATTGGCTGCTCTGGGAGATTTGTATGGCGATTGGAACGCAAAAATCAACCTGATTTCGCGCAAGGATATTGAGCATTTATACGAAAAACACATTCTCCATTCATTGGGCATCGCGCAGGTGATTCGCTTCGTTGGCGGTTCAAAAGTGCTGGATGTGGGCACCGGCGGCGGCTTTCCGGGCATCCCGCTGGCGATTTTGTTTCCGGAGGTGCAGTTTGTGCTGCTCGACAGTATCGGAAAAAAAGGTGAAAGTGGCGGAGAATGTGGCGCAGGCGATTGGATTGCGCAACGTGGAATGTCGCCACGCCCGCGCGGAGGAGGAGGTGCGAAAATTCGACTTCATAGTGAGCCGTGCCGTGATGCCGCTACCCGATTTGGTGCGCATCACGAAGAAAAACATTGCCCGCGAGCAGCACAACGCCCTACCCAACGGCATCCTGTGCCTCAAAGGGGGCGACCTGCAAGCCGAATTGGCAGCATTCAAAAAGCAAGTCGTAGAATATGAATTGAGCGACTGCTTCGCGGAAGAGTTTTTTGAGACAAAAAAAGTTATTTATTTACCTGTATAAAATGGAATTGGAAATTTGTGTGTATTCGGTGGAATCGGCGGTGGCGGCGCAGGAGGCGGGTGCCGACCGCGTGGAGTTGTGCAGCGGCTTTGCCGAGAGTGGTTTGACGCCGAGCGCGGGCACCATCCGGCTGGTGCGCCAACGGGTGGGCATTCAACTTTATGTGATGATTCGCCCGCGCGGGGGCGATTTTTGCTATTCCGACACGGAATTTGAGCAGATGAAACTCGACATTGATTTTGCCAAATTGAACGGTGCCGATGGCGTGGTGCTGGGCATTCTCCTGCCCGACGGGTCGGTCGATGTTGCGCGCACGCGGGAATTGGTCGCGCACGCGGCACCGCTGCCTGTTACGTTCCATCGCGCCATTGACGTTACTGCCGACCCGCTGCAAGCACTCGACGGCATCATTGCGGCGGGCTGCGCACGGGTGCTCACTTCCGGACAGCGACCGACCGCCGATGCGGGCATCGACACGATTCGCCAATTCGTGCAACACGCCCGCGGACGCATCGACATCATGGCGGGCAGCGGCGTGAAGCCGTCCAATGCCTCGCTGTTCATCAATGCCGGCGTGCAAGCCCTGCATCTCTCGGCAAAAATATTCACGAAAGGGCAGATGACCTACCGGCATCCGTTTGTTACCACCCTGTCGTGTGCGCCCGTCCCCGACGATGAAATTCTCAGCACCAATCGGGAGGATATTCGCCAAATTTGTTCCGCCATCAAATCGCTATGACAGAGGCTTACAGGCAGACCATTGACTACCTCTACCGGTTTGCGCCGATGTTTCAGCAAGTGGGCACGAGTGCCTACAAGGAGGGGATGGAAAATTCGTTTGCCATCGACGCGCATCTGGGGCATCCACACACGAGATACAGGACTATCCACGTGGCAGGCACCAACGGCAAAGGCTCTGTGGCGCATCTTTTGGCATCCGTGTTGCAGGAGGCGGGCTATAAGGTGGGGCTTTACACCTCGCCGCATCTGCTGGATTTTCGGGAGCGCATCCGCGTGAACGGGCAACCGGTGAGCGAGGCGTTTGTAGTGGATTTTGTGGCGCGGCACAAGACGTTTTTCGAGTCCATTCAGCCGTCTTTTTTTGAACTGACCACCGGTATGGCATTCGCCTGTTTTGCCAACCGGCAGGTGGATGTGGCGGTGATTGAAGTGGGGCTGGGCGGGCGATTAGACTGCACCAACGTCATCACGCCCGCCCTCAGCATCATCACCAACATCAGCCTCGACCACACCAACCTCCTCGGCAACACCGAAGAAGCCATCGCCCGCGAAAAAGCGGGCATCATCAAGCCCAACGTGCCCGTGGTGATTGGCGAAGCGGGAAATCCCGCTGTCAAGCAAGTGTTTGAGGGTGAAAGGTATAAGGTGGAAGGTGAAAGAGGCGGTTTGTTTTTTGCTGACAAATGCGATGCCTTCCCCTACCCTGCTCTCGTAAATGAATTAAAGGGCTATGCCCAAGAAAAAAATACTGCGACCGTGCTTTGTGCCATCAACAGGCTCAAAAAACTTGACTTCTACATTCCCGACAAAGCCGTTTATGACGGTTTCAGCCGCGTGATTGAAAACACCGGATTGATGGGTCGCTGGCAAATTGTGGGCACGCAGCCCAAAATAATCCTCGACACCGGGCACAACGTGGGCGGGATGGCTTACAACGTGCGCCAACTCGCAGCCGAAAAAGCCGACAAATTGCACATCGTCTTCGGAATGGTCAATGACAAAGACATCTCGGCGGTGCTGGCACTCCTCCCGAAGGATGCCGTCTACTATTTCACGCAAGCCTCCATCCCAAGAGCATTGCCTGCCAATGAGTTAGCTGAGAAAGCCTTAACATACACTTTAACAGGCAAGTCTTATCTCACTGTAAAAGAGGCACTTGCAGCGGCGAAAGCGGCGGCTTCGGGACGCGATGTGATATTTGTTGGGGGGAGCACTTTTGTGGTGGCGGATGCGTTGGAGGCTATGGCAGTGTTATCAAGTTTTGATAAATTTTATGTAACTTTGCAGCCAAATAATTAATATTCATTGTTATGGAAAAAAACATGTATGATTTAGACGTTGCAACAGAAATAATTGCACGGATGAAAGCAGAGGTGGAACATGCCTACGCTGAGGAGCAAGATTCGAGGAAAAAAGAGGAACTTAAACTTGATTTGGATGTTTTATGGGCAGAGGGGAAAGCGTTATATTCTTCCAATGAACTCATACAACTTTCGATAATAGATAAAGCCTTTCGCCTTTATGCTCCCATATTAAAAGCGCAGTATGCAGCGGCATGAAGTAGAACATATTTTTGAAAGGGAAAAAGCAAAATTTTTAAGGGGGGTAACTCCTTGTGAGTGAACAAACGTTAAACAACATGGCGGAAGAATTAAAAAATACGGTTTCGCATACGTTGGAAAAATTGAAGGACAGGAAAGGCAGCGAAAATTAAAAAAACATTCTGGCTTAATTGTTCAGGGTCAACGCATTAAAAATGGTTCTATAATGCTTGGTGTGGGTAAATGAAAACTTGCCACAGGATAGTTCTTAAACCTCATTTTTACCTAATTTTCTTAACAAAACTACCTCAGTAGCAAAAAGTTACACACCCTCCTTCCCAACCTCATTACCTAATTTTCTTAACAAAACAACCTCGTAATAGCCCTCGAATATTTATTATCCTCCTCCTCCCTTATTCCCTTATTTTTCTCATCATCAATAGAATAAGGGAATAAGGGGGAGGGAGGATGGGGACACGTTTTGGCTACTAAGGGAGAATAAAATGAGATAATGAGGTTGGGAAGGAGGGTGTGTAACTTTTTGCTACTGAGGTAGTTTTGTTAAGAAAATTAGGTAAAAATGAGGTTTAAGAACTATCTTGTGGCAAGTTTTCATTTACCCACACCAACACATTATAGAACCATTTTTAATGCGTTGACCCTGCTTAATTGTTATTTTGTTTGCATAAATGAAAAAATATAATTAACTTTGCAGCGTAAATTTTAAAAATTAACAAAATGAAACAATTAATTGCTCTCGCTTTTCTTTTAATCTCGATAGAGGCAGTCGCTCATCCGGATAGTTTTATGCCAGATTTGTCGCGCGGTATTTCTTCTTTATCGGTTATAGATTCCGGAAATATTAAAATAACATATATTCTGAATCAGTTAGCACAAGAACCGAATAAAAGCGATGATATACAGATATTGGAAATAGGGCAAAAACTGTCAAAATATTATAGCTATAATATTTTCCGGGTCGACTCTCTTCGTACTGATGTTCTAAAACAAAATCCCAATGCTCAAGGTGTACCAGGATATGGAAGGCTAAACTTTGATAAACTTTTTTGGAGTGACTATTACAAAGATTATGCGACAAATGAGATTTCTGAATATGCGTATATGCCACGTAACATCCCGAATTATCAATACTCGGAAAACATTGATTTTGATTGGCAAATTCAGGAAGACACACGTATGATAGCCTCCTACTTGTGTCAAAGAGCGACTTGCTCTTTTCGTGGCAAAAACTATACGGCGTGGTTTAGTCCGGATATTCCCATAAGCAATGGTCCGTGGAAATTTGGCGGTTTGCCGGGGTTGATATTGAAAGTGTATGACGACCGCAACGATTATGTTTTTGAATGTATCGGTATAGAAAATCGAGAAACGAGATTTCCAATTACCAGTTATTATGACCATCGTGATTATAAAAAGATTGAAAGGAAAAAACTTTTAAAACTATGGGGCGACATTTTTGACCATTACTGCCAAATTATAGGAATGACACCTGACCTTTTCAAAAAATCCAAATCACCTTATAAACCCATAGAATTGGAATAAAAATATACCGTTATGAAGCAAATGCGGTTTTCAACTGTTGTTTTTCTCCTCTTTCCTTTTTTCGTATCGGCGCAGACTGTTGTTAATGGCTCTGTGAAAAACAAAAAAGGCGAGCCGCTCTCTGTGAACGTGATGGTGCAGGCAAAGGGCAGTTTCGCTATTGCCGGATTTACAACTATTGATGCACAGGGCAATTATTCTTTAATCTACAAGGGCACAGCCGACAGTATCACGCTGACTGCCTCCGGAGTGAATATCGGCAAACACAGCCAAACGGTTGCCAACAGGAGCCAGCGAGTGGATTTTGTGATTGACGAAAAAGCCTTGGAACTGAAAGAAGTGGTGGTAATCCCAATCAAAATAAAACAAACGGGCGACACGATAAACTATTCGGTCAATGCCTACACCGACCAGAACGACCGCGTTATCGGCGATGTGTTGAAAAAACTGCCCGGCATTGATGTCAAGCTAAGCGGGGGCATAACTTACAATGGCAGAGATATTAACAAATTTTATGTGGAAGATATGGATTTGTTGCAGGGACGTTATGGCATCGCCATCAAAAATATAGCGGCAAAAGATGTTGCCACCGTGCAGGTGCTGGAAAATCATCAACCCATCAAAGCGTTGCGCAATAAACTGCCCTCTGCTGATGCTGCCATCAACCTCAAACTGAAAGAAAGCGCGAAGGGAACGCTGGCGATTACCGGACTTGCGGGTGCCGGTTATGAACCCTTGATGTGGAACGCCGAATTGGTGTCGATGTATTTTGCCAAAAAGAAGCAAAACATGAGCACTTACAAAAGTAATAATTCCGGCGATGATGTTGCTTCGGAATTTAAAACCCACTACGATTACGAGCGGGTGTATGTAGGTGGCGGAAGTCCGCTGTATATCCAATCGCCGAGCACACCGCCCGTTGCACAAAAACGCTACCTTTACAACAATTCCCACGCCGTTACCACCAACCACTTGATTAAGTTCAGCGAAGATTCGGAACTCACCACAAGTGCCATCTATTACAACGACCGCATCGAACGGGAGGGCTATTCGCGCCACGAGCAGTATCTTCCGGGCGACAGCACACTTGCCATTGAAGAGCGGATAAACTCCAAAAGCAAAATACACAATGCCGAAATTGCCCTGCGCCTCAATACCAATGCTGGGGATTATTATCTCAACAACGCTCTCAACCTGACCGGAAGTTGGAACGACGACAGCGGGCTGGGAAACACCCGCAGCAATGCCGGTGATTTGAATGAAACAATTTCGCAACACCTCGACAAACCCGCCTTCTCAATCGACAATACTCTGTCAGTGATTAAAAATATCAAGGACAATTCAGTCAAAATCTATTTTTCAACGGGCTATTGGCATCGTCCGCATACCTTAACCGTAACTCCGGCAAACTATCTGGGCGATGGCAATTTTTCCGCACTTGCGCAAGATGTGCTGTCACGGGATTTTGCGTCGGTTTTGCGACTTTCTTACGGCTTGAAACTGGGCTATTTCAATCTGGATTATGACGTTTGGGGACGTGCAGACCTCCGAAATATGAATACGGAATTGCATGGCGAGGACGTGAATGGCAATTTGATTGTTGCACACGATTCGCTGAAAAACAACCTTTGGTATAACAACTATCAGGCAGGCATCACCCAAAGTTACAGTTACAACAACGGACGGTTCAAAGCAAGAATCGGACTGCCCCTGACCTGTTATATCCTAACAATAGACGACCGCATTCCCAAGGTATTCACAAAATATAACAAGTGGATTATAAATCCCTCCATTTCAGCAAGTTATGACTTTAATTCAGAAATAATTGTTTCTACGGAAGCACATTTTGGGCGGTCGTTTGGCGACATGAATTCTGCCTACTCCGGATTCATTATGCACGGCTACCGCAGTTTGCTGCGCAATACCGTTGACAGGCTATTTGAATCCCGTTCAGGTGGCGCCGAGGCATCTGTCAGATACAGAAATGTGTTCGAGGCTCTGTTTCTCAATGTCGGAGTAACCTATAATCGCTCTTGGAAAAATTTGCTCTATGGGTTTGACTATCAAGGAATAATGAATGTGAAAACAACCATCGACCAACCAACGGAATCAGAGAATTATGGTGTGAGTTTCAATGCGAGTAAGGGACTGGGGTTTTGGTCGGCAACCGTGCGCACTTCCGGCGGCTATAATGAGGGTAGAGGCGAGTTGCTGATTCAAGATGAAATCCTCAATTACCGCTCACAAGGCTATAATGCGGGTGCCGGCGCGAGTTTTAATCCGGTTTCCTTTTTAGGTTTCAGTTATTCGTTTGCGTGGAACCGGAGCAAAAGTTATACTGTTGAACGCCCCGAACGCTTCCCGCCGATAGTGGGAACATCGCAGACCGCTCAAATCAACATTTTCCCCTTTAAAGCACTGACAATCAATATCAATGCCGAACATCAGTATAACAGTGCCGCAAGCACCAGCTATACCACATTTGCCGATGCCGGAATCAAATATAAGCAAAAAACGCTGGATTTGGAATTGGCGTTAAACAACCTGTTCAACGCCAAACAGTATATTTCGGCTTCATACAGCGATATAAGCACTTATTATTACAGTTATAATTTACGTCCGGCAAGCGTGCTGTTGAAAGCGCGGTTTAAACTTAAATAAAAAATATGTACCTTTGCAGCGTAGATTTTTAGAAAATAAAAAAATAAAATCTTATGGAAGTTATCAGTAGAATAATCGGAGAAGACCATGGCAAGGCTGTTGGTCTGTTTAACATGCAGAATGTGAGGCATGGAACGGTGGTTGAATTGTTTAATTACGGTGCAACTATTGTTGTGTTGGCGATGCCCAACGGGAAAAAGGTGGCGGCGATGCCAATACACTTACGGGATAATATCAGTCTCTCCTACCCTGTTTTGGAGAGTTTCCGCATCAATCCTTTCTATCTGGGCAGCACGATAGGGCGGTTTGCCAACCGCATTTCCAATGCGCAGTTCACGCTGGACGGGGCGACCTACCAATTGGAGAAAAACGATGGTGCAAACACCAATCACGGCGGCTTCAGTGGCTTCCACAACAAGGTTTTCGACTATAAAATAATGGGCGACAGTTGTGTGAAATTCACTTACGAAAGTGCCGACGGCGAGGGCGGTTTCCCCGGAAAACTCCGCCTGTCGGTCACCTATACGCTCACCGAAACGAATATCTTAAACATTGAATACAAGGCACTTTCCGACAAAAAGACGGTTTTCAACCCCACCAATCACACCTATTTCAACCTGTCGGGCAACGAGGAAAGTGTTTTCAATCACCAATTGGAAGTCTTTGCCGATGAGTATTTAGAAACCGACGAAGCGTTTCTGCCAACGGGCAAGATACTCCCTGTCGCCGACATCCCCTTTGACTTCAGAAAATTTGAACACGGCTTCAACACCTATTTCATCAGCAATTCAAAGGAGCACCTCAAGCATTTAGCCACGCTCAGCGAGCCTGTAACGGGCAGACGGTTAGAAGTGCACTCTACCATGCCCGGCATCCAAATCTATACGGGCGACCACCTGTCGCAGCCCTTTTTCCCCTGTGCGGGCATTGCCATGGAGGCGCAAGGCTATCCCGACGCGCCCAACCACGCACATTTCCCCTCCTGCGTTATTGAAGCGGGGAAAGAAGCCACTTTTTGCATTCAGTATCGGTTTTTTAATCCCTGTATCGGCTAATCATATACCGTAACTTTGTTACACATATTTCAAAAATTATCCGTACCTTTGTGTCTTCAAATAAAAAATACAGATATGATACAAAGAAAAGCATTGGATTATTTACGAAAATGGAAAAATTCTACTCATCGCAAACCGCTTGTATTGCGGGGTGCAAGGCAGGTTGGAAAAACAACTTTGGTCAATGAATTTTCACAAGAATATGATATTTTCTTGAAACTCAATATGGAAAAAGGACAAGACCGATTGGTTTTTGAGAAATATGACGATGTTAGAGATATTATTCGCGAAATATTTGTGATTAACAATCAGATAATCCGTGATGTACCTACACTTTTGTTTATTGACGAAATTCAGCATTCCAAGCAGGCTGTTGCCATGCTGCGCTATTTCTACGAGGAAGCCAATCACATTCATGTCATTACGGCAGGCTCGCTGTTGGAAACAATCATGGATTTGAGAAAAATTTCATTCCCTGTCGGCAGAGTACAATATCTTGCCATCCGACCTTGTTCGTTTTACGAGTTTTTGGATGGTATTGGCGAAATTTTTGATTTGAATTTGATACGAAACAGGGAAGTGGATATTGTGCACGAGCGAGTGATGAAGCATTTTCACGATTATACATTGGTTGGTGGAATGCCTGATGCCATTGTCCAATTTGCCGAAAAGCGAGACATTCTTTCTTTGATTGATGTATTTGCTTCATTAGTAAGCTCTTATAAAGATGATGTTGAAAAATACACACAGAAAGACACTACTATTAAGACAATTAGGACAATACTTGATGTGGGATGGACTTCAGCAGGCAGTATTATCAGTTTTGAACATTTTGGTAACACATCATACAGGTCACGCGAAATGAGTGAAGCATTTCAAACCATACAAAAAGCGATGCTGCTCGAACTGGTTTACCCCGTTGCCGAAACGCAATTACCGCTTATGCCTAATTTTCGCAAACAGCCCAAACTAATTTGGCTGGATACGGGAATCGTCAATTATTCTGCCGGAATTTATAAAGAAGTTTTTTCTGTCACCGATATTCAAGATGTGTGGCGTGGAAGAATCGCAGAACATATTGTGGCACAGGAACTTTTATCATTAAGTGACAGTTTGCAGACACGACGGGTTTATTGGAAACGCGACAAAAAAGGGTCCGAAGCAGAAGTTGATTTCGTGTATAATTTTGATGGCTTAGCAATTCCCATTGAAGTTAAATCGGGACACAACTCAAAACTCAAATCACTGCATCTATTCATGGACGCATGTCCACACAACATTGCAGTTAGAGTTTGGTCGCAACCGTTTTCGATTGACATAGTTAAAACGCAGACAGGCAAAGAATTTAATCTGATAAATCTGCCTTTTTATTATGTCGGAGTGTTGGATGATGTTTTAAGTAATTTGTAAGGAAGACGGTTTTGAAGTATGTAGAGGAGGATTATCAATAAGTGAATTTAACCGCTTCCCCTACCCTATTTTTTTGATATGGGCTATCATTTCCCTTAGGTCTTCTTTTATAAACTCCCAATATTTGCCTTTTAAGCATTGGACAGGGGCATCTTCATCTAAACTGTCCATTTTATCGAAAGCATTTATGATTTTTCTTTCATCCAGCGTGTAAGGATTCCGCTCTAAACCCCATTTTAGCAGGTCGCTAAAAGAATAATGTTCCAAGAGTTCATGAATATCCCAAAAATCTTTCTTCCGATTACCCGTGACTATGGCAAGCATTTTCATTGCTGCAATGTCTTGAGTTGATGCTAATCGCAATCCATCTTGTTGAAGAATTGGTGCAATAAACGCTTCTGTATAGTATAAATCCAATTTGATGTATTCTTTTTTACTATAGCCTACATAAACGGAATAGCCTAAGTTGCTGTCTTCTAATGCTTCAAAATTTTTAGTGTATGAAAACAACTCAGACAAGGCACTTCTTATTTGTGCTACTGCCATAGAACCGTAAGGTTTTTCGGTAAATAAGTCAATATCAATTGATATACGATGCCCTAATTGCAAACTCAAAGCCGTTCCTCCCACCAACACAAAATCGTCGAAGTTCTTATCTGCCATTAGCTTGGTCAAAATATCCCGCAATAGGTTCGGAACAGTAAAGTATTTCAAATTCATTGGGATAAATAAACTGTTGCGTTTCTATTCCTGTCCCTTTCTTTCCATGTATCATGGGTGGCGTTCAATGCCTTAGTCACTTTCTCTTTTCCGTAATAACGAATTATCTCCTCGATTTCTTCCTTTTGACCATATTCAAAAACACGCTTAATGACCCAATTTGCACTCTTTTTCCAATTAATGTCATGTATATCGGTATCCCAAAACAGGGCTTCATTGAGTCTATCCAGGTTTGGCGTGTTTTTCTTTTCTTGCTCCTCCCGGCAACGATGAATTTCATAATTGGATTGTATCTTATAGAAATAGCCCATCTCGGATAGTCCCAAGGCTTTCTCTATATTAATAGACATTTCCGGCGTAAATTTCCTTTTCCCGGAAATCAAGTCATTGATGCGCTGCGGAAACAAAGAAGCCTTTAATGCAACTTCCTTCTGTCCGATACGTTCCTTTTGGAGTATTCTTTTTAAAACTGCTCCTGCCGGAATAGTTGATGCAGATAAATATTGTTCGTACATAAATAATACTAAATTATTTGCAAAGGTAATGATTTATTTTTTAATAACCAAATTTGGTTACTTTTTATGTAAAGGGTGGATTCAACTTCTAAGTGCGACAAAAAGTTCTACAAAGATAGATAAAAAACTTCAGTTGGAGACTTAAAGCCGAGTTTTTCTCTTGGACGGCTATTTATCTTCTTCTGTATCAGTTTAATATAATCGTATGAGTAGTTATCAAA
>BNTR01000029.1 GCA_025996755.1 Bacteroidia bacterium
AGGAGAATGAGTTTATGTATTTGGAGGGTCGGTTTGTGTGTTTTGGTATGCGAGAAGACCAAAATTCCCCGCCGCTATTCGCTGATAATATTGGCAGACGCACTGATTGTGGTGTCAATGATTTTTGCCATACTATACCTGACATATACGCCGGTCGGCGAAAATATCGTTCACGGAGGTGCCGGGCGATATTTCATTCCGGTAATTATTCTCGGACTGTCTGCGATTAGTGCACTGATGCAGCGATTTAAGCCGGCAGAAAGTCGATGCTACGAAGTGGCACCGAGATTATTTCTTTATGGCACAACGCTGAGTCTTTCGCTGACTGCGTTTAATTTTGTTTATTTTGTGGCACATAGTTCATAATTTGCATTTTTCGCTTGCCAATCAAAATATTTTGCGTACATTTGCAGCCATAAAATTCACCTATGGAACAATTGTCATTGATAGTGTTGCTACTGTACGCCTTGTATGAAGGGTTGCTTCATGCTTTTGAAGCCGACCATATATTGGCTGTGACGAATATTGTGTCGCAGCGAAACAAAATCTTTCCGGCTCTGAAAGACGGTATCTTTTGGGGATTGGGGCATACATCCACGATTTTCCTGATTGGGATTCTCATGATATTGTTCAAGGTGAATATTCCCGACAGTTCGTTTGCCTACTTTGAAGCTGCCGTGGGGTTGATGCTGGTTGTTGTGGCTTCATACCGCCTCTGTGTCTTCCTGCGGGACGAACAAACCCTGATTCACACGCACCGCCATGAACATGCAGGAGCGAATAAACAGCCTCATGTTCACGTTCACGTTCCCCTGAAAGGGAAAAACCTGCATAAGACATCGTACGGAATCGGTATTGTCCACGGGCTGGCAGGTAGCGGAGCACTGGTGGTGCTGGTGATGACGCAGATTGAAACCATTGCCAACAGTTTGTTGTATCTGCTGATTTTCGGTGTCGGCTCCATCGTTGGAATGACGATTGTAGCCGGAGTGTTCAGCATTCCGTTTTCAAAAAAACTGATTCATTCCAAAGGATTGCGGACAGTTCTGGTGCTGCTTTCGTCTTCCCTGTGTTTTGTGTATGGATGTTATGTGATATATGAAAATTTACTTGCTTGATTATTGAAAATGGATAAGTTGGAAAATCTTAAAAAGGAGCTCGCGGCTTATGGGAAATTGTGCGTAGCCTATTCCGGAGGAGTAGATTCGTCGTTTCTCCTGCACGTGGCGTATGGTGTATTGGGCGACAACGCCATGGCAGTGCTGGTTGACTCTCCGGTATTGTCGCGGCGCGACAAAGCGACGGCTATTGATATCCTCGAACGCCTCGGCGTACGGTATGAAGTGGTCGAGGAGAACCCTTTTGAATCAAAAGAGTTTGCCGAAAACAGCCGGATGCGGTGTTATTTCTGTAAACGGAATAATTACACCCTGATATTGGAGGCAGCACAGCGGTACGGAATCACCTGCATGGCTGATGGGCAGAATGCCGACGACGCACAATCGGCACATCGTCCCGGAATAAAAGCCGGTCGGGAAATGGGCGTTGTCAGCCCGCTGATAGATTGCGGACTGACCAAAGACGATATCCGCAGATACAGCCGGCAATTAGGCGTAACCACATGGGACAAACCGGCGAATGCGTGCCTCTCGTCGAGGATTCCGTATGGCGTGGAGATTACAAAGGAACGGCTGGCAGCTGTGGAAGCGGCTGAAGAAACGCTGCGTAAACGGGGAATGGAAGGTTGTCGGGTGCGCTGGCACGAAACCATCGCCCGCATCGAAGCCCCACGCGAATATTTTGATACAATCCTGAGCTTGCCGGAGATTGTCGAAGAAATCAAGTCGCTTGGATTCAAGTATGTTACACTTGATTTGGAAGGATTCCGGAGCGGAAGCATGAATTAAAAGCGAATACGATGGAGATAAAAAAATTGCTGGAGGAAGTGAAGATCGGGCACCTGTCGGTTGACGAAGCGGAGAGGAGGCTGAAAACAAAGCCTTTCGATGACCTTGGCTATGCCGTCGTTGACCATCACCGGCAGATACGTAACGGCTGCCCGGAAGTGATTTACTGCGCCGGAAAAACTATTGCTCAAATCGAGGGAATCGTTCAAAACATGCTCGAATCGGGCAACTGCAATATTTTGGCGACCAGAGCTTCGGAAGAAGCGGCGCAAGCCGTCCTGAAACTGTATCCGAATGCGGAGTGGAATCCTTCGGCGCGCACCATCGTCATCCGCCGCCAACCGGTGGAGAAAACCGGCGGCGGAAAGATACTGGTCATCACGGCAGGTACGTCCGACATTCCGGTGGCAGACGAGGCAGTCGTTACGGCAACGTTTCTCGGCAACGAAGTCGAACGGCTTTGCGACGTTGGCGTGGCAGGGCTTCATCGCCTGCTTGCCAAGCTCGACATCATCGCTTCGGCGAACGTCATTATCGTGATTGCCGGGATGGAAGGTGCCCTGGCAAGTGTGGTGGGCGGACTGACGGACAAACCCGTGATTGCCGTGCCCACAAGTGTGGGCTACGGCGCAAGTTTCGGCGGCGTGGCCGCTCTGCTCTCGATGCTCAATTCGTGCGCCAACGGCGTGGCAACGGTGAATATCGACAACGGCTTCGGCGCAGCATACATGGCAAACAGCATCAATAAAATAAATTGTTAAAAAATTCAAACTTGTGCGTATGAAAATTCTCTATTTCGACTGCTTTGCGGGCATCAGCGGCGACATGACGCTTTCTGCACTGCTTGACCTGGGCGTGAACCCGGAACAACTTACCGGCGAATTGAAAAAACTCAATCTGGACGGCTGGAAACTTCGCGTGTCGGAGGTGTCGAAACATGGGATTGGTGCCAAACATGTGGACGTACTTGTTGAAAAAGACGAACATACTCACTCCCACAAAGGGCTGCACCTCTTTCATCACCACCACCATCACCCGCATGTTCACCGTACAATGACCGACATTGCACGTATCATTGACGGAAGCGGTATCTCCGCAGGTGCCAAAGAACTGGCGAAACGAATCTTCATGCGGCTGGCTGTGGCGGAGGCAAAAATACATGGTTCTACGCCGGAAGAAGTGCATTTTCACGAAGTGGGAGCCGTCGATTCGATTATCGACATTGTAGGAGCGGCTATCTGTGTGGATATGCTCGCGCCGGACAAAATCTGCGCTTCCGTGCTGCACGACGGACACGGATTTGTCAAATGTCAGCACGGCACGATACCCGTGCCGGTGCCCGCCGTGACGGAAGTGCTGGCTGCCAGAGGAGCAGAATTTAAACAATTAGACATCGAAGGTGAACTGATGACACCGACCGGAGCCGCTATAATAGCCGAACTTGCCGAAAGCTTCGGTCCGATGCCGGATATGTCGGTGCTAAAAACCGGCTATGGCTCGGGAACAAAAGAGTTCGCCATCCCCAACCTCCTGCGGGTGGTCTGGGGCGAAACCACCGAAAGCAAAACGAGCAGACAGGATACGGCAACCGTCATCGAAACGAATATCGACGACACAACCCCGGAAATACTGGGCTATGTGATGGAACGGCTGCTGGAAGCCGGCGCACGGGATGTATTCTTTTCGCCGATATACATGAAAAAATGCCGCCCGGCCACTCGCATCAACATACTCTGCGACGAGGCAGCCGTCGCCGTGATGGAAGACATCCTGTTCACCGAGACCTCAACCATCGGCGTGCGAAAATACAGCGTCCTGCGGACTTGTCTTCCCCGTGAAGCCGTGACCGTATCCACGCCCTACGGCGAAGTCAAAGCCAAAAAGACCTTTTACGGTCACACGTCCCGCATTGCCGTCGAATACGAAGACGCCCGCCGTCTGGCGAAAGAAAAAGGCATCCCCCTGCGGGAAATATACAGTGCGATATACCGCCCGGTGTGATTGAAACTCAGATTTATAGCGTATGACTCCCACTGCCATCCTGTTCACCATCGCCGCCTACTTCGCATTGCTGTTGGGCATCGCTTTTCTGACAAGCCGAAAAGCCGACAACGCAACATTTTTCACCGCCAATCGCAAGTCTCCATGGTTTGTGGTTGCCTTTGGGATGCTTGGGGCATCGCTTTCGAGCGTGACGTTTGTGTCTGTGCCGGGCATGGTGGGGGCTTCGGGCATGACTTATATGCAGATGGTGCTGGGCTTTTTGTTGGGCTACGCGGTCATCGCCTTCGTGCTGCTGCCCATCTACTACCGACTGAACGTGCCCAGCATCTACTCGTATCTGAACACCCGATTTGGGACAAACGCCTACAAAACCGGTGCGGGATTTTTCCTCCTGTCGCGCACCGTCATCGCGGCGGTGCGGCTCTACGTGGCGGTGATGCTCCTCCAGACCTACGTTTTCGATGCGTGGAACGTCCCCTTCGCACTCACCGCCGCCGCCGTCCTCCTGCTGATTTGGCTCTATACGCACAAAAGCGGCATCAAAACGCTTGTGTGGACAGATTTTATGCAAACCTTTTTCCTGCTCGCCGCGCTGGGCATCATCCTTTGGCAGGTGACGCGCAGTCTGCACCTCGATTTTTCGGGCGTGGTGGCGAGCATCCGGGAAAGTCAGCACGCGCACATTTTTGTGTTCGACGATTGGCATTCGCGACAAAATTTCTTCAAACTCTTCCTCAGCGGCGCCTTCGTGACCATCGCCATGACGGGGATTGACCAGGAAATGATGCAGAAAAACCTGTCGTGCAAGAATTTGCGCGAAGCGCAAAAAAACGTCTACTCGTATAGCCTGCTCTTTGTTCCGGTCAATTTTTTGTTCCTCTGTTTGGGAGTTCTGTTGCTCAACTATGCCGCTGCCAACGGCATTGCGCTGCCCGATTCGGGCGATGCCATCCTGCCGATGCTGGTTACAGCCAACTATTTTGGCACCACCGCCATCGTCTTCTTCGTTGTCGGCATCATTGCGGTAACTTTCGCGAGTGCCGATTCGGCACTCACGGGCTTAACCACATCCATCTGCGTCGATATTTTGAACATTTCGCGGCACGAAGAAAAGAAAGCGCAAAAAATCCGGCTGGCAGTCCACTTCGCCCTCTCGCTCATCTTCATCGGCATTATGCTGCTGTTCAGAGCCATCAACAGCACGAGCGTGCTCAATGCGATTTACACGATTGCGTCGTATGCCTACGGACCGCTGCTGGGCTTATTCGCATTCGGCATCCTCACCAAACGCGCCGTCAACGACCGCCGGGTGCCGCCGGTGTGCATCCTGTCGCCCATTTTGTGTGGAATAATTGATGCCAATTCCGCCCGATGGTTCAATGGCTACCAATTCAGTTACGAACTGCTGATTATGAATGCGGCGTTCACGTTTGCGGGGCTGCTGGTCGTGCGCCGGAAAGTTCAGTCAATATGATTTTTTTTGCAAACGCCCTATCCGAGCGCACTTTGTGGAGTGCCATTTTGGAGGCATACTGCTGCGATTCTTTTTTGGAAAAGCCCTCCCCTTCGCCCGCCTGAATGCCGTTGAGGAGTGCCACACTCCTGAATTGCAGCGCGTGCTCAAAAGGAGCCCAATGTTCGGACACTTCATACGCCAATTGCACGTGGCGGCGTTGCGCCCATTCGAGGAGTTTGGACTTGAAATTGACCTCTTTTTTGGCTTCCGTGTCGATGTCGAAATGGGGTCGGATGATTTTTTCTTCGATGAAGCACCGCGCTTTTCGATAGCCCTTGTCGAGGTAAATCGCGCCGATGAATGCCTCCAAGGCATTGCCATAGATGTGGCATTTCGGGTGGCGGATACGTTCTGTTGATGCCATCAAACTGCTGAGTCCCAATTCGTTGCCTATCCTGTCCATCGTTTCGCGCTTCACTATTTTTGAGCGGGTGTTTGTGAGGAAGCCCTCATTTTTGGACGGGAATTTTTTAAAGAGAATGTCGCCCACGATGGCGTTCAAGACCGCATCGCCCAGAAATTCCAGCCGCTCGTTGTCGTGCATTGTTCGCCGGTTGCGCCTTTCGTTGTTGAAATACGATTTGTGTCGCAAAGCCTCCTCGTAGTAGGCGAGGTCGTCGGGGAAGAATCCAAGTATCTGATATAGAGCAAAATAAAGCCCTTTCTTCGGATGAAAAAAGAGCCTTATGTGTTTCAAAAATGTTTTCACATTATTTCACGAATTTCTTGACTATCACGCAGGCATTGTGTCCGCCAAACCCGAAAGTGTTGGATAGGGCAGCATTCACCGTCCGTTTTTGGGCTACGTTGAACGTGAAATTCAACTTGGCATCCAATTCGGGGTCGTCGTCGCCCGCCGCGTGGTTGATGGTGGGCGGAACGATGTCGTTTTGCACCGCCAAAATGCACGCCATCGCCTCAAACGCACCTGTTGCGCCGAGCATGTGACCGGTCATCGACTTGGTCGAACTGATATTCAAATTGTAAGCATCCTTGCCGAACACTTCTTTAATCGCTTTCACTTCCGAAGGGTCGCCAACAGGCGTCGACGTGCCGTGGACGTTGATATAATCTATCTCCGAAGGCTGCATATCGGCATCTTTCAGGGCTGATTTCATCACCAACTTGGCTCCCAAGCCTTCCGGATGCGAAGCCGTCAGGTGATAGGCATCGCCCGAAGCACCTCCGCCGACTATTTCGGCGTAGATTTTTGCGCCGCGCGCGCGGGCGTGTTCCAATTCCTCGAAGATGAGTGCCACGCCGCCTTCGCCCATCACAAAGCCGTCGCGACTTGCACTGAACGGACGTGAAGCCGTTTCAGGGGAGTCGTTTTGCACCGAGAGGGCGTTCATGGCGTTGAACCCGCCGACACCGGAAATGGTGATGGCGGCTTCGGCACCTCCTGTAACCACTGCGTCGGCTTTTCCCAAGCGAATGGTATCGAAAGCGGAAATCGCACCGGTGGTGGATGAGGCACAAGCCGACACCGTCCCGAAGTTCGGTCCGCGGAAGCCAAATTCCATAGAGATATGCCCTGCCGCGATGTCGCTAATCATTTTAGGAATGAAAAACGGATTGAGGCGCGGTCCGTTTTCCTCATTTTGATAATAATAGCCAACCTCCTGTTCAAACGTCCCAATTCCTCCGATGCCGGAAGAAAAAATCACCCCCACACGGTCGCGGTCGGTCTTTTTGTTGTCTAACCCTGAATCTTCTACGGCTTCTCTTGCCGCAACGACGGCGAATTGGGCATAACGGTCCATTTTTCGGGCTTCCTTGCGGTCAAAGTGCTCATTCGGGTCAAAACCTTTTACCTCACACGCGAAATGGGTTTTAAATTTGGAGGCATCAAACAAAGTGATAGGCCCGGCACCACTCACCCCCTTGAGCAGGGAATCCCATGTCTCCGACACGTTTTTCCCGAGCGGGGTGATGGCTCCCAAGCCCGTAACAACTACTCTTTTTAGTTCCATAGCGTTAAAAATTTAATGCAGGGGCGCGATTATTTCACGCCCCTTGCATCATTATGCTTCGTTAGCATGCTTTTCGATGTAATCAATTGAATTACCTACCGTTTGAATGGTTTGCGCCACATCATCGGGGATAGGTTTCATACTAAATTCCTTTTCGAAATCCATAATTAACTCCACGGTGTCCAAAGAGTCGGCACCCAAATCGTTGATGAAGTTCGCTTCCGGCGTAACTTCCGATTTCTCAACGCTCAACTTGTCTGCGATAAGATCTTTTACTCTTTCTGCAATTTCTGACATAATTTTAAATTTTTAATTAGTAAATATTTTTGCTTTCGCGGGGGCAAAGGTAAGGACTTCTTTTGAAATAAACAAATTTTTTAACATAAAAATTGCACAAAACTCGAAAAAATGTGCAACCGCCCCAAAGTAAGCCGAAAAAAAATCGCGCTATTTGCTTCTGAATGTGGCACTAATGAAAGAAAAATCGCCGCTTTTTTTCGAGAGAAAAAGTTATCAACAAATCTGCAAATCATTTTTTTTGATTACCTTTGTGGTCGCATAAATGAGAGTATTAAAAATTAAATTTATAAACGAATGAAAAAAGTATTTCTTGGAATTGACCACCCTGCTTTGGCAGCAAAAGACGTGGTTGCATTAACAAAATGGTACTGCGATGTGTTAGGCTATGAGGTTATAGCACAGACAGATAAGCCCATCTTCATCATCAAAGCCCCCGACGGCACCAACATCGAAATGATGCCGGAAGACGGCACCCCGCCCCCGGTGCGAACCGTAAGCACCAAAGGTTGGTCGCACTTGGCACTGCGGGTAAGCGACTTCGACAAAGCAGTAGCAGCCTTAGACAAGCACCAAGTGCACTGGGAAACAGCTGAGTTTGAAGCAGTAGGAGGCGGGCGCATCCGCAATTTTTTGGATATTGAGGGGAATTTGCTGCAGATTGTGGAGAGATGAAAATCGCACTGTTTGCCTCCGGCAGTGGCTCCAATGCCGAAAATATCATCACCCATTTTCGAGACAGAAACGCCACCGACATTGAGTTTCCGCTTATCGTGAGCAATCGGGCGGATGCTTTTGTGCACGAGCGCGCCCGCCAATTGGGCGTGCCGTCGTTCACGTTTAGCAAGGCGGACTTCGAGAATGGTGCCGTGCTGCGGTTGTTGCAGCAATACGCCATCGACGGCATCGTGTTGGCAGGCTTTTTGCTGAAAGTGCCCGCCAGCCTGCTGCAAGCGTTTCCTGACCGCATCATCAACATTCACCCTGCCCTGCTACCGAAGTTCGGAGGCAAAGGGATGTATGGGTCGCACGTCCACGAGGCGGTGGTAGCCAATCACGAAACGGAAAGCGGCATCACCATTCACGCAGTCAACGAGCATTACGACGAAGGGACAATCATTTTTCAGGCGCGCTGCCCCGTCTTGCCGACCGACTCGGCAGATGAAGTTGCCGCGAAAGTGCATGCGCTGGAATATCGGCATTTCCCGGAGGTTATTGGGCGGTGGGCAAAGGGCTTAACAAAATAATGCTATAATTTAGCAAAAACCGCACAAAAATAGCCACTCAAAAAAAAATGTGAAAAAAAATGCGTACCTTTGCATCAAATAAAAAAATAATGTAATATGAAAAATTTCACAAAAAAGTCTAAAAAAAGTGCTTTGGTTATGCTGTGTGCCGCTTTAGGCTTAACAGGCTGCCTTGGAGGCGAAGGCTCAAACACACAAACATTCGTTGATATACCCGCTGTGATGGGCGAGCACACTTCAGGTCGTCCAACATTAGCCACCCCGTATGGAGAAATCCATTACGTCGGCTCCAAGTTAGATGTGGGCGATTGTGTGCTGATTGATTTTAAGTTGGATTCTGATAATCAGCCGCTCTATGCTACCGAGGGCATCCTCTCGGCTGAGGATTTAAAAGTTACCATCAAGATTGAGCACTCGCCGGCAACTCTAATTGAAGAGGAAAAGCCTGATACGACAGGGTTCACGTTTCCAATGACGGATTATATGCCGGTTTGTATGCTGAAAAACAAACTCTTCGTGGTATTTATCCATCAAATGTTTAAAAATCAGGAGGTGGAATATCGCTTGGAATTGGTCAAAACGGCAGAATACACCTACGATGCCTATCTGATGACAAGCAGCAGTGAGTCGGCAAGCGGGGTTACAACCTATCTGGATAGAGGGTGGCACGTATTTGAGCTTTCGAGAGAGTGGTTTCCTGAATTTAAAGAAACCGATACGACATTTCCATACATCACCCTCAACGTGAAATATTTTGTGGGTGGCGAAGGTGAAAATGCTTGGAGAAGTTTTAGCGGCAATCCATCAAAAATTTATTGGTATCAACAATAATATCGTCATAAAGAACAGAAAAGCCTCATTCGACTACGAATTTATTGAGACTTATGTGGCAGGCATCGTGCTCACGGGCACGGAAATCAAGTCTATTCGGCTTGGCAAAGCCAGTCTGGTGGATTGTTTTTGCCTGTTTGTCAATCGCGAACTGTGGGTGCGCGGGATGTATATCGCCGAGTATTTTTATGGTACCTACAACAACCACGTTGCGCGCTCCGACCGTAAGTTGCTGCTCAACCGCAAGGAGTTGAAAAAAATCGAAGAACTGTCTAAAAACAGCGGCTACACCATCATCCCAACCAAGATGTTTCTCAACGAAAAAGGCTTGGTCAAGGTGGTCATCGCCGTTGCCAAAGGCAAAAAACTCTACGACAAACGCCAATCCCTCCGCGAAAAAGACGACCGGCGCGATATGGAACGCGCCTTTAAAAAATAATTTTAGAACAACGAAACAGATGAAAAAAATCAACCTCAGTGGGATGGGAGTAGCCCTGATAACTCCTTTTCGTGCAGACGGTCAAGTAGATTTTTCCGCGCTCACGCGGCTCGTGGAACTGCATCTAACCGCCGGAACGGACTATCTGGTCGTCCTCGGCACCACCGCCGAAACCCCTACCCTGACATTGGACGAGCAGACCCGAATCGTGCAAGCGGTGGTCGCACAGGTAAATAAAAAAAGGCCGATTGTCGTAGGATTGGGCGGCAACAACACCGCCGCATTGGTGCAACGCCTTAAAACAGAGGATTTTACGGGCGTGGACGCCATCCTGTCCGTTGTCCCCTACTACAATAAACCGTCGCAAGAGGGCATCTATCAGCACTATAAGGCATTGGCGGAGGCAAGCAAACTGCCGCTCGTGCTCTACAACGTGCCCGGACGGACGGGTGCCAATATGACTGCCGACACCTGCCTGCGGTTGGCAAACGCCTGCGACAGCATCGTCGCCGTCAAAGAGGCGTCGGGCAACACCGAGCAAATCAACCGGATTCTCACACAAAAACCCGAAGGCTTCCAAGTCATCTCCGGCGACGACGGTTTGGCACTGTCGCTGATTGCCTCAGGAGCCGTGGGCGTAACATCGGTGCTCGGCAACGCCTTCCCCAAAGAATTTGCCCAAATGGTGCACCTCGCATTAGAGGGCAACCTCAAGCAGGCACAGCCCATTCACGAGGGCTTTTCCGAATTGACGGCATTGCTGTTTGCCGACGGCAATCCCGCCGGCGTGAAATGCCTCCTCGCCGCGATGGGCTATTGCGAAAACGTGCTGCGCCTGCCGCTGGTGCCGGTGCAGGCGGCTATTGAGGCGAAAATTCACAAGCAATTGCATAAATAAACAGCAACAATGGCAGCCGGAGGATTCACATTTAACAAAAGGCGACGGTCGAAGCCGGGCATCAATTCCAGTGCTTCGGCTGATATTGCGTTTTTGTTGCTCGTGTTCTTCCTGATAACAAGTTCGTTAGACTCGCTCACGGGCATTTATCGGCGGATGGACGCGGCGGCGGCGGAAAATGCCCTCAAACAGCGCACCGACATCCTGAAACGCAACCTGTTGGAACTCACGATTGACGAAAACAGCCAACTGATTTACGACAATGCGGCGTTTGACATCAGCAACCTCCGCACGCTGAGCAAGACCTTCATTGCCAATCCCAATCACGCCGATTTTTTGCCCGAAGACCCCACGAAGCACGTCATCAACCTGAAAATCAGTCGCGAGGCAACTTACGAAAGTTACCTGAACGTGCTGAACGAACTGACCGCCGCCTACAACGAACTGCGCCGCGAAGCCAACGACACCCTCCGCGTGATTTATCCGATGCACATTTCCGAAACAGAACTGAAAGGAGGCGCGCCATGAGCCGTTTTCGCCGCAACAAAAAGCAGATGTCGTTTGAAATCAACACGGCTTCTCTGCCCGATTTGGTTTTCACCGTCCTGTTTTTTTTCATGATTACGTCCCACTTTCAGACCATGCCCAACAGGGTGAAAATTGATTTGCCGACCGCCACCGAGTTGCAAAAATTGCAGGAGAGGTCGCTGATTATCCACATCATGGCGGGTCAAGAGCTGGCGGGTCAATCCCGCAATGCCGGTGCGTCAAGGATTCAATTAAACAACGAAATCATCGCATTGGAGCAATTGCCGGACAAGTTGCGCACCTTGAAAGCCACGGTGCCGGAGCCCGACCGCCCCCAACTGATGAGCATCCTCAAAATAGACAAAAGCACCCCGATGGGGCTTGTGACGGACATAAAAAAACACCTGCGCGAGGCGGGGGTGCTCACTATTCACTATTCGGCGACAAAAAAGCACAATTAGGAGGGGTGCACCCGATTTTAATAAGATTTTGAGGATTAGCAGGATTCCAAAAAAATCCTGCCAATCCTCCATCTTGTTAATCTTGAAAATCTTACTAAAATCGTGGTTCAGACTACTTCTTCACCACCTTAGCCGACTTATTCCCCACCTTCACAATGTATATGCCTGCCGGCAAATGTGCTATGTCAATGGTGGTGGTGTTGCCTTGTAGGGGTGACACATGTGTTGCCTCTACCAACGCGCCTGCCAGATTGTAAATCTTTACCTTGTCCCCCACATTCCACTCATCGCTGACGATGGTCATCCAGTCGCGGACAGGGTTGGGATAGATTTGCAGCGAGATAATGTTTTGTGTTGCTACGGCAGTGGCAGAATTTTCTGCCTCGCGGGTAATGGTGATGGTATAGATTTTTTGCGCACCATCTTCAGCAGTTACCACAACGGCAAATTCAATACTACCCACATCAATGGGCTTTATGCCAACACCTGCTACACTCGCCTTGCTGTCCGCTTTGGTGGCGTTAATGGTAATGCTACTTACAGCATTTGGCACGGTGAGCGTATAACCAAGTATATCCACATCAAACATCGGTGAAATAGCATAGCCCTCTACCGAAAGTGTGCTTAAACTTGCATTACTACTCAATGCTGCATTTGCCTCTTGACGGGTTACGATGAGCAAATACTCTTTGGTGGTAGCACCATCCTCTGCGGTTACGGTGATAGTGAACGGATTTTCGCCTACAGCGATAAACTTACTACCCGTGCCGGTTACGCTCTTACTATCAGTTGTCGTTGCCTCAATGGTAACGCTATTCACACCATTGGGAACGGTGAGCGTATAAACAGTGGTGTTTGCATCGAACGCAGGCGAAATGCTATATCCCGTTACAGCAAGGCTACTCAAAGTCGCATCACTGCTTGAAACTACTGTTACCTTCATATCCGGTTTGGTAGTGGCATTGTAATTAGCACTGTCTGTAGGTGTAAATACTAATTCATAGTTGGTGGTGTTGCTATTGGAGAGCGCAGGAATTGTGCTTGCACTCGAAAAAGCAAACGCACCACTTACGTCACTGCTCCCGCCCGTGAACACTGCTGTTGCCAACGCTGCGCCGGACTGCACTGTGGCTTGCGTGGGATAAGTTACAGAGGGCGTAGCTTTTGCCACATTCACCGTAACATTCCCCGCTGCCGCTTCATAGTTGCCACTGAGGTCAGTGTAAATAGCGGTAAATGTCTGACCATTCCCCGCATTAACAGCAGTAGTGGGTGTTTGCCAAGCATAATTAGCGGGTAATGTAATATCTGCCAATGTTAAACCCGCTGTGTAAGTAGTATTTACGGCAGATGTGCTAACAAAAGTGCCTGCGGCTTTTGCCACCGTGAGTGTTTCTGTTACATTGGTAGCCGCGTTGTATGTGTTATTGCCCGCCTGCGATGCCGTGATGGTAGATGAACCTATACCAACAATAGTAAGCGTGTTTCCACTTATAGTTGCTACGTCTGTGTTGCTGGAAGCATAGTCCACTGTTAAACCACTGCTGGTTGTGGCGATAAGCGTTATTGGACTACCACCGTAGTAAGCGGAGAGCGTTTGACTCCACGATATGGATTGACTTGCCTTTGCCTTTACCGTTACCTCACAAGATGCAGTGTAGCCGCCATCCTGCGAGGTGGCTGTGATGGTGGCACTGCCTGCCGAAACTGCCGAGACTAAACCAGTGCTACTGTTTACCGTTGCCACTGCCGTGTTGCTGCTACTCCACGTAACGGCGCGATTACTCGTAATGGGCGCAACTATTGCCGTGAGTTGCACTGTGCCACCGATGGTAAGCGTGTCTGTGGTTTTGTTGAGCGTGACAAGAGCAAGAATGCTGCTAAATTTGCTACTCCAATCGCTATTGCCTTGGTAGGCACTTAGCGAGGATGCTGGCACATACAACGTATTGGCACTAACTGTAAAATTATTAATCCCGATACTCGGTGGAGTAGCAGCAAGACAAGTTACAGAGGTAAGACCGCTGCAACCGGAAAAAACATACTGCTCAATGCTTGTAACGCTATTAGGAATGGTAAAAGCACCTTGTTTTCCTTCTGGATATCGAACTAAAGTGGTCTTATTTTTGTTGTACATTACTCCCTCTATCGAACTATATTGTGTATTGGCGGCACCTACATTGATAGCGGTAAGACTGCTGCAACCGGAAAAAGCCTGACCTGAAATTCTTGTAACATTATTTCCTACATTTACTGTACGCAAAGCTGGGCAATTGCTAAACACAGAATAATAATTACCTCCCATTGTTGTGCAATTTGTAGCATTGAAGTTGACAGTAGTTAGTGTGCTGCAACCGGAAAAAGCACCCTCTCCAATGCTTGTAACATCATTAGGAATGGTAACGGAGGTAAGACCGCTGCATCCGGAAAAAGCATAATCTGGAATTTTTGTAACATTGTTTCCTATATTTACTGTACGCAAAGCTGGGCAATTGCTAAACACAAGATTATTATAACTCCCCATCGTTGTGCAATTTGTAGCATTGAAGTTGACAGTAGTTAGTGTGCTGCAATCGCGAAAAGCACATCCCTCAATGCTTGTAACGCTACTAGGAATGGTGATGGAGGTAAGACCGCAACCGGAAAAAGCATAATCCCCAATGCTTGTAACGTTACTAGGAATGGTGATGGAGGTAAGACCGCTGCATCCGTAAAAAGCACCTCCCTCAATGCTTGTAACGCTATTAGGAATGGTAACGGAGGTAAGACCGCTGCAACTGTGAAAGGCACCAGATAGAATTCTTGTAACATTGTTTCCTATATTTACTGTACGCAAAGCCGGACAATTGCTGAACACAGGACGAGCAGGACTTCCCATTTTTGTGCAATTTGTAGCATTGAAGTTGACCGTAGTTAGTGTGCTGCAATCGCGAAAAGCATAATCCCCAATGCTTGTAACGCTATTAGGAATGGTAATGGAGGTAAGAGTAAGACCGCTGCATCCGTAAAAAGCACCCTCTCCAATGCTTGTAACACTGTTAGGAATGGTAATGGAGGTAAGACCGCTGCATCCGGAAAAAGCATAATCCTCAATGCTTGTAACGCTGTTAGGATTAGGAATGGTAACGGAAGTAAGACCGCTGCAACCGGAAAAAGCACGATCTGGTATTTTTGTAACATTGTTTCCTATATTTACTGTACGCAAAGCCGGGCAATTGCTAAACACACTATAACCCCCCGTTGTGCAATTTGTAGCATTGAAGTTGACAGTAGTTAGTGTGTTGCAACCGTAAAAAGCACGCTCTCCAACACTTGTAACGCTACTAGGAATGGTAATGGAGGTAAGACCGCTGCATCCGTAAAAAGCATATTTCCCAATGCATGTAACATTGTTTCCTATATTTACTGTCCGCAAAGCCGGGCAATTGCTAAACACAGGTTCATCAGAACTCCCCATTATTGAACAATATGTGGCATTGAAGTTGACAGTAGTTAGTGTGCTGCAATCGCGAAAAGCTTTCCGACTAATCTGACTAACGCTATTAGGAATGGTAACGGAGGTAAGACCGCTGCATCCGTAAAAAGCCATAGTCTCAATGCTTGTAACGCTATTAGGAATGGTAACGGAGGTAAGACTGCTGCAACCGTAAAAAGCCTGAATCCCAATACTTGTAACACCACTATTTATAACCACTGTTTTAATAGACGCGCGGGAAGAATACCAAGGCGCGGTGTTAGTTTCAGTACCATTGGGCAGTACCTCCAAGCGATAACCCTCCATTTTCCCCGTACCGGTAATGGTAAGAGTGCGGTTATTACCACTCCCCGTCAAAGTATACGAGGTTGCAGCTGTTACGCTACCTGTGCCCAAGCAGCACACCGCCGCTGCAACACAAAAACTAAAGAAATTTCTCTTTTTCATACTAAATAATTTTTAAAATGTATTTTAATTTTTTCGTTCATAAGTGACAACCTGTTTATCGTTGCCACTTGTTTTTTATTTTACAATCACTTTTCGGCTCTCATTACCTACTCTCACAATATAAACCCCTTTATTCAACCGAATTTCTTCACTGCCATTGACAACTGATTGATAGACTTTTTGCCCTGCAATGTTGAATACAGACACAAGTGTCGCCTCTTTCGTTTCGAAGACGACACCGTTTGAAGTGGTATTGAGTGCAATTTTGTCTCTGCTCATTGTCTTGATTGCAGTTCCGCTTGTGAGAGCGATTATTTTGCTAAATTCGCTACTCCAGCTGGGGTCGTTTTGATAGTCATTCAATGAACCGGCAGACACATAAAGCGTATCGATACTAACCGAACCAAAATTAGAATTGTCTAATGATGGGGGAGTAGTAGCAAGGCAAATAACAGCAGTAAGACTGCTGCAACCGTAAAAAACAGACTCTCCAATGCTTGTAACGCTGTTAGGAACGGTGACGGAGGTAAGACCGCTGCAATCGTAAAAAGCCTTTTTCTCAATGCTTGTCACGCCGTCAGGAATGGTCAACGCACCGGTAAGACCGCTGCAACCATAAAATGTCTGAGTTTCAATGCTTGTCACGCCGTCAGGAATGGTTAACGCACCGGTAAGACCGCTGCAACCATAAAAAGCACCCCATCCAATGTTTGTCACGTCGTCAGGAATAGTCAACGCACCGGTAAGACTGCTGCAATCGTAAAAAGCATAATCCCCAATGCTTGTCACGCTGTTAGGAATGTCAATGGAGGTAAGACCGCTGCAATAGCCAAAAGCACCAGTTCCAATGCTTGTCACACGGTTAGGAATGTCAACGGAGGTAAGATAAAAGCAAGCGTAAAAAGCATGTTCCCCAATGCTTGTAACGCTTTCGGGAATGGTAACGGAGGTAAGATATCGGCAATCGTAAAAAGCACCGTTTCCAATGCTTGTAACGCCCGCGTCGATGACCACCGTCTTAATGACAGTGTTGGCAGAATACCACGGCGTAGTCGCACCGGCACCATCGGACACAAGAAAGTTGCTCATTGCCCCTGTGCCACTAATGGTGAGGGTGCGGAGCTTGAGTTCCCATGTGAGATTGTCTCCGCAAGTGCCGCTTGCTATGATGGGTGATTCTGTGCCTGCGATGTAAAAATCTTTCCACTCGTCAGCAGCTGCATAAGCGGCAGCTGCACTTTCGGGTACGATGAGTTGCACGCTATTAGGACGAACCTGAAATTCACCATTCCCAAAATTAAATACGCTATTATAATAATAAAAGCCGGAAATGTTGAGCGGAGTAGACCACGCTACACTAACCGATTCTAATCCGTGGCAACTGGAAAAAGCATAATCCTCAATGCTTGTCACGCTGTTAGGAATGTCAACGGAGGTAAGACCGCTGCAACTGGAAAAAGCACCCAATCCAATGCTTGTCACGCTGTTAGGAATAGTTACGGAGGTTAGACCACGGCAATCTCGAAAAGCATAACGTTCAATGCTTGTAACGCTGTTAGGAATGGTAAAAGTACCTTGTTTTCCCTCTGGACATTTCAATAACGAGTTCTGATTTTTGTTGGAAAGTACACCATCTACCGAACTATATTCCGTGTTGCCTATGTCCACGTTGATTGCAGTAAGATTGGTGCAAAAGGAAAAAGCATCATCTCCAATGCTTGTCACGCCGTTAGGAATGGTGACGGAGGTGAGACCGCTGCAACCGGCAAAAGCCCAATCTTCAATGCTTGTCACGCTGTTAGGAATGGTAACGGAGGTAAGACCATCACAATCCCAAAAAGCCTGACTTCCAATGCTTGTAACGCCACTGTTTATGACCACTGTCGTAATAGACGTGCTGGAAGAATACCAAGGTGCGCGAGTGTCGGACGAATAATCCGGCATTGCCCCCGTACCGGTAATGGTGAGAGTGAGGTTATCACCACTCCCCGTCAGAGTGTACGAGGTAGCTGCTGTTACGCTACCTGTGCCCAAGCAGCACACCGCCGCGGCGGCACAAAAACTAAAGAAATTTTTCTTTTTCATACTAAATAATTTTAAAAATGTATTTTAATTTAATTTTTTTGAACTTTATGTATTGATGGGATTGCGGGTCTATCCCGCAATGACAAAAACGCGAGAAACCACACCAAGGAAATAATCCCTGATGTGGCTAACTATATGTTCTTCGTATGAACTTTTAAAATTTTATTTCTCATCTTGTTTAAGAGTTTATGCCCTAAACTCTTAAACTCATCGGCAAGCTAAAAGCGTGAAACCGCCCTGTAATGCCTTATTTGCAAATAACTGGCTCTGGTAAACCTTTTCACTCAAATAAGTTACGAACAAACTCACGCCTTCCAGCGCGAACCTTCGTCACTTATTCTCGAGTGAAATTTACCAGATTTCGTTATTTGCGAGAATAAGAGCTAAAAGCCCTGTTATCAATATTTTATAATTCTATTCTTTCATTTTTTATTGCATCTTTTCATTTTTCGGCAACAAAGGTAAGAAATTATTTTAAAATTCACCAAATAATTTTAGTTAACTCTCTTTTTGAGGAGCAATTTTTTTTAGCCTCGCAGAGGCGATATTATGCTTAAATCGTGGGTTACGCTTCGCTCCACCCACGGTTATGCACATTCTGTCCCTGCGAGACACGGATTTAACCCAAGTGGGCAGGGCAAATGCATCAAAATAAAGCCATATTCTGCGATTTTGTTTCGTCTGTTACGCTTTCCGGCGAACAGATGGGCTTAAAGGGAAATTTGTCGTGCACCCCAATTTTTCGTTTTTGTATATCATCTATAGATATTCCCCCACCTGCCCACTAATCTGCATCAGGGAAATCTCGCACAGTTTGGTGTTGTATTGCGCTTGCAGGAGGCGTTCTTCGGCTTCGAGGAGGCTGTTTTGTGCTTCGCGGAGTTCTATGCCCGACAGGTTGCCGAGTTTGTAGCGTTCCATCGCGATTTCGTAGTTTTCGCGGGCGGCAACCAGATTTTCTTTTTCCAGATTGGTTAAGCCGATGTTGTTTTGGTATGCCATCCACATTGTGGCAAAATCGGCTTTCAGGGATAATTCCAGCCGGTCGGTTTCCAATTCGCTGTTTTGAAGCGTTATGCGGGCGTTTTTCTGCTCCCGCCGGCGATTCATTCCGTCAAAAATCGGAAAAGTGAGCGTCAGTCCATAATTAAGCCCCAGGGTGTTTTGTCGATTGAGCGTGGCGGGGGGTACGTCGTAAAAATTGGCGGTGTAGCCATATCCCGCATTCATTTTCAGGTAAGGATAATAGCGGCTTTGGACGGCTTTCAAGTCCAGCGCACTCAAGGTTTTATTTTTCTGTGCCAACAGGAGGCGTGCGTTGGTCGCCAGCGTTTTCTCCCACAGCGACAGCTCGTTTAGCAACAAATTCGGCTCAATCACGGCATCGGGCACGCTGATTTTTTGAGCCACATCTTCCACCGCCATCAATTGGTTCAGGATGATTGCCGAGGTGTTTACCACCTCCACCTGCCGGATGAGCCGCGAACTGTCGGCATTGAAATCCACCCGTGCCTGCTGCAACTCCAAGCGCGAGCCTGACCCGATGCCATAGCGCGCGTCCACCACCCGAAGCCGCTCGTTGGACAGTGCAAGCGCGTATTTCAGATTTGCCAGCAGTAGCCGTTGGTGCACATGGTTGTAATACTCCGCCGTGAGGTTGGCAATCAGGTTTTCTATCGCGAGGCGGGTTGCAATTTCGCCCTTCCGCTGAAGTTCTTTGAGGCGGTCATATTCCGTTTGCATCCGAAAGCCGTCGAAAATCGTTTGGTTGAGGCTCACGCCCACGTTTGCGCCCTGATTGAAGATACCGGTGATGTCGGTGGGGGTGCCCTCCGCCGAGATGTCTGTTCGGTCGTTCAGCGAGCCGGTGTAGCCGGCATTCAGGTCGAGCGTTGGCAAAATGCCCGCATTGCCGATTGTGGCATTGTTCTCGCTGATTTTCTGCTCGTTACGCACAATGCGGATGTCGTAGTTCCGCTCCAAACCGGTTGCCAGGCAACGCTTCAGGTCGTAAATTTCCTGTGCATTTCCAACAGACGGCAGCAGGCTGAAAAAGCCTGCCACTGCCATTATTATTTTCATTTCGATTGCCCTCATTTTTGTCTATTTGGCTAAGTCTTTATCCCTTGCAAACAAGATTTCAGCGAAAGAGGTATTTTCTGTGTAATAGTGCCGGATATTTTCTTTCTGCTTGTCCGACAAGAGTTTCCCATCTTTAAACTGTTTGGAATAGGCATTTGCAGCCAGCACATCGTAAAACAAACCGGTATCTGCGCCGATATAGTCGGCAATAATCGCTTTCACTTCTTTGAGCCAGTCGGGTATCGGCGTATCGCCAATCGGCGGAATGTTCAGGACTTTATCGCTAAGAATGGCTTGCATTGTCATAAAATAATAGTCGCAAAAAAGATACGCGGAATTGTTCAAATCAAACTGTTTAAGACAAGCATAGTAAGACTTTTCCGGCGTGAGCGGCGTGAAATCATTCTTCTCCTTGGCATCTTCATTGGCATCTTTGTCGCGAGAACGCATACTCTCCTCGTATGCAAACAAACTATTGACGACATACATCAACTTCAACGAATTGGTAACAAACTGTCCGGCGGCTTCCGACAGTTCCGTATGCCTTTTGACCATTGCCGACATCTTTTCGATTTTTTCCATCGTTTCCTTGCTAAATTCTTCCGGCTGAATGATGACAGTGCCGCTTCCCCTTGGTGCGTTGGTGAAAAAGTCCAGCATAACATTGACAATATTTGTCATATCATCTCCCGTAAAACGACTGTTGCTCAACATACTTATGTGCTTTTCCCCATTCTTAGCAAAAGAAATATCCAATCGGGTTTCATCACCTGGCGACAGATAAATAAAGCCTTCGTAAAAATCAAAACGGATGTAACCAAGATGTGTACAAGCCACCGGAACGTCCAAAACGAATGTTCCATCTGCCTGAATAGTAGCGTCGTACTGAATATCATAAGCAATCAACGGGTTATTGGTGCTCAACGCGATTGCTCCGGTCTGCTCGTTGATTTCAAACGGGAGCGACCCGCTAACTTTACCGCTTACACGGGCGACACCCGCCTGTATCCGATATTCAGGCACTTGATTATCCGAGCTGCAAGCACAAAATAATCCCATCGACACACTCATAAAAACTGCTGCGAGTTTTTTGCAAAGTACAGTATTCTTTTTCATATTCTAATAAAATATATCCGATAACGGACTGCAAAGGTACAAAATAATTCATAATTCGTAATTATTTCATAACTTTGCGCAAAAAAATAAAAACGATAGATGGCACTTCGGCAACAACAGACCCTCAAACAGCAGCAGAAGCTGTCGCCGCTGCAAATTCAGCAAGTCAAACTGCTGGAACTGACAACCCTCGAAATGCAAGACCGCATCGTGCAGGAACTCGAAGAAAACCCC
>BNTR01000030.1 GCA_025996755.1 Bacteroidia bacterium
ATATGAAGTTCTTTCATGTTCGCTCCTTTATTGGACGGGAACTGTTCTAATAGCGGATATTCATTCTTCAATGGTTTATAACCTGTCCATTCATCAGTTATCACATGAGCATCCTTGCGTATGTATGCATCAAAAAACGGTCTGAACTCATCACTTCAAGCGTGGTCTATTACTTGTGCATAAGCCCTTCCTACGCTCACACTGTCAATGATTTCAAGTGCAATAACAACCAATCGTTTGTTACTATCGCGGCTACGTCCTTGCTTTCCTTCTTCATATTGCCCTATCAAAAACTCGTCCACATGAACTTCGCCTGTTAATGGTTTTTGTCGGCTACTTGCCATTGCTTGTTGTATTTTCCACTTGAACTCCCAGCAGGTCTTTTGGCGCAACTCAAACTCTTGTGATAGTTCCAAAGAGGACATGCCTTTCTTTTTTGTGCTGATTTTAAAGACAATATGAAATGCCAGCAGCAAGGAAAATTTCAGTTTGTCAAACATCGTTCCTGCCGTTGGACTCTCGTCGTATTTACATTTGTTACAACGGCGAGAATAAGGTCGTTTGCCCCTGCAAAATGTCGTGTTACCACATTTTTTGCACCGGTAGCCATCTCCCACTTGATTGCAGACAAGTATTGATAACAATCTGTATCTGTTTGAAACTGTCTGTAAAAATTGATTGAGTTCACTCCCATAAATTTTATCCTTTCTTCCATGCTACAAAGGTAGCAAATTATTGGGGCGACCTAAACGCCTATACCAAAACAATTTTCATTGGATTGAAAATCGGTTGTGTCCACGCATAATTGCTTCCATTTTGGTGCTATCCAAATGGTTGTTTTCCCAAAATTCATCAGTCTGCGTTGTAACTTTGTTTTTATAGTATTCAAACAACACCGACTGCAATTCTTTTAAGTCATCCTCTCTTTTCGTAACCGAAAACATTTTCAACAAATGCTGTTGAACAGGATTAAATGGTACATTTAAAACAGCTGCTTCCATAAATTATATTTTTGTTTTCCGGTGCAAAGGTACAACATCCTTTTCGTATTTGCAAACGTTTTGGCAATTATTTTCATAAATTAGCGGTATGATTGCAGATATGCACAAAAAAAATTTCAAAACCCCGCCAAAATCTTAAAATTCCACTGCCGCCCCGTGAGCCTGTCAGGCACGGCATTTTGCACGCCCGAAACGTCTGTGAACCACGAATAGGAACTCACATTGCCAATGTCAAACAGGTTGAAGACATCTGCGCCCAGCCAGATGTGGGTGGTCAGGCGGTAGGTCAAGCCCACGTCGATGCGGCGGTAGGCGGGGGCGCGGAAATTCGCCTCGTATTCCCTCCCCGGCGCGCTGAAAGGCAGCCCTTGCGCCCAAATGGCACGCAAGTTGAATTGCAACCGCTCAAGGTCGGGCATCAAATCGGTATAATACAGGGTGAAGTTGTAAAGTTGGTCGGTGGGCATATCCACGCGCTTGCCGTTGATGAATTGTTGGGCTTGCATCAGCGAAAAGCCTACCCACGAGTCGGTGCCGGGCACGAATTGTCCGAAAAATTTGGCATCCACCCCCATCGCGTAGCCGTGCGCCCGGTTTTCGCCGGCATACCACACGCGCACGTTGTCTAAATAATACGGTATCAGGTTGTCTAACTTCTTGTAATACAGTTCGGTAGTGAGCCTGAACGGTCGCCCGTCGTCCAGCCGAAACGTGTAGTCGCCGCCCGCCACAAGGTGGATGGAACGTTGCGACTTAATGTTTTTGTTGAGCACCACCACACCATTGCCGGTTTCATCGGTGCGAATTTGTCGCAACTCCTTGTAAAAGGGCGGCTGATAGTAAATCCCCGTTGCCAACCGAAACTTAAACTGCTGATGAGCAGCCGGAATAAAACTCAGCGAGACGCGCGGACTAATCAGCAATTCATCGTTGAAATCCCAATAACCGGCACGCACGCCGGTCGTCAGCCCAAGCAAGCCTGCGTCCAAATTCAAGCGATACGAATGCTGCAAATAGGCAAATAAACGATTGGACGATAGATTGTTATGCGAAAACAGATTGGAGAGCACCCGCAGATATTCATCGTTCTGCGGCACGGAATAGCCCATCGAGTCGCGCAATTCCCATTCGTTGATGCGGTCTTTGATGTCCTCTTTTTGCACCCCTGCCGACCAGCGGAGGGTGTGCATCCCCCGCTCCACCGTCCCCAGCAGGGCAACATTATATACCGTCGCGTGCAGTTGGTCGCGCGCGTGCTCGTGAAACAGCCCTGTGCCGATGGTTTCCTGAAACTGCCCCACCACATTGCTAATCCAGTATTCGCCCGTGATGTCGTAAGCCTCCTGTTCGCGCGACTGAAAAGCGGACACTTGCAGCGAAATATTCGCGCGGTCGGCATAGTCATATTTCAGGGTTGCCGCCCCAAACAGCGTATTGAAGCGGTCTTTTTCCTGCCCGTCGAAAGCCACTTCAAACTTTTTGGAATCGTTTATCGTGCCGTAAGACGTTTCCCGATTGCCGGGGTTGAAATCGTAGGTATTGTGCGAATAATTGCCCAGCACGTTGAGCGAGAGTTTTTTCGTAACGGTGTATGCCATAAAGGTTTGCGCATCCATTGCCACCGGATTATAGTCGCCTTTGGTGTCCAAGGTATTCAGCAGGGTGGTGCCCCGTTTGTAGCGCACGCCTGTGATTTAGGAAAATTTGCCCGTCGTGTTTCCAAAATAGGCACTGCCGCCGAGCATACTGCCCATAAATCCGCCTTCGGTCTTTTTCGGCTTTTTGTAGGTTACGTCCAGCACCGACGACAGTTTATCGCCGTAGCACGCATCAAATCCGCCGGAGGAGAACTGCACGGATTGCGTCAAGTCGGGGTTGATAAAACTCAGCCCCTCCTGCTGACCGCTGCGCACCAGCAGCGGGCGATAGACCTCCATGCCGTTCACATAGACCATATTCTCGTCGTAATTGCCGCCGCGCACTGCATATTGTGTGCTCAGTTCGTTGCTCGAAAACACGCCCGTGCCCGCCGTCATCACCAGCGATTCGATGCTCCCGCCGGTGGCATCCACCGACCGCCTGCCTTGCCCGGTGGGGATATTCTCCATCATCGTGCCCTGTGGACGCGCCGCCGCCGTCACCACCACCGTGTCTAAGATGGTCTGTGCCTTGATGTTGTAGCAGCAGGCGAAAAAGCCGATAAATGCCAATCGGAGTGCGGTTGTTGAGTGTTGCATCAGACAATCACGTTACAGATATAGTCTTGCAAATGCCGACGCAGAGCCTCGTTGTTGTTGATGAGGCAGAGGCTGTCTTGCAGGGGGTCGAAGTGCAATTGGTTCCACACGTTGAGTGTGAAATAGACCGCATCAGCCGTTGAGGTGCAGTCGAAATGGTTGGCAAGCAGCAGGTTTTTGCCGGAAAAACACAGAATATCGATGCCCGTTTCGGTCATATTGACCACCATTTGATTGCCGCCCACCAAATTGTCCTGCTCAAAATAGTGGTTGATAAGTTCCGCCATATAGTGTGTGAACAGGCAGTCGGGATTTTCCCTTCTCGCGGCATCATACTCCGATTTCGGTATCACGTGAAGCAACACAATCTGCTCATCTGCAATGTATTGATGCAGAATTATACCGCATTCGTCGGAAAACAGAAATTGCAGATAGTATGCTTTCTTCTCCGGTTCAAACAAATTTGCCGGCACGCAAGTAAACGCCTTGCTGTAATTGATATGTTCCTGTGTTGTGTCCATAAAAAGTAAATAAACATAATTCTGCACAAAAGTAGTAAATATTTGTGTATTATGAATTATAAATGACGAATTATTTTATACCTTTGCCGAAATTTTTAAAAATAAATGAATATGAAACGAAATTCAGTGCTTGTTTCTGCCCTTTTATTGGCAGGAGTGCCTGCCCTTTTTGCCGAAAACATAACAGACGCAACGGCTGCCGACACGGTTTTTTTGACCGAAGTGGTGGTGTCTGCCACCAAAACGGAGGTCAATCGCGGCGAAATCCCGCTGACCATCTCCATCGTCAATCGCGAAACGCTGGATGCGAGCACCGAAACGGGCGTCCTGTCCGTCTTGTCGGAGCAGGTGCCGGGGTTGTTTGTAACCGAACGCAGCGTAACCGGTTACGGCATCAACGCAGGTTCGGCAGGCACGGTAACGATACATGGCGTGGGCGATGGCAATAAAGTATTGATGCTTTTCGACGGACAACCGATGTGGGCGGGACTTTTCGGTCATTCGATTGCCGATGTTTATGTAACTTCGGATGCCGAGCGGGTAGAAGTCATCCGCGGTCCCGGCTCATTGCTCTACGGCTCCAACGCGATGGGGGGCGTGATTAACGTGATTACGCGCAAAGCCACCGTAGACGGTATTCACGGGCGCGGTCGCTTGATGTACGGCTCGTATGATACGTGGAAAGCCGCCGCGAATGCCGGCTACAAGAAAGATAAATTTAATGCCTACGTGTCGTTAAATCATGACCAAACAGACGGCGAGCGCGACAATTCGGCATTTTATATTAATAATGGCTACCTCAAATTGGGCTACGAAATTTCAGACAATTGGAATGTTTCGGGCAGTGCCATTGTTGCCGATTTCAAAGTGAATAATCCGGGCACCACCACCTTGCCGATGTTTGAAAATTGGGCAAAAGCCCTGCGTTCCACCTTTTCTGTCGCCGTCAATAACAAATACGAAAAAATGAGCGGCTCCATTCAGGCATTTTACAACGATGGGCGGCACCAAATAAATGACGGACACACTACTCCAACCTCTATTCCGGCAGAGCAAACATCTTTTTTCAAATTAAGCGATTTTAATCGCGGCATTGCTTTATATGAATCGTTCCGTTTGATTGACGGCAATTTATTTACGGTTGGAGTGGATGCCAAACAATGGGGAGGAAGGGCTTGGAATGAAGTTGACGGAAAAGAAACGGATGTGTGGTTTGAGGATAAAAAGGTAAATGAATTTGCCGGTTATGCCGTTGTGCAACAAACACTGTTTGACAAATTAACCGTGCACGCCGGTATTCGCTTGGAAAATAACGAAGGCTATGGCAATGAGTGGGTACCTCAGGGTGGCATTGCATACCAACTCAATCCGCAAACTACGTTCAAGGCATCGGCAAGTAAAGGTTTTAGAAGTCCAAATATTCAAGATATGTTTAATCCAATGGCATGGGGAGGCGGTGGAAATCCCAACTTGAGGCCGGAAGAGATGAATAATTTTGATATTTCTTATTTGCAGTCGCTATTAAACCATAAATTACAATTTGAATTAACCGCTTTTTATGTCAAGGGCAAAAATATGATAGTCGGACCGGAGTCATACGGCGGTTTAAATTCCAACAGTGGTGAATTTACGAATAAAGGCATTGATTTTGCCGTGTCGTATCAGGTGTTGCCGACGTTGAAAGTGGCGGGAAATTACAGTTTTCTGAAATCGGACATCAAACTTCCGGCAGCCCCGAAGCATAAAGCCTTTGTCAGTGTCAATTGGGCAATAGACAAATTCACGCTTTCGCCAAGTTTTCAATATGTAAACGACTTATATTTAGCGACTTACGATGGTTATGATGTCCCCGCCGAAGCGATTATTCCGGAGGGTTATGAGAATTATGCTTTGCTCAATTGCAAAGTGTCCTACAAGGCAACCGAGTGGATGAATTTGTTCATAAACGGCGATAATTTAACGAACACTTCCTATCAAATGTATAGCGGCTACCCGCTACCCGGCATCGTAGTGCTGGGCGGCGTGGATATCCGATTTTAATTCATAATTCGCAGTTAAACCTGTTAGGTCTTCGAGACCTGACAGGTTTTTTCTAATTTTTTTTCGTACCTTTGTACCCAATTAAACAGGTGTTTTAGATGATGAAGAAAATATATTTGTTGCTTTGTATGGTGGTGATTGTTCCGGCGGTGGGCTTCGCGCAGGCGGAATATCCTGTCAGCCCCATTTTTATGCCGCTGATTTTTGACGGGAAATTTGCGTTTCCGCTCGAAACGCCTTTGCCCGCAGATACTTTTTCATTGACTGTGGCAAAGAAAATGGATGGCTTGACGGTGGATTCTGTCCTCACAAACCGGAGCCAATCAAACCTCTCGGAATTGCAGTGCCTGTCCGTAACGACGTTCCTGCAACGTTCGGACTTGCAGAAAAAGGGGCAACACGCAGCCCTGTGGAACAATAACCTGCCCGCCGCGCGGTATGATATGAGCGACTTGCCGGGGTATGTGGAAGAAGAGAAACCGCTGGAAGCAAGTTCTTTACGCAACATTTTTACCGTAGAACACGAATTGGACAAACGCACGGTTGATGCCCATTTCGTGCCCAAGCGGCTGTATTGGGTAACAAGCGGGAGCAGTATGTTGCAATTTTCGCAGAATTACCTCTCTACAAACTGGTATAACGGCGGAGTGGGAAACCTGAATATGCAGAGTGTCCAAAATTTTACGGCGAATTACAAAAAAAACAAACTTTCACTTAACAACTTCATTGAGTGGAAATTAAGCCTGTATACCAATCCCAACGACACCGTGCACGGCACCCGGTTTGGCGAAGATTTGGTGCGCTATTATGGCGATTTTGGGTTGGCAGCCAGCAATCATTGGTCGTATTCCACGAACTTGGAAATCAAGACGCGCCTGTTTCGTGCCTACAACGAAAACTCCTCCGTCTGGACCGGCTCACTCTTTTCGCCACTGAATATCAATATGGGTATTTTGGGGATGAAATATTACTATGAAAAAAAGGACCCGGCGGACAAGTACAAAAAAACGACGGTGTCGGCAGATATATCCCCGCTGGCGGTGCAATACACGTATGTTTCCGACGACGAGGTGGACCCGGCGCGCTATGGGATTGAAGCGGGCAAGCATTATCTGGTCTATTTTGGGTCGTCGCTGAATGCCAACGTGGTCATCAACTTTAATCGCCAAATCACATTTACGTCACGTCTGAAATACTTTACCAACTATGGGCAGGTGCTGGTGGAGTCGGAAAACACACTGAATCTGAGCCTCAATCGCTTCCTGTCTACGCGCTTCCATCTCTACGGACGCTTCGACGATTCGCCCGGCATCGTGCGCGACCCCGATTGGCGTTATTTGCAGTTGAACGAAGTCTGCAGTTTTGGGTTTAATTATAAATTCTAAAAAAATACGATAAAAAACACTCGCTTTATGAAAAATCTGATAACGCGGTCGCTCACCGGATTGGTTTATGTGCTGGTCATTTTGGGCAGCATCCTTGGCGGTGCCTGCACTTTTGGGGCACTGTTTGCACTGGTAACAGTCTGCTGTCTGTGGGAGTTTTACGGCTTGCTGAATGTGCATAAAAGCGCATCAATCAATCGTTTGCATCACTGCGTGGGTGGGTTAATACTCTTTGCGGCAAGTTTCGTCGCTGCAAACGACGCGTGGCTCTCCACAGCGGTTTTCGGACTGTATTTAGCATATCTTGTAAGCGTGTTGGTTGCAGAACTCTATGTCAAAAATTCCGACCATATCGCCCATTTGGCAACCGTTTTTCTCGGACAAATTTACATTGCCCTGCCCCTGTCGATGCTTAATTATGTGGCTTTCAGTGGGGTAGGGGACGGCTATACCCCAATTTTCCTTCTGGCACTCTTTGTCTTCATCTGGCTAAACGACACGGGCGCCTACCTCACCGGGATGAACTTCGGCAAGCACCGCCTCATTGAGCGCATCTCGCCGAAAAAATCGTGGGAAGGCTTTTGGGGCGGCTTGGTTTTCGCCGGATTGTCGGCATTCGCCTTCGCCTGCTACGAGCCATCAATCCACCTCTATAAGTGGCTGGCAATGGCACTGTTAGTAGCCCTTTTGGGCGTGTGGGGCGACTTAATAGAATCGCTATTCAAGCGCACCCTGAACATCAAAGATTCGGGCAATGCCCTGCCCGGGCACGGCGGCTTTTTAGACCGCTTCGACAGCCTCCTTTTAGCGGTGTATGCTATGATTTTTTTTCTGCCAATATAAAAATCATTGCCATAATTATTTTAGTTATCAAAAATATTCCGTACCTTTGTGGCACAATTTTTATTAAATAATTATGGCATATAAAGAATGGACATTACAGGAAAAAATTGCTACGGCGATAAGAAGTCTGGACTTAAAAGCAGCAGGGCAATTGGAAGAAGCGGACAGAGTGCGGCGGCAAATCCCCCTCTCCCCTCACATGGCGAAATTCTGTAAAGAGAAAATCGGACCGGAGTTTTTAATTCAGCAGAAGTATAACCTGTCAGAAGCGGAGGCAGAATTTGGAAAAGATTGGCTTACTCGATGAGATTGTCCTCAGCATGGAAAGTATTGACGTAGGTCGAAAGGGACTTGCTGTTGAGGGTAAAACGGAAGAGGGGTTGCATCTTTTCTCAACAGGTCTGTCGTCTGCATTGATGGTTTTCAAGGAAGTGTTTGTCAACGTTGCCAACGACATTGAAACCCTAATTCTTGTGGAATATGCGTATCTAACAGAGGAACTGCGGTATTGCAGTTCTCTTGAACCCGGAGTATTTGCAAGTATGACGGCTGCTGTCGCAGGCTTTGACGATGCCCTTCGCGCACTCAAGACCTTGCAAGATGCCGAGCTTTACAAAGCCGCCGAAACAACATATCCACATCTTCCCCAATATCGCCACCACGGAATGCCGAAAGATGCTTTTCTCGTCGCTTGCATTGCCAATTACACTCGCATCAACAACACTCTCCGCACACCGGGCATCAACTCAATTGAGCGGGAGGTGTACGAACAACGCTTGAAAAACATGATTGCCGTCCAAAATGCCTATCATAGCTGGCAGGAAGTTGCGCTCACGTCTTGAAAAATGAAATTATGCGCAAACTGAAAAAAAAATGCCATTTTGTTTGCACAATTGAAAAAAAAGTTTTACCTTTGCAGTCGCAAACGCGAAAGTAGCTCAGTTGGTAGAGCACGACCTTGCCAAGGTCGGGGTCGCGGGTTCGAGTCCCGTCTTTCGCTCCAGATAGCGTTGCGGGATTGCTTCGCTCCTCTCACATTTAAATATTTATTCGTATGAAAAAGATTGTTTTAGGCTTAGTGGCAATGTTTTGCCTGTCATCGGTGGTCGCACAGACCTCCGCAGCAACTGTTTATGACTTCACGGTGAAGAGCATCGTGGGGCAGGATTTTTCCTTTGCTTCGCTCAGAGGGAAAAAAGTGATGATTGTGAATGTGGCTTCCAAATGCGGATTGACGCCACAGTACAAGCAATTGGAGGCTCTTTATACGAAGTATAAAGACAAGAATTTTGTGATTGTAGGCTTTCCTGCCAACAATTTCGGCGCAGAGGAGCCGGGAAGCAACGAGGAAATTCTGGAATTTTGCACCGCCAACTACGGTGTTACTTTCCTGATGATGGAAAAAATCTCGGTCAAAGGCGACGACATCGCGCCCATCTACCACTGGCTGACCTCGAAGGCTGAAAACGGCATTGCAGATGCTCCGGTAACGTGGAATTTCCAAAAATTTCTGATTGACGAGCAGGGGCGATTAGTCAAATCGTTTGAGCCAAAAACGTTGCCTGACTCCGACGAAATCGTCGCCTGGATAGAAGCAAAATAAAAAAAGTAGTCAATCTGTAAGCCGGATTCTGTATTCCAACGAATTGGAATGTCTGCCATTTATCTCGACTTGCCGTCGCCGACAAGTTCAAGCAGTCTACCCCCCGACATCGGACGAGTAGCCCTACATACGTCGGTGTACATGACCTTGCAACCCCCAAGAGGCACGGCTCCGTTTGTTGCCAAGCGGACGGTAAGCTCTTACCTCACCTTCTCACCCTTACCCAATGATGGGCGGTTATTTTCTTCTACCTTACTCTGCTCTCGCGAACAGCCATCCGTTAGGTGGTGGGGCACTCTGTGTTGTCCGGACTTTCCTCTCCCGCAGGGAGCGACAGACCGATTGACTACCGCGTGCAAAGGTAGTAATTTTTTTGTAATAAAATTTGTTCATTTCAAAAAATTTGTTTACTTTTGCTGCTAAATTACGAATTAAAATATGAAAAGAACACTTATTTTATTACTAACCTTGTGTGCAACATCTTCTGCCGGGAACACAGGCGGCAAAACCAATGGCTCTATCTATAGTCCCGATGGCATTGACATGGTATATGTGGAGGACCTGTGTAACTCCACTCAGAGTTTCTATATCGGCAAGTATGAGGTAACACAGGCGCAGTATCAGGCTATCATGGGCACCAATCCTTCAAAGGTCAAGGGGAATAATAATCCTGTGGAACAGGTGAGCTGGAACGATGCCCAGGAGTTTGTTACCAAACTAAATGCCCGCACCGGCAGAAATTACCGCCTGCCCACCGAAGCGGAATGGGAATACGCTGCCCGCGAAGGCAATAAAAACAGCCAATACGAATATTCGGGGAGTGATAGTATTGGTGCGGTGGCGTGGTTCAAGGATAATAGCGGCGGCACTACCCACCCCGTTGGGCAAAAACTGCCTAATGCTCTGGGTATTTACGATATGAGCGGCAATGTGTGGGAGTGGTGTCAGGACTGCTACGATAGCAGGTGTTTGGGTCGTGTGCTTCGCGGCGGCGGCTGGTACAACGATGCGGCATCCTGCCGCGTGTCTTATCGCGACATCGGTGCCTCCAACGCCCGCGCCTACTTAGGCTTCCGGCTGGTGCTTCCCCTTTAGTTTACCACAAGGTATCTGTCTATGTTTTAAGCTAATTGTCTGAACCACGATTTTTACAAGATTAAGAAGATGAGGCTGTCTCAAAAGGGCAGCCTCTTTTTTAAAAGAATTAAGCAGCCATATTTAGCTGTTGCGGATAAAAATCAAGAATTGATTTTAGCACAGCCAATTTTGGGCTAATAATCCGCTTGGGAGCGGGATTATTGGCATTATTGGCTTTTTTGTGCATTTTACCCAAGTTGAAGGCTATAGCGAAGATGGCAAAGTCCATTTTTACCTTGTCGCCTCCAAAATGTCTGAACCGGTTGTACTGTTTGTTGGCTTTTGTTTGCCCGAAGACCGCCTCCGGTTCTATCGGGCGTTTGCTGCGGTGCATCAGCCCTTCTTCCGAGGTGAGCAGCTCCCGCGCCTTTTTTCGATACGCATTTAATTGGTGGTTGATTTCGATTCTTCTGTTGCCTTTGGCATTGTTACACAGGCATTTAAGTGGACAGCCTTCACAGTTTTGGGCTGCATAATAGTTTACATTGGATACAAACCCATTTTCCGATTTGCGGATTCCCCGTCCAACGTTGTTCATCCGCTGCCCCATCGGACAGACAAAGTAGTCTTTTGCTGCGTTATAATACAGATTTTGTGCAAGAAAAGCATTGGTTTTGAACGACTTTTTTTGTTCCTTGTGAAACAGCGGATATTTTACAAAGCCCTCTATACCATTGTTTTCCATATATTTATAATTTTCTTCGCTGCCATATCCCGAATCGCCTACGACTTTGGCAGGGAATTTTTTGTAGCGCTTTTCAAACCCGTTCATAAACGGCTTAAAAGTGAGGTAATCGGTCGGATTGGGATAAAAATCATAATGCGTAATAAATTGATTTTCAGTCCCTATCTGCACGTTGTATGCCGGTTTTAATTGTCCGTTCATCATGTGGTCTTCTTTCATCCGCATAAAAGTGGCAGCGGGGTCGGTTTGGGTAAGTACTTGTTTTCTACGGTCTTAATCGCTTTTTGTTCTTCTTTGCTACGGTTTTCTCGATTGATGGCAGCAATGCGCTTTTTCAGTTCTTCGGAATTGATGGGCGTAGGAGGCTCATCATCGGCTTGATTATCCCCTGCAATGCCTTCTTCCACCTGTTGGAGCACTTGGCGTATTTTTTCTTCTAATTTCACTTTATGTTTTTCAACACTCTTACGCCAAACAAAGGTGTATTTATTTGCTTTGGATTCTATTTTGGTGCCGTCCACATAAACCACATTCAAACTTAAATGTCCCATCTCCACCAATAGCGTAATCACCTGTGTAAAAAGTTCATGAATACTCTTTTTCAAATGGGTCGAACGAAAGCGGTTGATGGTGTTATGGTCGGGTATGTGATTGCCGGATAGCCACATAAACGAAATACTGTCGCGCAAACGGTCTTCGATTTTTCTGCACGAATAAACATTGTTCAAATAGGCAAACAGAACGATTTTCAACATCATACGAGGGTGGTAGGCACTGCATCCACCGCCTTGATACCCATCCATAATAGAACGAATATCCAAATTATCCACCACTTGATTAACAAGGCGGGCAGGCGAATCCTCCGGAATTTTCTCATCTAACCGCGTGGGAAACAAACTGATTTGTCCTTGACTGTAATCCTTAAATACTACTTTTGCCATAATGCTTATATCTTTGATTTGCAGATGCAAAGGTACGAAAAATAGGGGAATATTAAATATATAAAAAAATGAGGCTGCCCTTTTGAGACAGCCTCACTAAAATTCCGCCGCTGCGCGGCGATAAACACATTGAACTGTTAATCATTCATCATTCAAACGCCCCCTGCCGCAGCATATTCACTTCTGTTTCAGTGAGATAACGCCAATGACCGCGCTTCAGATTCTTTTTTGTCATGCCGGCAAAATAGACGCGGTCGAGTTTAATCACGTGATAGCCAAGGCTTTCGAACATTCGACGCACCACGCGGTTGCGACCGGAGTGGATTTCGATGCCCACCTGGTCGTTGGCTTCCTCGGTGATGAAACTGATAGCGTCGGCGTGGATTTCGCCGTCTTCCAGTTCGATGCCCTTCGCGAGTTTTTCCATATCCTCGATGGTTACGTCCTTATCTAACCACACGTGGTAAATCTTCTTTTTCGCGTATTTCGGGTGGGTCAATTTGGAGGCTAAATCGCCGTCGTTGGTCAGCAGGAGCACGCCTGTCGTGTTTCTGTCTAATCGCCCAACGGGGAAGATGCGCTCGTGGCAAGCCGTTTTCACCAAATCCATCACCGTGAGACGCTCTTGCGGGTCGTCGGCGGTGGTCACGCAGTTTTTCGGCTTGTTGAGCACGATATACATTTTGGCTTCCAGGCGCACGGGTTGGTCGTGAAACACCACCTCGTCGGCGCGTTTCACCTTCGTGCCAAGTTCGGTTATCACCGTGCCGTTCACTTTCACCACGCCCGCCTTAATAAATTCGTCGGCTTCGCGCCGCGAACATACGCCCGCATTTGCCAGATATTTGTTCAAACGCAGCGGCTCTTCGGGGTCAAAATGTTCCTCGCGGTATTTCGACTTCTTGATTTCCGCAAACTTATCAAATTGCTGCTGTTGCTGCGGATTGCGGTTGTTGTTCGGAAAGCGATTGTTCGAGGGGTAACGGTCGTTGCTCTGGTAACGATTGTTGCTCGGATAGCGGTCGTTGCTCTGGTAACGGTCGTTGTTGCTCGGATAGCGGTCGTTACTCTGGTAACGGTCGTTGCTGCTCGGATAGCGATTGCTCGCGAAACGGTCAGCGGGACCATCCTCGCCCACACGCGGGCGACGTTTTTTTTGCAAGTCGTAGCCACCGCCGCCTTCCGAATTGTAGGGGCGCGGCGTGTAGGGACGCGCCGGACGGTCGTAGCCGTTGCTGTTGCCGGAATTGTAGTTCGGACGGCTGTTGTAGCCGCCTTCCTGCCGGTCGTAACTGTTATAATTGCTTCGCGGGCGATTATAACTTCCACCGTCATCACGACGCTCGTAGTTGTTTCCACTTGGGCGGCTGTGATAGCCACCACGCTCATAATCTCCTGTTCCGCCGGAGGTGCCGTAGTTGGATGTTGTTGCACTACCGTAACCCGGCTCGCCGGGACGAACTAACTTCAATGGTTTTCTCTCACGATTATAACCATCTTCACTCTGCTGCCCATCATTGTCGGGCGTCCAATCTTCTGTAATCATCTGTTTGGATTTTTTAATTATTAATTTTTAAATACCTGTATAATTCTGCGGCGTAATTAATCTCAATTCCGCCTTCACATTCTCGTTCACTTGCAATGTATCAATGAATTGATGGATTGCTTTTTCCGTAATTTCCTCGTTGGTGCGCGTCAATGCTTTGAGGGCTTCGTAGGGCTTGGGATAGCCCTCGCGGCGCAAAATGGTTTGAATGCCCTCCGCCACCACTGCCCACGCATTGTCTAAATCCCTGAGTATTGCCTCCTTATTCAAAAGAAGTTTGCCCAACCCCTTTTGCAGGCTCTGTGTGGCAATCAATGTGTGTGCAAACGGCATCCCAACGTTTCGCAGCACGGTGGAGTCGGTGAGGTCGCGTTGCAGGCGAGAGATGGGCAACTTTGCTGCCAGATGCTCCAACAGTGCGTTTGCCACGCCCAGATTGCCCTCCGCGTTTTCAAAGTCGATGGGATTCACCTTGTGCGGCATCGCCGACGAGCCGATTTCGCCCGCCTTGATTTGCTGTTTGAAATATTCCATCGAGATGTATTGCCAAAAATCTTTCGACAAGTCCATCAATATCGTGTTGATGCGCTTCATAGCATCAAACAAAGCCGCCAGCGCATCGTAGTTTGATATTTGCGTGGTATATTGTTCGCGCACCAGCCCTAATGCGTGCACAAACCGGTCGCCAAATATTCTCCAATCCAATTGCGGATATGCCAGATGATGTGCGTTGTAATTGCCCGTAGCCCCACCAAACTTGGCAGTGAGCGGAATAGTGCGCACCACCTCTGCCTGCTTTTGCAAGCGGTAAGCAAACACCCTGATTTCCTTGCCCAAACGGGTTGGAGAGGCGGGCTGCCCGTGTGTTTTTGCCAGCATCGGGATGGCTTCCCACTCGTTGGCATAGCCGGTCAAAGTATCAATAATCTGTTGAATAGCAGGGTGATACACAGCATCCAACGCTTCTTTAATCGAAAGTGGCACTGCCGTGTTGTTGATGTCCTGCGAAGTCAGCCCGAAGTGGATAAATTCCTTGTAAGCGTCCAATTTCAGCGCGTCAAACTTGGCTTTGATGAAATATTCCACGGCTTTCACGTCGTGGTTGGTCGTCTGTTCTATCTCCTTGATTTGCGCCGCATCAGCCTCCGAAAATTGGCGGTAAATAGCACGCAGAGGCTCTTTCACGGTCGCCAACGGCAAACCTTGCAACTGCGGCAAAGGCAATTCACACAAAGCGATAAAGTATTCTATTTCAACAAGAACACGATACCTAATCAGCGCATATTCCGAAAAATAAGCAGCCAGCGACTCCGTTTTTTGACGATACCGCCCATCCACGGGCGAGATTGCTGTCAATACATTTAATTTCATCAGTTCCCTACGGGGTTTATGTTTTTTCGCGACAAAGGTACAACTTTTATTTGAATAATTCAAATAAAATTAAATTGAATTTACCCCAAGAAATAAAAAAAAGGCGAATGGCGCGGGTGTGCTATATGTAAAAAAAATCTTGCAAAAGTCTTTTTTGTTTGGGAAATTCTTATTACCTTTGCGGAAATTTTCATTTTAATAGTTTCATACATGAGGATACATAAAGAGGGGTATAAAATAATTTTTGCTGCTTTGATTTTGGTGGTGGCGGTCAATGCGACGTTGTATTATGCCGATAAAGTTGTGACGCTGTATCTTGGGCTGTGCCTTTCTTTGGCATTTCTCCTTGCGGTGGTCAGTTTTTTTCGCAACCCGCGACCGTTTTTTACGGACAGCACCGACGACATCATTGTTGCTCCGGCGGACGGGCGGGTCGTGGTTATCGAGGAAGTCTTTGAGGCTGAGTACTTTAAGAAAAACTGCCTGCAAATTTCCATTTTCATGGGGCTTACCAATGTGCACATCAATTGGATGCCTGTGAACGGCAAGATTATACATTACGGGCATCAGAACGGGCGATTTCGGGCGGCTTATCTGCCCAAGTCGAGCATGGAAAACGAGCGTTCGACGGTGGTGATTGAGCGCGCCGACGGCACACAAGTGCTTGTCAGGCAGATTGCCGGAGCGATGGCACGCCGCATCGTCACGTATGCCGAAATCGGACACGAGGCGCATATCAACAAACAGTTGGGATTTATCAAATTCGGCTCGCGAGTCGATTTGTTCCTGCCGTTAGACGTGGAAATTGCCGTCAATCTTGACCAGAAAGTTCGTGGAAATCAGACAGTTATAGCGAAATTTAAACCCAAAGAATCATGAAGATAATGAGGCACGTGCCCAATTTTATTACTTGCCTCAATCTGTTTTCCGGCTGCTTGGCGTGTGTTTCCGTCTTGCATTTCAGCGGCGATGCCAAATTTTTGGCGGCGTTTTGCTTCATTGCGCTGGCGGCGGTGTTTGACTTCTTCGACGGCTTTGCCGCACGGTTGCTGCACGCCCCTTCCAAAATCGGCGGGGAACTCGACTCGCTGGCAGACGTGGTCAGTTTCGGCGTGGCGCCGGGTTGCATCATCTATATTTATCTGGAAAGCACCCTTGCAGGCTCAGAATATGTCATTGCGGGCTTGACCCGCAATCCCCTGACAGGCATCGAATTTTTGGGCTTTCTGCTCCCCGTGTTTGCCGCCCTGCGGTTGGCAAAATTCAACCTCGACACGCGGCAAACCACTTCGTTTTTAGGACTGCCCGTGCCCGCGTGTGCACTCTTTTGGGCATCATTTATCCCCTCACTGAATGCTTTTTCTCTGCCCTGCAAGGGGGGGATTGTGCTTATTCTCGTGGGCGTTTTTTGCGGTTTGATGGTGTCGGAAATCCCGATGCTGGCATTGAAATTCAAAAATGCGCGTTGGGAAGACAACAAATGGTCGTTTTTGGTGGTGCTCATCGCCATCATCACCATCGGGTTTTGCGCCCTGAGCCAAAAACCCCTGTTGGGCGTGTGTCTGTCCATCATCGCCTACCTCCTGCTGTCGCTGGTGCATAATATTGCTGTGAAACGTGAGAACTAAAAAGCCACTGCCGATTTTGGAGCAAATCGCCATCACGGGCATTGCTGCCGAGGGGAAAGCGATTGCGAAATACAATGATTGGGTCGTTTTCGTGCCGTTTGTGGTGCCCGGCGATGTGGTGGATATTCAATTGACCCGTCGCAAAAACAGTTATGCAGAGGGGCGTGCGGTGCATTTTCACAAATATTCTGAGGTGCGGACGGAGCCGTTTTGCGAGCATTATGGCACCTGTGGAGGCTGCAAATGGCAGATATTGCCCTATCCCGAACAAATCCGCTACAAGCAGCAGCAGGTTACGGACAATCTGACCCGCATTGGGAAAGTTGAACTGCCGCCGATTGCGCCGATTATCGGCTCCAAAAAGACAGAGTTTTATCGCAACAAATTGGAATACACGTTCTCCAATCGCCGCTGGATGACGCAGGAAGAGTTGCAGTCGGGCGAAACGTTCGACGACATGAACGTGCTGGGCTTTCACATTCCCAATATGTTTGACAAGGTGATGGACATCAAACAATGCCGGTTGCAAGCCGACCCGTCCAACGCTATTCGGCTGGAAATCAAAAACTTCTGTCTAAAAAACGGATTTTCATTTTTCGACTTGCGAAATTCGTCCGGTCTGATGCGCAACATCATCATTCGCACCTCCACCACGGGCGAAATTATGCTGATTGTCGTGTTTTTTGAGAACGATATGGAGAAAATCACCGCTCTGATGCAACATTTAGCAGATAAATTTCCCGCAATCACCTCTTTATTATATTGCATCAATCAAAAAGCCAACGACACGATTACCGACCAAGAAATACTTGTGTTCAAGGGTAACGCTCATATTTTTGAGGAAATGGAGGGGTTGAAATTCAAAATCGGTCCCAAATCGTTCTATCAGACCAACAGCGAGCAGGCTTACGAACTGTATAAAGTGGCACGCGACTTCGCCGGATTGACGGGCGAAGAATTGGTGTACGACCTCTACACGGGCACGGGCACGATTGCCAATTTCGTGGCGCGAAGGTGCAAGCAAGTCATTGGAATAGAGTACGTTACGGAAGCCATCGAAGATGCCAAAGTCAATGCCTCCCTCAACGGCATCGACAACACCCTCTTTTTCGCCGGCGATATGAAAGACCTGCTCAACACCCAATTCATAGCCGAATATGGTCGCCCGGACGTGATTATCTCCGACCCGCCCCGTGCCGGAATGCACGACGATGTGCTCGACACCATTCTGTTTGCCGAGCCGCAAAAAATCGTCTATGTGAGTTGCAATCCGGCAACGCAGGCACGCGATTTGAGCCGTTTGGACGTGAAATACAAAGTGACGCGCGTGCAGCCGGTCGATATGTTTCCGCACACGCAGCATGTGGAGAATGTTGTTTTATTGGAGTTAAAAGTATGAAAATGAGTAAATTAAAGATAAAAGTATGCGGGATGCGCAGTGGTTACAGCATCGTGGAAGTAAGCCAATTGCCGATTGACTTCATGGGCTTCATCTTTTACGAAAAATCGCCGCGCTACGACAAAGACCTCAATGTGTGGGCTGTTGCACAGATTCCAAAGAGCATCCCAAAAGTAGGCGTGTTCGTCAATGCGTCCAAAGACACGATTTTGGAAACGGCAGAAAAATTCGATTTGCAGTTGGTGCAGCTGCACGGCAACGAATCGCCCGAATTTTGCAACGCATTAAACAAAGACATAATAAAAGCCTTCTCAATAGCATCGGAAACCGATTTTGCGCGCTGCTCGGAATACGAATCTGTCTGCAAATATTTCCTCTTCGACACCCAAACCCCCCAATATGGCGGCTCCGGCAAGAAATTTGACTGGCAAATTTTGTCGGCATACGAGGGCAAAACGCCGTTCTTTTTGAGCGGCGGCATTGCGCCGGAGGATGCCGAAGCCATCAAACAGTTGAATCTCCCGCAATTGTATGCTGTTGATTTGAATAGCCGCTTTGAGACGGAGCCGGGGTTTAAAGATGTTGAAAAATTATCACATTTTATACAACAATTAGTATGAACAAGATAAACAATTTATTTCAAACAAAGCAGCAAGCCATCCTGTCAATCTATTTCACGGCAGGCTACCCTCAATTGGAGGACACCGCCTTGATTATCAAGGGCTTGCAAGCCGCCGGCATTGATATGATTGAGGTGGGCATCCCCTTTTCCGACCCGATGGCGGATGGTCCTGTGATTCAGGATAGCGGCTCGGTGGCTTTGCGCAATGGGATGACGTTGCAACTGCTTTTCGGTCAGTTGGTTGCGATTAAAAGCGAGGTGTATATCCCGCTTATTTTGATGGGTTATCTCAATTCGGTGATGCACTACGGGTTTGAGCGGTTTTGCCGAGACAGCGTGGCGGCGGGCGTGAGCGGGATGATTATTCCAGATTTGCCGTTCAAAGATTATGTGGAAACCTACAAGCCGATTGCCGACCGGTATGACCTGAAAATCATTATGCTCATCACGCCGGCAACGTCGGAGGAGCGCATCCGGCTGATTGACGCACACACCGACGGCTTCATTTATATGGTGTCGGCGGCGAGCACTACGGGCGCGAAAAATGCGTTCGACACCCCCACCCGCGACTATTTTCGCCGCATCAACGCGATGAATTTACGCAATCCGCGCCTCATCGGTTTCGGCATTTCCAACCGCGAAACGCTGCAAGATGCCTTCGACAATGCCTCCGGTGCCATCATCGGCAGCCGGTTTATCACGCTGTTGAAGCAAGTTGGCGTGAAAGAGGCGGTTGTGGCAGTTAAAAATAATTTCATACCTTTGCAGCAACAATAAAATATGACGATGATGAAAAAGAGAATTTTGATTACCGGCGGTGCCGGATTTGTGGGGTCGCATCTGTGCGAGCGGCTGCTCAAAGAGGGGAATGAGGTGTTTTGTTTGGATAACTATTTTACGGGCGACAAGCAGAATGTGGCGCATCTGGTGGCGCATCCCGATTTTGAGTTGATTCGCCACGACATCACGCAGCCCTATCTGATTGAGGTGGATGAGATTTACAATTTGGCGTGCCCCGCGTCGCCGCCGCACTATCAATACAATGCCATTAAGACGATTAAAACATCTGTTTTGGGCGCGATAAACGTGCTGGGACTGGCGAAACGCACCCGAGCGAAGGTCTTGCAGGCATCCACGAGCGAGGTGTATGGCGACCCCGCCGTGCATCCGCAGACGGAGGCTTACTGGGGCAATGTCAACCCGATTGGCATCCGGTCGTGCTACGACGAGGGCAAACGGTGCGCCGAAACCCTCTTTATGGATTACCACCGGATGAATCAGGTGCGCATCAAAATCATCCGCATCTTCAATACCTACGGTCCGCGAATGAACCCCAACGACGGGCGGGTGGTGTCCAATTTCATCGTGCAAGCACTTCACAATCAGGACATTACGATTTACGGCGACGGCTCGCAGACGCGCAGTTTTCAGTATGTAGACGACCTCATCGAGGGGATGATTCGCCTCATGAACACCGCCGACACGGTGACGGGACCAATCAATATCGGCAATCCGGGCGAATTTACGATGCTCGAACTGGCAGAAAAAATCATCCGCCTGACCGCCTCAAAATCCAAAATCATCTACCAACCGCTCCCCCAGGACGACCCCAAGCAGCGGTGCCCCGATATTTCGCTGGCTAAAAAAGAATTGGACTGGCAGCCAAAAATCCCATTGGAAGAGGGACTGCTGCGAACGATTGCCTACTTCAAATCCCTTTCGCAATAGATTTTTTCCTGAATTTGTCGAAAATTTTCACATTTTGCTCGTTTTTAAAAATATTATTCGTAACTTTTGCGCCTGAAAATAAAAAAGTGTCATTGCGGGCGTGCCCTGCAATCCCCGGCAAACAGTATTAATTTAAAATGATGGTTCTACTGGGAATTGTGTGGAAAGTAGTAATTTTGCGGCATGGAAAAATATACGGGAAGTCAGATATTAGAGGAGATACTTTTGCCAGTGAATACAGCATGAGAAGTATCGGGAGTTGTCACCGATGAGGTCGCGGGCAACATCTATGTGAAGTTGCGTTATCGGTTAGATTATGTGGAAGATAACGGCGCACGTTATTCGATATATGACCACAGGAAAGAGCGTCAGTGGCGCCATTTAGATTTGTGGCAGTACAAGACCTATCTTGTGGCAGAATTGCCTCGATACAAGGATGAGAAGGGCTTTTTTAAGACCGTTTCCATTCCGTGGGCAGAGGAATATGAGCGGATGACGGTATTGCTCGAAAAAAAACAATAGAAACTTTGCTGGCTAC
>BNTR01000031.1 GCA_025996755.1 Bacteroidia bacterium
CAGCACAAAGGCATTATCGCGATTGTTGGGTGTGGTTGTGTTGGTGAGGTCATTGGCGGGGCGGGTGGGTTTGTACGTCCCTGCGGACACCCAAATTTCATCGCCCGCCACGGCAGTGTTAATTGCCTCTTGCAGGTCACCCAATATCTATAATACACTTATTTGGGGCAATGGCTCTTCCGGCAGTAATATATATGACGTATATAATGACAATAGCACTCCCAATGTGCAGAGCAGCCACATAGAGAGCCGTAGTGACCACGGCTTTTACACAAATCCTTCGCCCTTTGTAGGTCCCGGCGATTATCACTTGTTAGAGTGCTGTTTCGCCGTGAACGCAGGCAATAGCACTCTCTACCAAACGGCTCGCGGTATTTCGAACTTTACAGGTGAAAAAGACCTTGGCGGTGCTACGCGCCTTATTGGGTCAAACATCGATATGGGAGCCTACGAACATCAAACCAACATTTATAAGCCAACTATCACGACCACCACACTGCCGAACGGCGTGATTGGTCAACCCTACACCGCCACCCTTGCCGCTACTGCATATCCTCTGCCCATCACTTGGCGCACAAATTCAGGGTCGCCTTTGCCCTCCGGTTTGGTTTTGAACACCAGCACCGGCGTTATTTCCGGAACGCCTACAGCGACCGCAAACGCCTATTCTTTTTATATGATGGCGGAAAATTGTGAGTACTTAGGTTACTCAACCCAACTGCTGAGCATTACCATCACGGACGGCAGCGGAGCTGTACCCCCCCCCCCATTACCCCCGCCTGACGTACCTACACCGGAACCTGAGCCGATAATCCCCATCGACCAGACCATTATGTGGAATCCGATGCCCCTCACCGCCATTGAGGGCGACACACTCGTGCTTGTGGGAGGCAATGCAGCCGTTGCCGGTAGCGGGCTGCCTGTCCGATACAAGTCGCTCGACCCGCGCGTGGCAATCGTGAGCGGCGACACGATTTTCTTCGTTGCCTCCGGTGCAGTCGCTATCCGCGCTTCGCAGGCGGGAAACGAATACTACAACGCGGCAAGTCCTGTGGACAAGACGTGGGTAGTGGAATCCATCAGCGTGGATGTTGCCACCCTCGACGTGTCCAACGCCGACAAGACGGCTGAAGACACCTATCTGGCGCGTTGCGGCTCTGAAAAAATGCTTGTGATGACAGTGACACCCGAAAACCCCGTCGCCAAAGTCGTCTATGCCGGCACAACAGGCAACACATTCGCGGTCGATATAAGTCGCCCCGGCATTCACACTGTAACCTACACCGTTGTCAGTGCCAAAAAAACGGCTGATTACACGTTCACGGTCGAAAGGCGCATCCCGTTTGACGACATCGTGAGCGTGAAATACGACAATCTGCTTATCATCAACAACAACCCCGACCACAACGGCGGCTACAATTTCGTGGGCTACGAATGGTTTAAAGACGGCGTGAGCATTGGCACCCGCCAGACCTATTCGGCAGGCGACAAGCCAACAGACCGGTTAGACCCCAACGCCGAGTACAGTGTGGTGCTCGTTACGGACGCGGGCGACACCCTGCGCGTGTGCCCGGGCAGTGCGCGAAGCCCTCGCACCACCACCCTGAGAGCCTACCCCAACCCGACTGAGCGGGGCACCCGTGTGACCGTGAGCGGCATTCCGACAGGTGCAACGACGGTCGAGATTTTCGACATCGTTGGGCGGCTGATTAGCACGCACCGCGTGGATGGAGCGCGCGACGGTAGTGACGCGGTATACCACGTTTCTACACCGACAATGCGAGGGACGTATCTGATAAAGGCAGGGAATGAGACCGTAAAAATAGTGGTGAAATGACGCGAAGCGTATATATGGCATCGTTCTTAGCGATTGCCACCCTCACGGCAACGGCACAGCCGAAGCACGAGATAGCCCTCCACGGCAGTTGGGGGCTTTCCACACTGCAATACACCGCCACCGTGGGCAGCAGCAAGGCGGGCACGGGCTTCAATTTCGGCGCAGGCTACACCTATTTTTTCAATGACACGTGGGGCATCTCTACGGGGCTGGGCGCGGCGAGTTTCAACAGCCGATACACGCTGGCTGCATTCGCAGATGCCTACCAAACACAGGATGCCGAGCACGAATCTTTCCGATATGACTATTCGTTCAGCGGCTACGCCGAAGAGCAGCGCGCCACCCTGCTTCAAATCCCCCTTATGGCGCATTTTGAAGCGGGCAAATACTACGCCGCCTTCGGTGGGAAAATAGGCATCCCCGTGGGCACCAATTACACCAACGACCTGCGCCAACTGCAAGCCAAAGGCTACTTTGAAGACCGGAACGTGTGGCTCGACCAACCCCAATATATGGGCTTCGGCACATTTGAGAGGCTCCACAGTACGGGGAACTTGAAACTGAACACCGCCCTTTTCGTCTCCGTCGAAGCCGGTATGAAATGGGAGTTGCCAAAAACCGGAATGCACCTCTACACGGGGGTGTACCTTGATTATAGTCTTTTCGGCATCAACCGACCCACCGGCACCCCCATCATCGAATATAACGCCGCCGCCGCGGGCAACTACTGCCCAAACAGTGTCCTAATGTCCACAGCGAGCGTGAATCCGCTGTCCGTGGCGGTAAAAATCGCCGTGGCATACGATTTCAATTCTTCAACAAACCTTCCAGCGTGGTTGCATTTTTGAGTTCGTAGGGGGTCAGCGGCAGGCGATGCGAATAGACCAGTCGGCAGCCCTTGTCGGTGATGACGATGTCGTCTTCCAGACGGATGCCGCCGAAGTTGAGATAGCCTTTCAGGGCACTGAAATTGATAAATTGCGTGTTGATTTTTTCTTTTTCCCACTTGGCAATCAGTTGGGGAATGAAGTAGATGCCCGGCTCCACGGTGAGCACGTGCCCCGCCTCCAAGCGTTTGCCGAAGCGCAGGCTGGAGTATCCAAAGAGGGTGTCGCGCGTTGTTTCGTCGTCGTAGCCAACGAATGTTTCGCCCAGATTTTCCATATCGTGCACGTCCAACCCCAGGGCGTGACCCAGCCCGTGGGGCATAAACAGGGCGGGTGCACCTGCGTTGAGAGCCTCCTCCGTGTCGCCCTTCGTCAAGCCCAAATCGCGCAGCCCTTCAAAAATGATTTTGTAGGCATTGCGGTGTACCGATTTGTAAGTGATGCCCGGTTTAGCCAGCGCGATGGAGTCGTTAAGTGCCTTTTGCACAATGGCATGGATGTCGATTTGCTTGGGCGTATAGTCGCCGTCCACTGCCGTTGTCCGCGTGAAATCGGAGGCATAATGGCTCCGGTTTTCAGAGCCGGCATCGCAGAGCATCAGCCGTCCGGCTTGCAAAACGCCGCTGTGGTCGTGGTTGTGAAGTGTTTGCCCGTTCATCGAGAGGATGGTGGGAAACGACGTGCGCCCTTCGGCAAGGGCGATGCCCTCAATCATATCCACGATTTTCTGTTCGGGAATGCCCGCGTGGCACATTTGCATCGCCATAAAGTGCATAACAGTGCCCGTCTTGCCCGCATCTTCCAATTCCAACAATTCCTCCTGCGATTTGATTAGGCGCATCTTGACGACCGCCCTGGTCAATTCCACCGAGAAATCGCGGGTGATTTCGTCCGGCTTTTTGCCAAGCAATTCGCTGAGCATCAATAGATTGCGATAGCGATAGGGTTTCAGATACATTACGGGCGCAGACTTCAAGATGCCCTTCAAATCTGCCATCGGCAGCACGGTCGAAAGCCCCACCTCCGCCGCGCGCTCTTTCAGCGACGGCAGATTGCCCATCCAAATGATGTCGTCCATCGTCAGTTCGTTGCCAAACAGATATTCGCGGTCGTTGTCGATGTCCACCACATACGCCAAATCGGGCATATCCAGCCCCACGTAGTAAATAAACGAACTGTCCTGCCGAAACGGATAGTCATTACCCCGATAATTGACCGCCGCCTCGCCATTGCCTTGCAGCACCACCATCCCCGACCCGAGCAACTTTTTCAGCTCTGCTCGCCGCTGTATGTACACTTCTTTTTGAAACATTGTCGTATTATGTATTTATGGACGCAAAGATACGACTTTTTTTGTATTTACAACCCAAAATTTTGAAAATTTTTGAAAATTTGTTGTACCTTTGCGGTCGCAAATCATCAAATTTAGAATCAGGCAATGGCAAAAGGAACCGTAGAAATAGATACCGCGCGGTGCAAAGGCTGCGAATTATGCGTTGTGGCGTGCCCCACAGACGTTTTGGCACTCAGCCAAACGTTCAACTCCAAGGGCTATTATTATGCCCAAATGGCGAAGCCGGACGAATGTATCGGCTGCGCAGGTTGCGGCTATGTGTGTCCGGATGCCTGCATCACGGTGTATAAACAAAAATGATAACAATGACATAAAATTTATTAAAAAAACTATAGAAAACTGATTATTTGTTTCACAGCGTCAAATAATTTTATTACTCCTTCTTTTGTGTAAACATCGTGGTTAAGAAATTTACCGGTTTTTTCATCTTTTCTGTCTAAAATAGTTTTGTCATTGTGAACAAAGCCGTTTCTTTTTTGAATCAGAAACAAAATATTACGAATGAATTTATGCTCTTTTTGATTCCATCTTTGAAAATATAAGCCTGCCATTTTCTGCCATTCTGATACTTTATTTCTGCCATTAGTATCACATTTCTTGAGAATCGGATTCCATTGCCAATCCAATAACAATCCTACACCTTCTATTTCCCATTTATCCTCGCCAACTTTTTTTTTCACAAATTGGTTGTTAATGATTTCGATTACCATATAAAGCGTGACATAAGAATACGCGAAATCGCTTTCTGTCCATGCTTTTGAAATCATATTCCAAAACAGGTCAAGTTGGTTTTCTATCTCGCGCGTAAAATCTTGAGAATAAGGTAAACCTTTTATAATACTTTTGATTGTCCGTATTTCAGAATATATTTTAGCCAAAAAGTTTCTATCAAAACAACGTTTCACATCTTTCTGAAACTGTTTGTAATTTTGAGTCGAGAACTCATTTGAAAAACTATATTCCGGCGATTCTTTCATATAATAGCCATCTGCCCCTGCATCTAAAAGGGCTTTCAGATTCCACACCTTGTTGGAAGCGGTAAACATGATAACTTGATTGCCTTTATTGAGGCTTTTGATTTTCTGTAACACTTTCATTCCGGAAAAGTCAGTTGCTTTAAGAACCTTTTCTTCTTCAAACCCGTTAAGTCTCAAATCAACTATATATAAATCGAAATGCTCGTTTTCAATTATTCGTTTGCTTTCATCCGAAAAAGCATCATAATCTTTAACTTTTTCTTCTATGACCTGAAGCGTTGACGTGTTAAAAACCTTTTCCAAAACTATTTTCCAACCTTTATCCGACTCATCGTCAATTAATAATATTTTTTTGCCGGATGCATTGATTATTGTATCTGTTGTATTCTCTTTGTCTGCTTCTTCCGTTTCTTCTTGAGATTTCAATTTAATTTTGGCTGAAACATACTTGAAATACAGTTTTGCTTGATTGTCTGTAAATCGTGCATCAGTGCCTGAAAAAGCCTTTGTTTTTGCAGCCTTATCCATGGTATAGGCACCCCAGATATTTGCCAAAGAATGTCCGTCACGTATTTCATCCGGCATTTTTATCACATTCAAAAATCCGGTTTCATAATCATTTGGAGCAATGCCTTCCATCGCCGTGATTTCATTTTTCAGACCGGCAAGATTGTCAAACGATGAAAAATAGATGCCTTTTGTGGCTAATAAATGGCTCCATATTCCGGTTTCTACCACGATAGCATTTAATGAAGACGTGCTAACAAACAATATTGGAATTAATGCTTTTGCTCTTAATTCTTTTGTCAATCGAATATGCAAACCTAATTGTAGTGATAATGCGGGATTTTTTCCTACCTCTATCACTATTTTTTCAATATCTTTTTCAAGCAAGTTATTAAGTATCCAGACATGAATCTCTTTATCGGTTCTAAGATCCGAAATCTTGTAAAAATTATAACCTGATTGTTCAAGTTTCTCACTATTTCCAAGAATGAATATTTTTCCCATATTTCCAAAAACTTTCTGTTATTAAATTAATTTTATTGCGAAATGTACTGACTGTTATATTTTCCAAATCATCCACAATAGCTTTAACTTGCTCATTGGCATTAGGAAAAGATAGTTTAAGAAACGACTCAAATACAGATAAGTTGGTTATCTTCAATAAATCGTTGCCATTTTCGAAGATAATGGATTCCATAAATATATTTGCATACATTGAGGCTTCTTTGGCTTGATAATTTTTCCCCCATGCAAGTATTCGCAAGTCGATGGTCTTCTTATCTCCTGAATTTTTATAATACTCCATAAAATCCCGCAAACGTGCATAAAAAAGATTTTTTTTGATTGATTTTATGTAATTAGGATTCTCCTTAGGATAGTAAATAGGTTCTCCCATGCTATTACTAAATAAAACCAACGGAATTTCCCTTCCTTCTTGTGCTATATCATCTATTATTTTGGTTACATTGTCGGTAGAGCCTTTTACAAAAATTCCCTTTTCTTCGTCAAAGTCTTCGGTTGTTAAATGCACCAATATACATTCGGCATCTTTTTTAAAACATTCCAAATGGGACAAATCATCTTTTTCTCGCTTTGCAAGTGTCTTTATAGATGTGAGACAATCTTTAAAAATTTTGTCTTTTTCTATCTCCGTGTCAATGTATGTGATATTATACAAGCGAACACGCTGATTGTCGTTGTTGTCGTCTATTAAATATATCATGCTATTTGTAATAAAAAGTGAGTATATGTGTAAACCCTTCTATTGCTGTTTCCAACTTTTCGGATTTAAGTGCGCGTTTATCTCTCAATATGTTGATTTTTACAGGTTTGTCCTCAATCATAGTTTCGACTGACCAATGACAGTAACCCTGTAATTTTGATTTTATTTTACCCGTTTCCCACTCCTTTAATAAAACGTTTAACTCTTCGGGTGAAACATAATCATGGCACGTAATCAGTACCTTTCGGATAAAATAATCTCCCATGGTATCTCGTTCATATCGAATTGTTATTTTTCTTTTATCGTCGGAATGCGCAAGGTTTTTTATTTCTTCAAAAATGGCTTCCAATGCTGCTTTAAATGACCCAACATGCGTATAGAAATTAGCCTTTGACAAATCTTTTGTTTCTATTTCAAATTTTTCTACATCCAAAACATCATAAACAATATCGTTTACCAACTCTTCAAGCATGGGCGATTCTATTCTTGTTGCTTGTCTGAAATCGTTAATTATTTGTTTAAACTTATCATTTCTAATTGGATGCAATCCATTCTTTTTTGACCATTCTATCCATTCAGGCGTTGACCATCCTGAAGCAATGGGACTATTTTGAAAGTCATCTACCGCTGTTGAAAAGGCAAACTGATTTAGCAGCACCCACAAATCTTTAGGAATAGATAATTGACTATGAGTAGTAAATACGTCTTTTGCTTTCAATAAAAAGGCTTCAATATCAAACGCACCCCCTTCGTCAAAATCATGTGTTAAATATTTCAACCCATCTCGTTGATTGAATAATGACATAAATTCCGTAACATCTTTGGGGTTGCCTTGGTCATTGTCTGCATGGTCCTCATTATCTAAATCTTCTATATTTGGATTTAATTCCTTGGCTTTATTAAAATCACTAACAGCCAATTTATGTCTATTGATTACTTCTTTTGCTTTGCCACGATAATAATATGCTTCAGCATAATTAGAATTTATCTCAATGGCAGCACTGAAATTTCCAATTGCCGCAGTATAATTTTCCATCACTAATTGTGCTCTACCACTATAATAGTATGCCTCTTCTGCTACATTTGAATTAATTTCGATGGCTTTGGCATAGTCTTGGACTGCGCCGATATAATCTTTTGACGAATATTTCACCTTGCCACGATTAAAATAGGCTTCGTCATGTTTTGGATTTTTTCTAATAGCTTGGCTATAATCTTCAATAGCTTCGGTCAGTTTACCCAAGTGTTCATATATCTTACCTCTATTATTATATACATCGGCATAATCCGGTGCAAGCCCATTGTCACGGTCGAGGATTTTCTTATAGTCTTCCAGTGCACTCTTGTGCTCGTCTAATGCTGCATTCGCCATGCCATGAATGTTATAATCCTGCGCAGAACTAGGGATAGGGATAATCTCAATCACACGAAAATAGTCTTCCTCCGCTCCGTCCTCATCTTTCAACGCAGATTTAGCCATACCACGATAATAATACGCTTCTGCATATTTTGAATTTATTTTAATGGCTTGATTAAAATCGTCAATGGCTTCCATATAATCATCTAACTGAAACTTTACCTTACCACGGTTGAAATAGATTTCCGCAGAATCCGGATTTTGCTCAATCGCTTTGGCAAAATCGGCAATGGCACCTTCATAATCCCTCAAGCCCGCTTTTATCTGACCACAAAAACACACATTTTCCAAATTGGGTTCCATTTCAATGGCTTTATCATAATCCTTTTTTGCACCTATGTAATCTTTCGCATAAAGTTTTACTTTGCCACGATTAAAGAAGTCTTCTGCAAATTCTACCTCAGTGTAACTTTTACCATAATCCCCAATAGCTTCAGCATAATAGCCCAATGCTACTTTTGCATTGGCACGAAATAGATAGGATTTGGAATTTGTGTATTGATGCTTAATTGATTTATCGTAATCTTCAATAGCAGCTTTGTAATCTTTTAATCTTTCTTTCATTAATCCACGGAACTGGTAATATTCTGACAAAGCAGATGCAATGTGTTTCCGGTTATTGTCGCCAAAATAGTCTGCAAGAGCACACGAAGCATTGATGGCGTTTGTGAGGTCAGCAATTGCGGATTCAAAATTTTCTAGCCTACGTTGTGTTTTGCCTCGCCAATAATATGCATTATCCAAACCATTCCAAGCCCCCCAATTGTCATCTACTGGCTGCGCTTGGATAGCTTCAGTAAAATCATCAAGAGCTCCTTTATAATCTTCTCTCTCAAATTTAGCCTTGCCACTTTCAATGTATTCTTTTGTATTCATCACTAAACGTAATTTTTATTTATATTTTTTGTTTCACGCTGCAAAGGTAAAATCAAACTATGCAGCCATTCTGCACAAAAGTAATATTTTTTTCTCTATCTTTGTATCAAATTTGAAAAATATTTTAATTATGGCTACTAATAAAAATGCTCAAATTCGTTATAAAATACTTGATAATTGCTTCAGAAACAGCGGTAGACGCTATTTCATTGAGGATTTGATTCGTGAATGCGACAAAGTGCTTCAAGATATTGACCCCGATTTTAAGGGAATCAGTCGGCGGCAAATTTTTGACGATATGGCTTTTATGGAAAGTTCCGAGGGCTGGGAGATTGAATTAGTCAGAGAGCGCGAAAATAAACGTGTTTTTTACCACTATGCCAATCCTTCGTTTTCTATCAATAATATGCCTTTGAACGAGACGGACATTGCCCGCTTGCAAACAACTTTACAGATGCTTTCGCAGTTTAAGGGAATGCCGCAATTTGAGTGGATGTGTGGGCTGTTGCCCAAATTGAAGCAAGGCAGTTTACCTGATTATCTTGATGTCATCATGGAATTTGACAACAATCAATACCTGGACGGCGTAGAATATATTGGCACAATTTACAATGCCATTCTTTACAAAAAAGTGCTGAAAATCAATTATTTATCTGCATTTGAAAACGAATCTCAACTCATTATCCATCCCTATTATTTGAAACAATACAACAATCGCTGGTTTCTTTTCGGTTATAATCCGGAACACGATAAATCCGATTGGAACATAGCGTTGGACAGAATAAAAACCATACAGGAAACGCAGGAAACATATATTCCCAACACCAAAATTGATTGGAATGACTATTTTGAAGACATGATTGGCGTGACAAAACCGCTTGATGCAAAACCGGAAACTATTATCCTGCATTTTTATGGGAAAACAGGGCATTACATCGAATCCAAGCCCATTCACGGCTCTCAAAAGTCACAAAGGCTGGAAAACGATGTACTCGAAGTGAATTTAGAATTACTCATCAACTACGAATTGGAACGCTTCATCCTTTCTTATGCCGACAGCGTGAAAGTCATTCAGCCGCAAGCGTTGATTGACCGAATAAAAAGCAGACTCAATAATGGATATGCACTGTATGATTAAAAGTAGCCATTTAAGTTTTGACATCTGCAAATTTTTATCTAATTTTGCAGCCAAAACAGAGCAAAAAATAATGAATATGAAACAGTCTATTATTTATGTGCTTGCGGCGGTGGGCTTGGAGATTTTGTCTATCGTGGGGGTTGAGTTGCCGGCGGCGTTTGCGCCTTATGCTTATGCGGCGCTCGTGTTGTTGATTGGCTATGAGGTGTTGTGGGAAGGGGTTAAGGCTCTTTGTAAAGCGCAATTCAGCAGTATCAATCTGCTGATGCTCATTGCGGTGTGCGCCGCTTTTTATTTGGGCGAATACACGGAGGCGTTGGTCGTGATTGCGCTGTATATTTTGGGCGAGAAACTGGAAGACCACGGGATTGACAGGAGCAAATCGGCGCTCGACGGGCTGGTCAATAAGTCGCCGAAAAAAGCCTTCGTCAAAGCAATGGGCTGCGAAATTTCGGTCGAAGAGGTGGCTGTGGGCACGATTATTCAGGTCAAGCCGCACGACCTTATTCCGCTCGATGGCGTGGTCACGAGCGGCGAAACTGCCGTTGATGAATCGCCGATTACCGGCGAGCCGATTGCCAAAGAGAAGCGCACGGGCGACACTGTTTTCGCCGGTACACTCAATCAGAGCGGCTTTATCGAAGTGAAAACGACCAAAGAGGCGAAGGACACCACCTTTGCCCAAATCGTGGAACTCACCTATCAGGCGCAACAAAACCGGTCGGAGTCGCAACGATTTATTCAAAAATTTGCGCAAATCTATACGCCCATCATCATTGTGCTGGCTGTGCTGGTGTTTGCCATCCCCGTTTTTCTGCTGGGCGGCGAGGTCGATAGATGGCTCGAACAGGCTGTTACACTGTTGGTTATCGCCTGCCCGTGTGCGTTGGTCATCTCCACGCCGGTCGCAATATATGCCGCGCTGGGCAATGCGTCCGAAAAAGGCATTTTGATAAAAGGCGGGAAATATCTGGAGGCTTTCGCCGCTGTGAAGGCGGTTGCGCTGGACAAAACGCGCACGATAACCTACGGCAAGCCCATTGTGTCGGACGTGGTGCCGTTGAATGGTGCCGATGTCGCCGAACTGCTGGCGTGCAGTGCGGGCACGGAACTGTTTTCGGAACACCCTATGGCTCAGGCGATTGTCGATTATACGAAACAGAAAGGACACGAGCCGCATCTGGCGGAAAAGTTTGAGAGCATAGCCGGAAAAGGTGCCAAGGCGCATTGCATCACCTGCAACCACGCGCCCGTGCTGGTTGGCAATATGGAACTGATTGACGGCAACAAAGAGGTACAGACGATTGTCGATAAATTCTCCAACGAAGGAAAGACCTGTGTGATAGTGAGTTGCAACCACGAAGTGAAAGGCATCATCGCCTTGACAGACGAAGTGAAGCCCGACAGCACCGCCGCCATCGCCGCGCTGCAACAACTTGGCATTGAGCCGGTTATGCTAACCGGCGACAGCATTCCGGCAGCACATCACATAGCCTCCCAAGTGGGCATCACGAACGTTCACGGCGGGCTGCTGCCGCAAGACAAGTCGGCGATTATCAAGCAGTTGAAGCAGCAATACACCGCCGTGGCAATGGTTGGCGATGGTGTCAACGACGCACCCGCATTGGCAGAATCCACCGTCGGCATCGCCATGGGAGCCGCCGGCAGCGACACCGCGCTGGAAGTCGCCAACATCGCGCTGATGAACGACCAACTCTCGCTCCTGCCCTATCTGACGCGACTTTCCAAAAAAACACTCGCCACCATCCAATGGAACACCGCAGGCGCAATAGGCATCAAACTGCTCTGCATCCTGCTGGCATTCTGCGGCTGGAGCAACCTCGTGTTTGCCATTGTGGCAGACGTGGGCGTGATGCTGGTGGTGGTGCTGATTAGCCTGCGCCTGCTAAAATTCAAATAGAGGATTTTTCATACGCCTCCACAATGCGTTGCACGAGTTTGTGGCGCACGATGTCTGTTTTGTCCAACTCGATTTGGGCGATGCCGGGCACTTTTTTCAGCAGGTTGAGGGCGTGTTTCAAGCCGGATTGTATGGATGGCGGCAGGTCAATCTGCGTTACGTCGCCTGTAACAATCATTTTGGCGTTCATTCCGAGGCGCGTCAAAAACATTTTGATTTGTGGAATATTCGTGTTTTGCGCCTCGTCGAGGATGATGACGGCATCGTTGAGCGTCCGTCCGCGCATAAACGCGAGCGGGGCTATCTGGATGACCTTGTTTTCGAGGTGCTCTTTCAGTTTGGCAGCCGGAATCATATCTTCCAACGCATCGTAGAGGGGTTGCAGGTAGGGGTCGATTTTTTCCTTCATATCGCCGGGCAGAAATCCAAGTTTTTCGCCGGCTTCCACCGCGGGGCGGCTGAGGATGATTTTTTTGACCTCCTTGTTCTTTAACGCCCTCACTGCCAGCGCAATAGCCGTGTAGGTTTTCCCCGAGCCTGCCGGTCCGATGGCAAAAATCAGGTCGTTGGTGTTGTATGCCTCCACAATGCGCTGCTGGTTGGCTGTGCGGGCAACAATCGGCTTGCCGTTCATCCCGAAAATAATCAGATTGTCGTGTTTCACAGGCTCTGCGCCCGCGTGTCCCTTGGCGATTTTCACGATAACCTCCTCCGTCAGCAAATTATATTCGCGGCAGTGGGCTTCCATATCCTTGATTTTTTCCTCAAAAGCGGCTAATTCCAATTCGTCGCCGATAATTTTCATCGCACTGCCCCGAGCCACTATCCTCAATTTTGGGTATAACGACTTGATTAACTGCAAATTAGAATTATTCACTCCCCAAAAAATGGCAGGGTCGGCATTGTCTAAAATAATGGCACGTTCAATCATTTAAAATATTTGTTTATTTGGCTGCAAAGGTATGAAAAAAAAATCGTACCTTTGCGGTCGATTTCAAAATAATTGTGAAAAATGAAGAGACAGGCTATTTGGGTTGTGATTATTGTGGTGCTTGCGCTGATTCTTTTAGTGATTTTCGCGGGCGTCGGGCGTTATATTCTCCGCTTGCGGGAAGAAAGTCAGGAAATGGCAGATTTGACGAAAGAGGCTCTGACAGAGCAGTTTGACAACCTCAACACGCAATACGACGGTGTCAAAATCACGCTTCACAACGACTCGCTGATTGCGCAGTTGGAAAGCGAGCAGTTGAAAGTGCAGGAAATTCAGGAAGAACTGCGAAAAACCAAGGCGGCGGACGCAAGAAAAATCCTCGCATTGAAGAAAGAACTGGAAACTTTGCGCACGATTATGCGGAGTTATGTGGCACAAATCGACTCGCTGGACAGGCTCAACAAGCATTTGATGCAGGAAAACGAAGTCATCAGCGGACGCTACAGGCAGGCTACGCAAACCGTTTCGCAACTATCGACCGAAAAAGAAAAACTGACGGAAACCGTGCAAATAGCCGCCAAATTAGACGCGAGCAACCTCAACGTGCGCGGTCTGGACAAGAAAAACAAGGCGACCAACAAACTCAAAAAGATGGAAAAATTAGAAGTGAATTTCACCATCAACAAAAACATCACAGCCCCGACGGGCGAAAAAGACATTTACATCCGCATTCTGAAGCCCGACGACGATGTTTTGGTCAAAAATCCGAACAATGTGTTCCCGTTTGAAAACAAAAAAATCGCCTACTCTGCCAAGCGCACCATCGAATACACGGGCGAAGAAATCCCCCTCAGCATCTATTGGGACATCGAAGAAACGCTCCTCCCGGGCACCTATCGCGTCGATGTTTTCGCCGACGGCAACCGCATCGGGCACAAATCTTTTCAGTTGGAAAACTAAGCGCATCGCGCGCTTTCAACACAAATTTTCAATCTTCCAAAAAGAAAACAATCGTGCTCACTACGCGGGCTTTTTGAAAGTAAGGCGCAGAAGACGGAGCCGAGCCTTCGCTGTCGTAGCGACCCACAAGGCTGATTTGTCCCTGTGAGGCGGTTTTGATTTTACCCAAACGCGACTGTGAATCTTCGGCGAACTGTTCGCCCGCAGTACGGGCATTTTTAGTACTTTCGGCAATGAGTGCGGGTTTGATGCTATTCAATTCGGGAAATTTGTAGCCGGTAGAAACATCCGCCGACATATTCCTGTTAATCAGGTCAATATTTATTTGATTACCGATTTCTTCTGCGTCTTCCACGTTATTTAAACTCACTGTTTGCAACATAGATGCGCTATAGCGGTCTTTTTTAACATTCACTTGCTTGCCCTCGACCCAAGTTGTTGTATAATACGATTTACTGTCATGGAGGTTTAAGTTGCTTATTTCCAAATCATTAAAACCTTTCGATTTCAGATATGCCTCAATTGCAGCGGTGCGAGCGTTTATTTTTTCGACCAACGGTTTCGGTTCATCGCCCGAAAAACTGTAATAAATACGCACGCTGGCAGAAGAGGCTTTAATTTCCTTTTCAGCCAGCCCTTTTACTGTAACCACCCGCTCCTTGTTAGAGAAACTTTGTAGACCTTTGTTGATACAAGTGCCCAGCACAATCAATCCCAAAGCCACGCATACGCCAATAATGGCACCTTGAAAGTCCTTTTTCATATTTTTCTTAATTTTAAAATTGCAGATTTAACACTTTCCGACAAAGGTAGTCATTTTTTGGATATAATTTGTACCTTTGCAGCAAATTCACACTCTTTAATATATGTTTATGAAAAAAACAATTGTTATTGCTTTATTGCTTTGCCGGATGATGCCGGTTGTTGCGCATGATATTGCCCCCAAAGGGGATGGGGTGCTAAGGATTATGTGTTATAATGTGCATAACTTCGTTGGAATGGATAATCTGAGGGATTATCAACGAATTGCTGATGTGATAAACGATGCGATGCCGGATGTGGTTGCCATACAGGAAGCCGATAGTGCTACACAAAGGAGTGGGGGCACTTATACGCTGAAAGAAGTGGCTGACAGGACATCCATGATTCCGACTTATGCTCCGGCTATCGACTATCAGGACGGCAAATACGGCATCGGCATACTTTCAAAGGAAAAACCGCTTTCCGTCAGGCAAATACCTCTACCCGGAAGGGAAGAAAAGCGGGTGCTCCTGATTGTGGAATTTGAAACCTGCGTCGTTGCCTGCACGCATTTTTCCTTGAATGGCGAAGACCGGCTGGCTTCCATCGCCATTCTCAATGAAGCGGTGAAGGGCATTACAAAGCCGCTGTTCCTTGCCGGCGATATGAACTCAACACCGGATTCCCCGCCACAGGTCGCCTTACGGCAAACATTCGATGTTTTAAGCGATGTAACGCAAAAAACATTTCCGGTGGTCAATCCCACAGAGTGCATCGACTATATTTACCAATACAGGAATGGAAAGGACTGTTCCGTATCGAATCGGCAGGTTATCAATGAAACTATGGCTTCAGACCACTTGCCTCTCTTTGTAGATATTACATTTTAGGCTCTATGAGAATTGTGCAAAGGTAGCATTTTTTTCAAGAAACTCTTCCACTTTTTGCGATGCGTGGTGGTAGGAGGCTTTGAGGGCACCGACCGATGTGCCCAGCAGGTCGGACATTTCTTCGTAGGGCATTTCTTCGTAATAGCGGAGGTTGAAGACCGTGCGCTGCTTGTCGGGGAGGGTCAGGATGGCTTTTTGAAGCTGTTGCTGGGCTTCGTCGCCGTCGAAATAGGAGGCTGCCGTCAGGCTGTCGGACAGGAAAGATGAGTTTTCGTCGTCGAGCGATACGCTGTTTTTGACGCGCACGCTGTTTAGGAAGGTGATGCTCTCGTTGATGGCGATTTTGTAGAGCCACGTCGAGATTTTCGACTCGCCGCGAAACGAGTCGATGCTCATCCACGCCTTGATGAACGTGTTTTGCAGCAAATCGTTGGCATCGTCGTGCGAGAGCACCATGCGGCGAATTTTCCAGTAGAGTTGCTCGCCGTAAAAAGCCACGATTTGTTCAAATGCCTTGTTCTGCACAGCCGGTGCGCCGTTTTGCAAGTCGTCGAGGACTGCCTGCTCGTTGTATGGTTGCTTCTTCATCATTATCTCAGTTTCGTTTTTTGATAATTGGAGGACAGCACTTTGAATGCCGTGCGCCGGTTGATTTGGTCGGTCTGGGCTTGCTGAACAGGGTCTAATGTGCGGATAAATTTTTCATCCAGCACCTGCCCTTCGGGCAAGAAATCATACGCTTCGGCGATTTTTTTCGTAACGACCAGCGGCTCCGATTTGCCATAGCCCTTGGCTTTCAACCGCTCCTTGTCGATGCCGCCTTGGATGAGGAAATTGACCACCGCCTGCGCCCGCCGTTGCGACATCTCTTTGTTGGAGGCATCGGAGCCTATGCGGTCGGTGTGCGCCGACACCTCAATGGTGATACTGGAATTGGCGTTGAGCGTGACGATAATATCGTCCAATGCCGGTTTCGAGTTCGCACGCAGGGTCGCCCGATTGAAGTCGAAATAGATATTTTCCACCACCTCCGGTCGGAGCCATGACCTCAGTTTAAAATCCGCGTAAAACGTTCGCGATTTGCTGATTTGGGGCACTTTCACTGTCTGCGGCTGATTCAGAAAATTGGGCGCGGATGCCATCATCACGTATTCCACGCCCGGTTTGACTTCCACCTGATAGGTGCCGTCGGCACGTGCAAACAGCCGCTGGTTAGAGCCGTCTGTTCCCACCAAACGCACACCGGCACCGGGGATTTTCACGTCTTCCCAGTCGGTAATCAGCCCCTCGATGTAGGCAAAAATACCGGGCTGGTGAAACGAATAAATATGGTCGGCACCGCGCCCGTCGTCGCGGTTGCTGCTGAAAAAGCCGGTTTCTTTTTGGGGGTAGTAGGTGATGCCGAAATCATCGGACATACTATTGACGGGCGATTTCATATTTTCTACGCGCCAATAGCCACTGACCAAATTGGCTTTGAAAATATCCAGTCCGCCCATGCCGGGGTGCCCGTCGGACGAAAAATACAGCGTCGCATCGTCGCGTATGTAGGGAAACACTTCGTCGCCCGGCGTATTGATTTCGGGACCCAGATTTTCGGGCTTAGCCTCGCCGATGTCGGCTATACGCACGCGCCAGAGGTCTTTCCCGCCCTGCCCCCAGGGGGCATCGGACACGAAATAGAGGTAGCCATCCCCGCCCACAGCCGGATGCGCCGCCATAATGTCAGGCTCGCTGAACAACTCGACCTTCTCTCCGGCATTCCACTGACCGCCCGAGCGGTTGGATACATATATATCCGCCGTCTGCGAATCGCCTGCATTGCCTGCCGAGCAGAAGGTGTAATACATCTTGCTGCCGTCGGCGGTGAATGCGGCGGTGCCCTCGTCACTTTCCGTGTTAAGACCCGCCACGGCTTCCGGTTTCGACCATACGCCCTTATCGTCTTGCTTGACAAAGAAAAAATCGTTGTTTTTCGTACCCGTGATGGGGCTTTTATCGCCCTTAGCCTCCTTGCGCGGCGAACTGAAATAGAGTTGGTCGGCACCCAGCAGCATCGGCGCAAACTCGCCCTCGCGGGCAACGATTTTGTCCATCTTGCGGACTTCGTAAGACGTGGGCTTCTGCTTCCATTCCGGTGCCAATTCGCAGCCTTCAATGCCGTTCCGTGCCCAAGCAGCGAGGTTGGGAGCGGGTGCGGTTGCTAAAAAAGAGTTATAAAGTTTGATGGCTTCGGCGTATTTACCCTGCTTTTGCAGCACTTGCGCCTGCCGAAACATCACCATATTATCGGCATATTTGAAGCGGATGGCAGAATTATAGGCATTCGATGCGCGGCTGGAGTTGATTTTCCGAAGCATCTCGCCCTGCCGAAAAGCGACTTCTCCCCGCAGAGCCGTATTTTTTGCGGGCACTTTTGCCAGCACTTTTTTGTACATATCCGCCGCCTCGAAGTAGTTCCCGCGAGCCTCACGCTCCTTCGCGCTGCTATAGCTCACCGATTGGCAAGCAACCAGCGCGCAGGCGGCAACGAGGGCTATGAATATGGAGAGAGGGCGGTGCATACGTTTTTAGTCTTTGACAAGTGTGGTTATCTGCTTCACCCAAATATCATACCCCTTGCTATTGAGATGCAAGCCATCGGTGGTCAGTTCCCTGTTCAGGACGTATGTGTTGGGGTCGGCGAAGAGCGGGAAAAGATTGACGAACTCGATGCCGCGCGATTCTGCCATAGCCTTCAGGCGGGCGTTGAGCAGGGGGAAGGTCTCCGTTTTGCCGGTCAGGGCTTTGTAGCGACCAAACGATTCGTTGATGGGTAGCGAGCCTTGCAAAATCAGCTTCGTTTCGGGCGATTCCTGACGGATTTTATCCACCACGCACGTGATTAGCCCCACGATGCTGTCCACGCTCAGGTTGTGCGACACGTCGTTGGCTCCGGTTTGGAGGAAAATCTTTTTCGGCTTCGCGGGGAGAATTTGGTAGAGGCGGTCGTAGATGCCCATTGCCTCGTCGCCGGAGATGCCGCGATTGACGATGTTTTCTTTTGGAAAATGTTTGTCCCACTTGCCGCCTTCGGTCAGGCTGTTGCCAAGGAAGACAATGTCGTTTGAGGTTATCGGCGGCTCGTTTCTAAACTGTTCGACCCGCTTGTAGTAGTGCGGGAAATAGAGGCGGGCGGGTGGGCATTCGAGGGACGCCGCCACGGCGTTGGCAACCAGCGACCGCAGGCGCACCACGCTGCTCACGTCTTCGGGGTGCACGCGGTTGGTGAGGAGGATAACTGCGACCTCGTGGTCGGGGTCAATCACGATGGAGGTGCCGGTGTAGCCGGTGTGTCCGTAGGTGTTTTTGCCCAGCAGGTCGCCGCTGTTGGAGGCGTAGTCGGAAAAAACATCCCAGCCCAGAGCACGTCCAAAGGCACTTACCTCACGCGGAACGGTGCGCATCGCGGCTACGCTCAGCGGGCTTAGTATGCGGTTGCCCCTGTATTCGCCGTTGTTCAGCAGGGCGGCAGACAAAATTGCCAGGTCGTTGGCATCCGAAAACACGCCCGCATTGCCGGAGATGCCGCCGTTCATAATTCGCGCCAGCGGGTCGTGCACCACACCGTGCAGCACGCTACCGTCTTTCTGTTTTTCGGTGGGAGCCACCCGCTTCAATGTTTCGCCCGCGGGCTGATAGTCGGTGTGCGTCATACCGAGAACATCGAAGAGATTGGCTTTCACATAGTCGCGCAGGCTCTGCCCGCTCACGATTTCGACGATGCGTTGCAACGTGATGAAATTGAGGCAACTGTATTGAAAACCCGTTGTCGGTTGAAAATCCCGCCTGCACGTGGCGATATAGCCAATCAAGCCATCGCGGTTGGGCGCACCATATACCTTCTGCAACGAATCGACCGGCGCATACGGAGGCAGCCCGGAGGTGTGCGTGAGCAAATCAACGATGCGGATATTGTCGGCAAAAGCCGGAATATAGAGGCTCACCCTGTCGCGCAGGCGGATTTTGCCGCGCTCCACCAATTGCATCACGGCGATGGCGGTGGACATCGACTTGCTCACCGAAGCCATATCAAACACGGTGTTCACGTCCATCGCCACGGTCTTGGGATAGACCTGCTTGTTGCCGTAGGCTTTCAGATAAGCCATCTTATCCTTATGCACCACCGCCAGCACGGCACCGGGAATTTCCTTGTCCGCAATAGCCTGCAAGATAGCCTCGTCGGCATACTGCAAACGGCGGGAATCAATCCCCACCAACTCCGGAATCACACGCTCTAAGGGCTGAGCCACAGCAACTTGCACACTGAATAGCAAGCCCAACGAAATAATAGTCTGTTTCATATTGAATGATATTTTATAAGTCCTTCCATCGGCACCTGCATAATCGTCCCAAGTTGCATCCCCGTGTCGCGACAAGCCTCTTCCAGCACCTCCTTGTAGTAGAATGCGACCGAGCCGATGAAATGCACCTTGTTGTTTTTATAGTCATATTGCATCACATTACGGGTGAGGAACGCCCTGAAGGCATCCAAGACGATGCGCCGCACTTCCGGTACGGCGATATTTTGGCTGAGAAACGGCGAGAGACTCGCCAAAAAGCGGTTGGGGAACGGCTGCCGATAGACACGCTCGATAATATCGCCCGGCGTAAGCCCAAACTGCTGCAAAAACGTCTCTTTCAGCCCCGCAGGCAACTGATTTTTGAGAACGTCGCCCACCAGCAACTTGCCCAGCACGGCACCACTGCCCTCGTCGCCCAGAATAAACCCCAACGGCGACACATTGCTAACTATCTGTGAACCATCGTAATAGCACGAATTGGAGCCTGTGCCCATAATGCAGACGATGCCCCGATGGCGTCCACTCAACCCGCGAGCCGCCCCAAGCATATCGGAATTGACCTCTATCTCTTTTATTTTGAGGCATTTGCCGAGCGCATTCGTCATCATCGGAATTTTTTCGGGCAGGCACCCCGCGCCGTAGAAATAGAGTGCGGCGAACGTGTCGGTCTTCAACGCCGGCAGCAATGCCGTCTGAAGCTCCTTTGTAACCTCCTCTTCCGACTGAAAGAAGGGGTTAATACCCTTGGTAGTAACCCGTTGCACCTGT
>BNTR01000032.1 GCA_025996755.1 Bacteroidia bacterium
TTATATTAAACTGATACAGAAGAAGATAAATAGCCGTCCAAGAGAAAAACTCGGCTTTAAGTCTCCAACTGAAGTTTTTTATCTATCTTTGTAGAACTTTTTGTCGCGCTTAGAAGTTGAATCCACCACGGGACAAAGGTAGTAAAATAATTTGGATGAACAATAAATTTTTGTATGAGAGGGAAATTTGTCGTACACCCTGCTGCAATGATTTGCTACACCGGGTCCACGTCAAACTGCACCACCGCGTAGCGGAATTCTTTTTGTGCCCAAAGATTGGCTTGAATGCCCTCCACGATTTCGCGCAAGACGGTCATTGATACCTTGTTTTCGACTTTCAGCACGATTTGGCGGAGGTAGAGGTTTTGAATTTTGGCTACTGCCGGCTTGTCGGGACCGAGCACGCGGTCGCCCAGTTTTTCGCGCAACTGCACGGCGAAAGCCTCGGCTAAATCCCTCACGGTGTCGTCCAATCGGTGCTTGAGCGTGATGTGGATGAGGCGGAAAAGGGGCGGGTAGCGAAACAGTTCGCGCTCCTGCATCTGCGTGGTGTACATTTCGGTGTAGTTTTGCTGCAACACCGACTGAATCAGCGCGTGGTCGAGGTGCGATGTCTGCAAAATCACTTCGCCCTGCTCCTTGCGGCGACCTGCGCGACCGGACACTTGCGACATCAGTTGATAAGCCCGCTCGTAGGCTCTGAAATCGGGGTGGTTCATCAGCGCATCGGCGTTGAGGATGCCCACCAAGCCCACTTTGTCGAAGTCCAACCCCTTGGAAATCATCTGTGTGCCAATCAAAATCTGCGTTTGCCCGCTTTCGAGGCGCGCGATGATGTCTTCAAAGGCTTTTTTCGTCGAGGTGGTGTCGGTGTCCATCCGTTCGACCGTTGTGGTGGGGAACAATGCTCGGATTTCTTCCTCCACTTTTTCGGTGCCGTAGCCCACGAAGCCCAATTCGCCGCCACATTCGGGGCATTGGGTTGGCAGGGTGTAGGCGTGTCCGCAATAGTGGCATTTCAGGCGGTTGCTTTGCTTGTGGTAGGTGAGGCTGATGTCGCAAAAGCGGCATTTGGGCACCCAATCGCATATTTTGCAGGTCATCACGGGGGCGAAACCCCGCCGATTTTGGAATAGCAGCACCTGCTCGCCTCTGTCCAACGCCGCCTGCATCGCGTTCTGCAACATCGGCGAAAAAATCGACTTCATCTGCCTTGTGCGCCGCAATTCTTTCACATCCACGGGAATGATGCGCGGCAGTTCGGTATCTTCAAACCGCTTTTCGAGGCGCACGTAGCCATATTTACCCGTTTGGGCATTGTAAAACGACTCCACCGAAGGCGTTGCACTACCCAGCACCACCTTCGCACCGTGCATACTCGCCAACATAATCGCCGCATTGCGCGCATGATAGCGCGGCGCAGGGTCTTGCTGCTTATAACTCGGCTCGTGCTCCTCGTCCACAATCACCAACCCCAAATTTTGAAAAGGCAAAAACACCGCAGAACGCGCACCAAGTACGATTTCGTAATTGGCTACCGCCGAACGTTGTTTCGTAATTCGTAATTCGTAATTGCCAATCCCCTCCCAAATATCCTTCCGCTCATGATGATTGATTTGCGAATGATACACCCCCAACCGCTCGCCGAAAAACTGCCTCAAGCGACCGGTGATTTGGGTGGTCAGGGCTATTTCCGGCAGCAGATAGAGCACCTGCCGACCGGCATCCAGCGTTTCCCGAATCAGATGGGTGTAAATTTCCGTCTTCCCGGAAGATGTTACACCGTGCAGGAGGCAGACGTTTTTTTCTTGGAGGCAGGCTTTTATTTCAAGAAATGCCTGCTGTTGCAAATCGTTTAATGTATGCAATGGCGGGAGGGATGGCGTATGCGGTGTAAGGGCATTGCGCGCAATACCCTTACGGCGGAATGTGTGCAAAATCCCCTTCTCAATGAATGCCGGCGGCAACGCCGCTTTGAAAACCTCCCCCTGACGGCAGAGGTAATACCCTGATAGCCAATCCCAAAATTGCAATTGGCGGGTGTCTACGAGGGGATTGCAGGGCACGCCCGCAATGACAGGGATGTCCACAATGGGCTTAATGGCAGCCGCGTCCACCGACGATTTTTCTCCGATGGACGCGACTATGCCGTAATAATTTTTATTTTTTCCGAAAGGCACCTCTACCAAGCCGCCACGGACGATTTGCGCCTCCAATTCCGCCGGCACGGAATAGGTGAACGTGTCTGCCAGCGGCACGGGGAGTATGACTTCGATGTACACAATTTAGAACAAGTATGCGGCAGAAATTACCCAGCCTTTACTATTTTTGCCTTCTATAACCTCCTTTGCATCAGATACAGTTGCCTCGCCGTAGTTGTCCGTCAATCCCAACTGGTAATTGGCTCCCACTTGCAGGTGGCTCAACAGTTCGATGCCCAAACCGAAATTTAATCCGGCGCCAAACGATTTGGCTTTGGCAGCACTCTCAAACCCTGCAAGGCTAAAATCATCGCTGCTCAGTTTTAATTTGACATACGGACCGGCAGTGGCATAAGCCCCAATCAATCCCAGAAAACTCAATTTGTACTTCAAATTGACCGGCACTAACAAGTTTCTGTTTGTAAACTCCTCTCCTGCAACTTTAAACCCGTCCTGAGAGTACAATACTGCGGCATCCACACCAATGCCAATCACGGGCACCATCAACTCAATCATCGGACCGACCTGAAAACCTGTCAAGTTGGACGATTCCAAGTTTTCAGCACCGCCGCTAATCTTGGCATCAATGAGGTTTACACCGGCTTTAAGACCCCACCCAAACTGCGCCTGAACATTTCCAAACGCACATACAGCTAACGCTGCTACTAAAATAATTCGTTTCATCAATTTGTTTTTAATTAGAAATTTCGGGCAAAGGTACGGAATTTTTATGAATTATTTCGTAACTTTGCAGCAAATTTTGAAGAATACCTAAAAAAATATGGAAGCAATCAATTGGTCGGATTTGACTTTTGGCTACATGAAAACGGACTATAACGTCCGCTCACACTATCAAGATGGCAAGTGGAGCGATTTGGAAATCACGGATTCCGAATTTTTGAACCTGCACATCGCGAGCACTTGCCTGCACTATGGGCAGGAATCTTTTGAGGGTCTGAAAGCCTTTCGCGGGAAGGACAACAAAATCCGCATTTTTCGGATGCGCGAAAATGCCCTCCGTATGCAGGAATCCTCTCGCGGCATTATGATGGCAGAATTGCCCGTCGAACTGTTTGAAAAAGCCGTCGTGGAGGCGGTCAAACGCAATGAACGCTTTGTGCCGCCCTGCGAAAGCGGTGCGTCTTTATATATACGTCCGCTGCTGATTGGCACGTCGGCGCAGGTGGGCGTGAAACCGGCAACAGAATACACCTTCGTGCTGTTTGTAACCCCTGTGGGACCCTATTTCAAGGAAGGATTTAAGACCACGCCGGTGGTGATTTATCGCGAATACGACCGCGCGGCACCGCTGGGAACGGGCACGATTAAGGTGGGCGGAAACTACGCGGCGAGTTTGGTAGCCGGCACAAAAGCCCACGATGGCGGCTATTCCGCCGTGCTGTATTTGGATGCGCGGGAGAAAAAATACATCGACGAGTGTGGTCCAGCCAACTTTTTCGGCATCAAAAACAACACTTACGTCACCCCGCAATCGACATCCATTTTGCCGTCGATAACCAACAAAAGCCTGATTCAGTTGGCGGAGGATGCGGGGATGCGCGTTGAACGGCGCGCCATTCCGGTCGAAGAATTGGCGACCTTTGAAGAAGCCGGTATGTGTGGCACCGCGGCGGTCATTTCGCCGATTCAGCGGGTCGATGATGTGGCAGAAAACAAATCGTATATCTTTTCGGCTGACGGCAAGCCGGGTGTCATCTGCGAAAAACTCTATAAGCAATTGCGCGCCATCCAATATGGCGATGCGGAGGATAAATATGGCTGGGTGACGATTCTGTAAAATGGAAATAAAAAAGGCAGCACAGGCAAATTTGGAAAACGAGCGCGGCACTTTTTTGGTGCTGGGGCTGGTTTTTGCCCTCTCCACGCTGTTTGTGGCGTTGGAATGGAGTTTTGACACCGAGCCTTCGCCCGAAGATTTCGACCTGTCGGCGATTTACATCGAATCGGAATTGACCGCGCCCATCGTTACGCCCAAAATCCCTGCCGCCGTTGAGGCGACCGAAGTGAAACCCAAAAAAATCGAAACGCCTCCCGCCATCGTCCACGAAGATTATAAGGTGGTGAAAGAAGAGCCGGAGGAGGTGCCCGAAGAAGTGCCTGTGGAGGCGCAACCGGAAGAGCCGCCTCCCGCTCCCCCCCCCGCGCCGGAGCCGCCGGAGCCACTCTCCACCGAGCCGGACGCGATGCCAACGTTTCCGGGCGGGTTGAGCGAACTGAATCGTTATTTGTTCTTAAACACCAAATATCCCGCCACAGCAGTCAGCGCGAAACGGCAGGGGCGTGTCTGGTGCTCGTTTGTTGTGGAAAAAGACGGCTCCATTACTAATATCGTCATTGAGCAGGGCACGTTTGCCGACTTGAATGAGGAGGTGCTGCGCGTGTTTCAAGCGATGCCCCCATGGGTGCCCGGCGTGGAAGGCGGCAAGCCGGTGCGCGTGAAGTGCTACCACCCGATTGTTTTTCAATTGGGAGTCAAATCCTGATAACTTTTACAAGTCCCCCTGCGCCTAATTGGATAATAGCGGACGCGGAAGCTTTGCTCGTGTCGGACTGTCGGTATGCGACGACAAAATCGACGGCATTTTTGATTTCGGGCGCAATCTCGGCGAAATTAGCCGGCGTGGGTTGCCCGCTGATGTTGGCTGACGTGGACACCAACGGTCGTCTCAACCGCTGACACAAGGCGTGAGAGAACGATTCTTGGGTAACGCGGATACCCAATGTGCCGTCTGCGGCAATGAGCGAGGCTGCCACATTGCGCGCACCCGAATAGACGATTGTCAGCGGCTTGTCGGCAACATCAATCAAATCGAGGGCGATGTCGGGCAATTCGCTCACATAATAATCAAGTTTGGCGGTCGAATCAATCAGCACGAGCATCGCCTTCGTGTCTGCCCGCTGCTTAATATCGTAAATGCGGCGCACGGCATCGTCATTGGTCGCATCGCAACCGATTCCCCACACCGTGTCGGTGGGATAGAGAATCACCCCACCCCCACGCAGCACCTCAATGGCTTGTTTGATGTCGTTTTCCAATTAAAGCAGAGCTTTAATTTTGGCATCGATGGCATCCTTGCTTGCCGCGCCAACGATTTTATCCGCTAACTCACCATTTTTGAAAAACAAAATGGTAGGGATGCTCATAATACGAAATTCGGCGGCTAAATCAACATCGTCATCGACATTGCACTTGCCGATTTCCACTTTGCCCGCGTATTCCGACTGCAATTCGTGGATGCTGGGCGCAATCGCCTTGCACGGACCGCACCATTCAGCCCAAAAATCCACCACCAACGGCTTGCCGCCATCCAACAACTCTTTGAAATTATCACCAGTAACTTGCTGTACCATAATTTATTATCTATATATTGTTCCTTTTTTTCCGTACTTCACCCCACAAAGGTAAGAGTTATTTTTTTATTGTGCAAATAATAAAAAAAAATTATTTTAGGATGGTTTTTTCAAAAACATAACTGCACGGCAATTCGCCCGACAATTCGGCTATGATGGAATCGTTGCGGATGTAATATGCCATTGGAAATGAATCTGTTAAGCGTAACAATGTTTTTGCCGGATAGTTTTTGATAGTAAATTCAGGGTTGAAAATGGCTCTGAATTTTTGTTCTTTCACTGAATCTTCCAATGCTATGCCAATAACCCTGTCCACCGTGCCGGAAGCCTCATATTGCTTCAAATTTTCAATGGAATTTAGGCAGTGAGGGCAGGAATAGGTGAATGCAAATACCAAATAGGTTGAGTCTTTGGAGGTGGTGATAAATTCATCCAACACATTGCCGTTCAATGCTTTGACTGTATATTTGCTCGCCTTTCGCATCTTGCTGCCAATATGGTAAGTGTAGCCCGACATAAAAGCGACCACGACCATCACCACAACGAACAGACAGGTAGTCCATTGGCTCATCTGCCAATTGCTCTCGCTCTTTCGCCACACGGCGAGCAGCAAGTAAATCAAGACGGCATTGCGAATAAACGTAAAAACCGGCGAGGTGTTCAGCACGGTAATTTTGCCGAAGCAACCGCAATCTTCAATGCCGTTAAAAATAAGCCCGTATGCAAAAACCAGCGTAAAACCAGCCACTAACAGCGTGCTAATCAACGCAGTATGCTTTAGCCCAATCTGAAAAACGAGGAATAAACCCAACGCCACTTCCGCCAAAACGATGAGCGGAGCCAAAAACTGCAGGCTCTCAAAGCCATATTGGGCAATTAAACTGGCAAAACTGCTGGCACTTAATGCCTTCGCTATGCCGGAAATCAAAAACACTGTGCCTGCTATGAGGCTGTATATTTCTATTCTTTTGTTCATTGTAATTATTTAAAATAGAGGGTATTCGACAATTTGAACACCCTCTACATAGATGCGCTTACATATTTATCGCATCACAGCCACCCATCATGCTTATCATGGTTTTTAAATCATCACAGCTCATCTTTGCTAATCCGGCCTCGGTTGCAACCTCTTTTAACTGTGCGTCAGTAAATATTTGATCACACACTTTACAAGTGTTATCGTCATCGTCACTACAAGAGGATACGACAAAAGCACCAAACCCAAACATGGCAACTAAGCCAACTAATAAAAATTTCTTTTTCATTTTGAAATTTTGTTTAACGTCCGTCCCTTAAACGGACAAAAAAATTAATTTGTTCTTTGCTCTTTTATTTTCATTCGTTTTACAAATTTTTCCGAACTTCGTTTTGCCATTTGGACCTCGTAGTTCCCTACACACATAAAAAAACACAGACAAAACTCTTGATTTCATCCGCTTTATGAGGTCTTAGACTACCTTGATGTCAAATAAAGTAGAGTAATGCCCACGCCAACTGGCGCGAACGTTATCACTCTTCTCTTGACATCGTTGAAATTGTCTAAGTTTCATAAAACAAGATACAAGCTAAACGCTTTTCCAATTTAAAATGTGCGTATTACCGCATTTAAGCCTTCATAATCTCCTATTATCTAAGATGTTATCACTCGTATTCGCTCACTCTTCGAGCAAATATCGTCTACCACTCATCCATTAGAGAGCGAAATTGGGCGCAAAGGTAACTATTATTCTTCAATTAGCAAAATGCTTTCAATGATTTTTTTCTAATTTAAAATCGGTTTTCTTGATCGGATGAATTTTTGAAGATAATGAAAAACATTTCGTTAGTTCCAAAAAATGTTGTACCTTTGCATTTTTAGGAACATAAAAATGTAGTGAAACAACATAAAATGGAACGTAAGTTTACACAACAACTTTTGAAATGGAAAAATTCTGCGAGCAGAATGCCATTGATAGTTACCGGAGCACGTCAGGTTGGCAAGACGCATGGCTTGTTGGAATTTGGCAAAGCGCATTACAAAAATGTCGTTTATCTGAATTTTGAAAATTATTCCGAATTGCACGAGATTTTTGAGCGTGATTTGAATCCCGTCCGAATTATTCGGGAATTGTCGGTCAAAAAGGGTGAACCCATTTTTCCTGATGACACCTTGCTGATTTTCGATGAAGTGCAAGCCTGTGAGCGGGCTTTGACTTCGCTGAAATATTTTTGCGAAGATGCACCGCAATATCACATTGCTGCGGCAGGAAGTCTTTTGGGTGTTACGCTCAATCGCTCAAAATTTTCGTTCCCTGTCGGCAAGATTGACAGGATTATGCTTTATCCGCTTGATTTTGAGGAATTTCTTTGGGCTTTGGGCAGGAAAAACGGCGCGGAACTTATTCGCGAATGTTTTGAAACAAACAGTAAATTTACGGCTCACACCGATTTTTTTGACTTCTACAAACTTTATCTTTTAACAGGTGGAATGCCGCAAATCGTTAGAGAATATGTTAAAAACAAAGATTTTGACATTATTTCGGTTTTGCAACATAATATCAACGATGCCTACATTGCCGATATGGTGAAATATGCGCAACCGACGGAAACGAACCGAATTTTGGCGGCTTTCAACAGTATTCCGGCGCAGTTGGCAAAGGAAAATCACAAGTTTCAGTATAAAATTATAAAAACCGGAGCGCGGGCTTATGAATATGAAGCCCCGCTCGACTGGTTGCAGGCGGCGGGAATTGTGCGCAAATGCGTGAAAGTGACCGAAGGCAAATTCCCTTTGGAATTGTTTGCGCAGCACAATTCGTTCAAGGCATATCTTACGGATGCCGGTTTGCTGTCGTCGAAATATTCGCTTCCACACCATGTTTTATTAAGCGATTTTTCGGGATTTGAAACTATTAAAGGTGCATTGGCTGAAAATTATGTTTTTGTGGCATTGAATCAGAACGGTTACGAACCGCATTATTGGGAATCGGAGGGTAAGGCGGAAGTTGATTTTATTTTTCAGGATAGAAACGGAAAAATCATTCCGGTTGAGGTAAAATCGTCGGAAAACAATCGTTCGCGCAGTTTGAATCTCTATGTGGCAAAATATAAGCCGGATTATTCAATCCGCATTTCCGCCAAAAATTTTGGCTTTGAAAACAACATCAAATCCGTGCCGCTGTATGCTGTTTTCTGTTTGTAACACAAATACTAACTTTTATTTTTTTTTATTTCTTATTTTGTAATTCATAATTATTTCGTATCTTTGCAGCCTGAAACAAAAAAATGATATAAAATGGCAAATAAGACAACAACAGCCACTGACAGCGTGGCACAAGCAGAAAAGAGTGTCGGCGAAATTCTTTCCAAGACTGACAAGTTTTTGGAAAAACATTTGAAAACCGTGGTGACAGTCGTGGTGGCTATCTTCGTGGTTATTGTGGGCTATTTTGCTTTCCGCCACCTCTATTTGGTGCCGAAAGAAAATGAGGCTCAGGCGGCATTGTATCCCGCACAATCGGCGTTTGAATACCAGCAGTGGGCATTGGCTCTGAATGGCGACAGCATCGGGTTCGCCGGATTTTTGGAAATCGCCGACGAATACAGCGGCACCGCTTCCGGCAATTTGGCGAAGGCATACGCAGGGCTGTGTCAGGCGCATTTGGGCGATTACACAGCCGCATTGGAAAATTTGACGGACTACGACGCAACCGACCAACTGTTTGCAGCACAGGTGCTTGCGGCGATTGGCGACTGTTATGTTTCGCTCGAAAAGCCGACAGAGGGCATCAACTATTTTCAGCAGGCAGCCAAAAAAGCCAACAACAAGGCATTAAGCCCCGTGTTTTTGAACAAGGCGGCGGATATATACGGCAATCTGGGCGACAACGCAAAGGCATTGAAAATCTACACCCAAATTCAAGCCGAATACCCCGAATTTGCCACCGCCAACGCGATTGAAAAATACATCGAACGCGCAAAACAAAAATAATTCTTAATTGAATTATGGCTACAGCAAACCACCCGCTTTCCAACTACGACCCGGCGACCGTGCCCGATGCTTCGGCGATGCGGTTTGCGATTGTGGTGTCGGAATGGAACGGCAATATCACGTCGAAACTCCGCGAGGGGGCTTTCAACACCTTGTTGGAGCACGGTGCAAAGGCGGAAAACATCACCGTCGTCCACGTGCCGGGCAGTTTTGAATTGGTGTTTGCTGCCAAGCGTGCCGCCGACAGGTTGCGTCCCAACGCCGTGATTGGTTTGGGTTGCGTGATTCGGGGCGAAACACCGCATTTTGAATATGTCTGTTCGGGCGTGACGCACGGCTTCGCCGCTCTCAATGCACAGGGCGATGTGCCGTACATTTTTGGACTGCTGACCGACAACAACGAGCAGCAATCCATCGACCGCGCCGGAGGAAAATTGGGCAACAAGGGTGTAGAGGCAGCAATCACTGCCATCAAAATGGCACAAATGAATGAAACATAAATTCACATATCTGTTACTCGCGTTTTGTCTGCTGTTGGTCGCTTGCAATTCGGCGGTCGAAAAAGAACTTTTCGGCGTGACCATTCATCTCAAAAATGTGCCCGACGATAGCATCAAAACCATTCGCCTGCAAGTGGTGAACGACCACGTGATTCGCGTGTCAGCCTCCTCTGCCAACCGGATTGCGACCGACGAAGCGGCGTTGGCTACGTTCACACAGGGGATGCAGGAGGGATGGACGTTTTCGTCCTCCTCCAATGATGTCATCCTAAAAACCGGCACGCTGATGGTGAAAGTGCTGCTCGCCAACGGCGAAGTTACTTTCATGGACAAAGACCGCAACATCATTTTAGCCGGACAAAAGGACGACGAGCAGTTTTCGAGCGCACCGTCGTTCATCATTTGCAACAACAAGTATGGCATTTTCCGCGACAACGCCCCGCAGGGCGATTTGGACTACTATCTTGTGTATGGAAGCACGATGGGTGAGATTGTTGGCGGCTATCGTGCCGTAACCGGCAAGGCGCAAATCCTGCCCAAATGGGCACTTGGGCTGTGGCAAAGCGGCGGCGAGGTCAAGGAATTTCGCGACCGCCGGTTTCCTGTAGACAATATCGTGCTGACCGGCGACATCGCCACTTCCCTTGATATGACGGAGATGATTGAGGATATTCACGGTTTGAATGCGCAATTTGCAATCGCCGTGCGCCCCCCAATCAACTGGCGGACGATGGATAAAGACCTCTTCAGCAAGGGCGTGGACGCTTGGTGGCTGAACGATTCGTGCGCCTCACCCGCCGCCAAAAGCCTCTACGAAGGGCAGCGCGCCACCGACAATTTTCACCGCGTCGTGATTTTCGACGGCTCGGCAACACCCGCTTTGCACCAATATTCCGTCATCTCGCGCATCGGCAACACCACAAGCAGTTGGGAAGGCTTGAAAAACGCCGTCGGCGCGGGGATTACTGCCTCCGCGTCCGGCACGCCCTATTGGGCGACCGACATCGGCGGATTTATCCCCGAAAAAGCCACCGAATCCTCTGAAAGCAACAATAATACGGAAGAATTTCGTGAACTCTACACGCGCTGGTATCAGTTTGGTGCGTTTTCGCCGATTTTTCTGGCGAATGGCACCACATCGCGCCGCGCGCCTTGGGATATAGCCCCGGAATGGCACAATGCCTATTCGACGATGCTCTATTACACCCGTCTGCGCTACCGCCTGATGCCTTACATCTACAGTCTGGTGGCGAAAAGCCACTTTGACGACTACACAATGACGCGCCCCCTGATGATGGATTTTGCGGCGGACAGTGCCACCCAAACGGTGAACTACCAGTATATGTTTGGCTCCGCGCTGATGGTTTGCCCGGTGTATCAGCACAAAAGCGAGCGGCGCGAGGTGTATTTTCCGAACGGACAAAATTGGTATGACGTATATTCGGGACGACAGATAAAAGGGGGGCAAAAACTCTCTGTTTCAGCACCTTACAGCCGTATGCCGCTGTTTGCCCGCGCGGGGTCTATCCTGCCGGTCGGCAGCGACACGATTCAAAACACCAAAGGGGCGCAGAAAAATTTGACGGTCTTTGTTTACGACGGCGGCGAGGGCGAATTTAGCCTCTACGAGGACGAAAACGTCAATTACAACTACCTCAAAGGGCGATATACGCAAATCCCATTTACATACGATAATGCCATCAAGAAACTGCTCATTGGCGCGCGCACGGGCGAATTTCAGGGTATGACGCGCAAACGCACGATAACGGTGGTGCTGGTAACGCGCGCCCATCCGACAGGCATCGACGATGCGTTGCCCTTCATGAATGTGCGCACGATTGAGTATGATGGAGAGGCGCAAACGCTTTCTTTCGCGCGCGACGAGGTGGAGGCAGCGAAGCCGGAAGATGTGAAGACAGAAGAAGACGTGAAGCCGGAAGAAGATGTGGAACCAACACCAGCCGCGAATGACAACATCGGACAATAAGCAGCAAGTGATGGAGCGCACGTCGTGGATTAGCATCCTCGGCAATGCCTTTTTGTCGCTGTTGAAAATAACGGTGGGGATGATTTCGGGCAGTCTGGCGGTGCTGAGCGACGGGATAGACTCGGCTCAAGACGTGGTCACGTCGGTGGTGATGCTGATTGCCACGCCGATAATCTACCGTCCGCCGAATGCACGGTACGTTTTCGGGCAGAAAAAAGCGGAAAATGTGGCATCCACCATTCTCTCTTTCGTGATTTTTTTCGCCGGCGGGCAGATGTTTCTCACCGCTGTGCGGCATGTTTTTCAGCCGCAGGAGGCGGTTATGCCCCCGCTGATTGCCATTTGGGTGACGCTGATTTCCATCGTAGGCAAACTTTTGCTGGCTCTCTACCAATTTCGGCAGGGCAAAAAAATTGATTCGCCCCTCCTGAAAGCCAATGCGGTGAATATGCGCAACGATGTGATTATCTCGCTCGGCGTGCTGCTGGGATTGGGGTTGATTTATTTCTTCGATATGCCCATTTTGGATGCGATAGTTGCCTTGTTGATAAGCATTTACATCATTTTCACGTCGATAGGCATTTTCAAAGATGCCAATCTGGTGCTGATGGACGGTGTGGACGACACCTCGGTCTATGAAAAAATCATCGCCGCAGTAGAAACTGTGCCCGGAGCCAGCAACCCCCACCGCATCCGCTCCGGTCGCGTGGGCAACCTCTACAACATCGTGTTAGACATCGAAGTCGATGGCGCAATACCCCTCCGGGAAGCCCACCAAATAGCCGAAGCCGTGGAACAAAGCATCAAACAGTCCATCGAAAATGTCTATGACATCGTGGTGCATGTGGAGCCGACGGGCGACTCGTCGTGTACCGAAAAATATGGTGTCAGCAAAGACAATCTGGAATAGCATCGTGGCGGGCTTTGACCCGCGAAGCCCCTAAATTATCGCCTGCATATAATCATCCTGATTTTTCTTGTCCACCTCTTTGAGTTGAATGACTATCACAAAGGGCTGTGTGGTGGCTTGGAGGCTATCCGGAATGAGCAGGTCGTAATACGACGCACCCGTTTTGTCGCGATAATACGTGCCTGTCTTGCCGTCGCCATTGATTTTGACGGCGGCTTTGTTTGACAGCAGGTGCGCCTTTTCGATGACATAGACAAGTGCCTTGTCCGCGTTTTTGGGCAACTTCACCCGCACCAGATTGTTCATCGACTTGTTGAAAACCGTCAAATAGATGCTGTTGTTCCTCTGCGTGGAATAGCCCCAATCCTGTTTTTCCAACAGCGAGTGGTGCGTGCCGTAAATGGCTTCGCCGTTCACAGCCATCCATTCGCCGATGCCGCGGGCGATGTCCGTCTCTTCCTTGCGGATGTTGCCCTTGCCGTCGGGACCGAAATTAATCACGAAATTGCCGTCCAGCGCATTGGCTTTCACCATCATTTCAATCAGGTCGTAGGGCGTTTTCACATACCACAGCGACCAATCGTGGTGGTAGCCCCACTGATTTTCGGGGATGGTCATCGCGCAATCCCAATCGTTGCCTTTCAGTTCTGCCAACGAATTGGGCAGGTTGCGCTCGTAACGCTGGTCGTAGTCGTCAATCAGGTCGCCATTGCTGTCTTCGTGACGCTTTCCGAACTCGTCGGCGCGGAAGCGGCTGCCGATTATCAAGCCCGGGTGCATCGCGCGCAGTTCTTTACCCAAATCGTCCACCCAAGCCGCCTGTTCAATCCACGCCTTGTCCCACGAGCCGTCAAACCACAGCCCTTTGGCTTGCGGATAGTTGGTCAGAAGTTCGATTAACTGATTGCGTGTGAACGTTTTAAATGTTTCGTAACGGGCTTTATCCTTGTCGTTGGCGGCGGGGGCGGCTTGATAGCCCTTGTGGCTCCAGTCGATAATCGAAAAATAGAGATACACGTCAATGCCCTCGGCGGTGTAGGCATCAACGATTTGTTTCACAATATCCCGCTTGTATGGCGTGTGAGCGATAGTGTAATTGGTGTATTTGCTGGGCCACATACAAAAACCGTCGTGATGCTTGGTAGTGAAAATCACATAGCGCGCGCCCATCTGTTTGGCTTGTGCTGCCCAGCGGCTGGCATCGAAATCCGTGGGATTGAACTGCTTATACAGATTGTCGTAGTCCGCCTTGTCAATCACGCCTGACGAGCGAATCCATTCGGCGGCGCCGGTCGATGTTTTGCCGTTCCACTGCCCGCCGGGGATGGCATACACACCCCAGTGGATGAATTGCCCCAACCCATATTCGCGCCACTGCTGCATTGCCGCATCGGTGCGCTTGCCACCGTGCGCACCGTGCGCCAACGGGATGCGCGCCGATTCCTGTGCCGTCACTTGCCCTGCCAATAGCAGGCAGAACATCGAAATAAAAATGTTTTTTGTTTTCATATACGATAATCATTTATAATAATATTCATATTTTTATGCCCCGCTTGGCGTAGTTTCATTTACTCAAATCAGTTTTTATCAGATATTCCAGTCGATTGGGATTTTGTCGATTATCAAACAGCAACAATATCTCTATCCTGTCTTCTTTGATTCTATAGATGAGGCTTATCTGCTTTATCAAAACGCATTGCCTGATAGCTTGACCGAACTTGCTTTGGCGATACATATATGGGAATATCGCTATATTTGACAAAGCATGCTCTAATTTGTCGAAAAAACGATTTATTTCTCGCTCGGTATAGTTTTGTTCCAGATAATCATAAATTGCCGCAAGGTCTTTTTGGGCATCCGGAAGCCATTTGATTTCTAAAGCCATTTTTCGTATATTTTTCTTACTTCTGTATGTGGAATGCAAGGAATACCCGCATCTGACTGCGCAATCCTTTCTAATAAGCGTTGTTGCCAATACTCCGGCATGGCATCAAACCAATCTTCTTCTTTGGACTGCTCAACACCCCCCGGACGGAGTATCTCAATTTCATTAAAGATACTTTCTTCAAAAACACTTGCTTCTCTTTTTGTTTTTGTTGCTAACATCGGTTTTTTGTATTTTTATTATTAATTTCAGATGCAAAATTACAACATATTTTTGGAATACACAAACGTTTTTGCAAATTATTTTTGCACGACCCTGTAAAAAAGAGAGCCACCCACGCGGGGTAGCCCTCTTTCAATATCAGCATACAGACAAATTACTTAGTTTGATGTCGGATTTTGCGACAACGTGCTGCCTGCGGGATATGCTTCTATCGCCGCCTGCGGGATAAAATATGTTACCCGATAGTCAGTTGGCAATATTTCATCCATCGCGAGATGCGGACCGGGATACTTGCGCGTAAGCGACTGCCCGTTGCGGTACACGTCATAACTGCGCTCTGCCTGAAATGCCAGTTCCAGCGTCCGCTCCTTGTCTATGCGCTCCGCCGCATTGCCGACATCCAGCGAGGAGTATGCTGCATTGGGCAGCGAGCGCGTACGAACCTCATTGAGTGCCGTCAGTGCCGCAGAATAGTTGCCAAGTTTGGCACTGGCTTCCGCCTTGTTGAGGTACATTTCCGCCAAACGGGTAATCACCGGCGAATGCAGATGACTCTCCTCGCCCTCGCGCGAACATTTCACAATGTAAAACATTGGATACACGCGATTCAGATTTACATACTGGTCAATATAGCCCGTAGAAATTGCTTGGTCGCGAACAAACTTTACCTCGTCGTCCGTAAGGTCTGCCGTAGTCCCCTTATTATCAATTACATACTCGTGATAATTAACAGAATAAATACCATGCTCGGCATCTATAGCCGTCATCTCGTGATAGATAAATGTCGTATCTCTTACTACCGGCGTAACGCTCGCAGCAGTGCGCGTTATCACAAACATACTTCTGCACGCTAATGCACCTTCGTGCCTACAGGTATCCAATTGTTCATAGTTGAAATTTGTCTGCACACCATCGGCGTTGTACACGTTCTTGATGAAACGAAACACGCCTTTATTGTTATCACCCGATGACGCATATTGCGGCTCTATAAAAGCAGCGCGGGCATCTACCACCTTCGACTTGTCCACCGCTCGGGTGGAAGTGCTATAGTAAAAGTTGCGTCCCGTTTCGTCGAGCAGTGCTATATACTTGGCACTGGCGTACATTTCGCCCCAGCCCATTCCGCCAATGACGGCGTACATTCCGTTAAAGTTGTAATAATGGTCGTAGCCCGAAAACTCTGTAGACTTGCGGCGCACCACATAGATGGACTCCTTGTTGTCATCGGGGTCTATGGTGTTGTAGCGCATAAAGTCAGCGCGCGGCAGCAACGAAAACTTGTCCGAATTGATGACCTCGTCGGCATAGTCAATGGCAAGTTGCGCATACTCCGTGTTGGGACTGTCATACGTGCCGCTCATATAGAGATATATGCGCGAGAGCAAGGCTTGTGCCGCATATTTGGACGCATACGAGTTGCCTCTATCGGGATAATCGCCGAAGAGTGCGATGGATTTCTTGAGGTCGCCGATGGCTTGCTCGTAGGTATCCTTCACGGTGGAGCGGTCGGGCAGTGCGCCGAACACGTCATCGGGTGTGCCGTTCACGATAGGTACGCCCAGATTACGCGGCGAACTTGCATTCACTGCCTGATAATAGGGTCTACCAAATGCGCGGCAGAGATAGAAGTAGGATATACCGCGCATAAAGTAGCATTCAGCGAGTTTGCTGTCTATCTCGGCACTTTGTCCTTCGGCTATCATTTTGAGGATGTTAGACGTTTGGGCGATTGCCTTGTAACTATAGTTCCACATAGTGGACAAGCGGCTGTTGGCGGGTGTCCGCGCGTATGAGATGAACTCGTAGAAGGCATCGGTGCTGGAGCCGCGTATCATGATATTGTCCCCGGCATATTCGCCGCAGCGGTGCATAGCGTCTGACCACAATTTCATTTGCGCGTATGCGCCGTTGAGCAGTGGTTCCATGTATGTCATAGGGTCGTTAGCGATTGTTTCTGCCGACACAGAAGATTGGGGCAGTCGCTCAATGTCGCAACCGGCAAAAATTGTGGCGGCTGCAACGACAATAAATATTATCTTTTTCATATTATAAAAATCTAAATAGTAAAAAATCTTGTTTATTTCTCATTCTCTAAAATGTAAGGTTGATGCCAAACATTACCTTGCGCGTGACCGGATACACCGCAGGACCGGCAGCACCAACTACATTGCCGTCCGACACAGGTATCTCCGGGTCTACGCCCGAATATTCGGTGATGCAGAAAAGATTTTCTGCCGACACCGACACCCGCAGGTTCTGAACATTGTACTGGGGCAGTCGCAGATTGTAGCCCAGCGACAGTGTGCGCAGTTTCAGATAACTGCCATCTTCAAGATAGCGTGACGATGTACTGTTGGATTTTGACGAGTTGTTGTATTGGGCAACGGGGTGTGTGGCTATGTCGCCCGGCTTTTCCCAGCGTGTCCATCCGTCCATTAGTTTCATTTGGTTGCGGTCTACGTATGTGCCATCGCTGTCGTATTCCATACGTGCATAGTTGTAGATTTTTCCGCCTACCGAATAGCCGAAAACGGCATTCAGTTCCACGTCTTTCCATTGCAGCGAGGTGGAGAAGCCGCCAAAAAAGTCGGGTGTGTAGGAGCCAAGCATAGCCTTGCTGGCTTCGGCACTGGCTTCGGCATAGTTGCTTGTTTGTACGCGCGTACCTGTTTCTTTATCGGTTTTGAACCATAGTGGCGCGCCGTCGTCGGGATTCACTCCCGCCCATTCGGGCAGAAAGTAGGTGTTGGCATCGTAGCCGGACAGCAGTTTGCGCTGCGGACCGCCTGATATGTTGAATATTCCTTGCGCTATGCCCGTTTCCTCTACGGCACCGTAGAGTTTCACGATTTTATTGCGATTCCATCCTATGTTCGCATCCACTTGCCAGAGCCAATCCTGCGTCTTAATAATATCGGCACCTGCCACTACTTCAAATCCTTTGTTCTCCATTTCGCCAATATTGCGCCACATAGAAGTTACGCCTACAAGCCCCGAAACGGGGACTTGGAACAGAATATTGTCGGTATATTTATTGTAGTAGTCCAGCGATAAGCGGAATTTCTGCAGAAAATTAAAATCTACACCGATGCCTGTGGTGGCGGTTTTTTCCCATGTAAGATTTTTGTTACCCACCTGCGATATGAGTGCGGCGGGCAACTCGTCGTAGTTGCCGGATGTGCTGTAGGTGTCGTACTGCGGATAGAGCGATTTTGGTTTATTGCCCACCGTGCCATAAGCAGCGCGCACCTTGAGCAAGTCCACCCACGATACATTAAAAAAGTCTTCCTTGCTGATGATGTAGCCCGCGCTCACGGAATAGAAGTTGCCATACTTGGCGTTATCGCCGAAGTTGGAAGCACCGTCGCGGCGAGCACTTACCTGCGCCAGATACTTGCTGTCGTAAGCGTAGTTGGCATTAAACAGCACCGACTGCATAGCCGACTCATCGACAGTTCCTGCCACTTTTTCGGGAATGGTAGTGAGGTCAAGCAGTTCCATACCGTTGAGCATACCGGTGCCTATGGCTTCCCATTTCTTATAGTAATAGTCGTTGAACTCGTATCCTGCCACGGCGTTGACGGCGTGCTTGTCCCACGATTTGTTGAAGCGCAGGAGTTGGTTGGTATATCTGCGTTCGGTTTTGTAGCCGTTTTCAGATATTCGTCCGTTCACGCCCGATGCGCCGTTGGAGCGTGGGTCGCCGTACTCGTGATAGGCATAGTCGCCCAGCGTGAAGTTGTTGACGGACGAGAACGTGAGCCAGTTGGCGATGCGCACGTCAAAATCCAAATTTACCATTGCCGAATACATATAACTTTCGGAGTGATTCCATTGCAAATCATAGAGATAGTTCGTGCTATTGCTGTTCACCCATGTGCTGGAGCGGTGCGGTGTAGGCTCACCATCGGGCAGATATGGGCTATCCCATGGCAAATTAGAATACATAGCCGTGACCGAATATTGCCTGTCATCTACATTGCGGCGTGTGGCGGCAAGCATCGGCTTGATGGTGATGCGGTCGAACGGCTTGAACTCCGAGCGGTAGCGCAGACTGTAGCGTTTGAAGTTGTAGCCGCGCACGGCACCGTCCTCATCGTAGTATCCTGCCGAGAAGTATGACTTCGTCTTTTCGGTACCGCTCTGCACGGAAACGTTGTACTCCTGTGCTATACCGGTTTGTGTAGCGAGGTCCCACCAATTGTAGTTGGCATTGCGCAGGTCGTCACTCCATCGTGGAAACTGAATCATCTCCTGATTAGAAAACGACTTGAAGAGGTCGTAGAGTTCTGCGCCGTTCATCACCTGCAAGTTACCGTTGCTGAGTGAGTTAAATCCAAATTTAGCAGAAAAATCTACTGAGAATTTACCTGCGGCGGCATTTTTTGTGGTAACCAGCACCACGCCGTTGGCACCCTGCGAGCCGTAGATGGCAGTGCTGGCGGCATCTTTGAGCACGGTGAGCGACTCAATATCGGAGGGATTGAGCGAGTTGTTAGACGCTGTGCCGACAATAACGCCGTCTATAACCCACAGCGGGTCTTTGGTGCCGTTGATAGACGACTGTCCGCGAATCAGGATATTTCCTTTATCGCCGGGTCTGCCGCCACCGGGAGCCACAAACACGCCTGCCACCTTGCTGGAGAGGAGGTTTTCGATGGTGGGTGTGGTTAGGGTGTTGAGCTTTTCGCTGCTCACAGTAGCCAACGCCCCCGTCAAACTTTCGCGTTTTTGGGTGCCATAGCCCACCACCACGACTTCGTCAAGAGATTTGGCATCTTCCGCCAAAGTAACATTGATTGTTGTTTGCCCATTTACGGCAATTTCTTGGGTTGCATAACCCAGATAAGACACTTCCAATGTGGCGTTGGACGACACCCGCAGGGTGTATTTCCCGTCCACATCGGTGGCAGTTCCGTTGCCCGGATTGCCTTTTTCTACTACACTGGCTCCAATGACCGGACCTTCCGCATCGGACACCACGCCTGTTACGGCGATTTTAGATTCTTGGGGAGCTTCCGCTCTTAGGGAGTTTGCCCCCCCCCCACGCAAAGAAAACGCTACTTAATAGCAAAGTTTGCGCAAAGTTTTTGAATGTTTTCCTCATAAATACTTAAATTAAATTGTTTAACAAAATTTTTTGTGAATTGTCACTAACAACAATTCGGGGGCAAAGATAGTAAATAATTTTTAATAATCAATACCTTTTTTTGAAATTTAACATTTTTGTTGGTTTTTATCTGTCAAACAAACGGATTAAATCAAAATACATCAGCCTCGTTTTCAGCTCTTTATCTTCCGATAGTCCCAAATATTCGCGTTCCTGCATTTCGGTTGAAAACATATCTTTGAAGCCATTGGCATCGTAATATTTGCGGGTTGTTTCGTTGTTGTAGGCATCAACGATTGCGTATCGGCAACCGCTTTTATTGCGCGCAATTTCCCTGTAAACTGTACTGACAGAGGCGTTTACAATCTCTGCAATCTTCTTTTTCGGGATACCTGTTTGCACTAATGCAAATATTTGGTACCATTGTTTGTTGGTGAGTTGATATGTGAGCAATTCAGAAGTAAATAAAT
>BNTR01000033.1 GCA_025996755.1 Bacteroidia bacterium
CGCGATATACTTCGCAGGACTTCTCCGATGGAAGCATTATCGCTGTTTTATATATGGAAACGAGATGCCAAACACGCTCAAATCAAAGAAATCAATGAAGTTGTAGATATGTTTGAAAGGCATAAAATAGGAATAATAAACGCTATGAAAACAGGGGCAAACAACGCGCGAGCCGAACGATTAAACGGGGCAATACAAGAGTTAAAAACAATCGGAAGAGGTTACAGAAATACCGCTAATTTTAGAACTGCTATTCTCTTCTTTAACGGTGATTTAGAGCTCTTTCCACACAATTCCCAGTAGAACCTATTTTCATTTGCCACCATTATTCCGTGGAATTTAACGTATGGAATGAGAAATATTACCGAAAATTCAGACCAAACGGGCAAAGAACTATTTATTTCCAATTATTTGCCCGCAAATAAAATGCAACCGACGCAACACAAACAAATGACTTTGTTTGATTAGCAGGTTTTACAAAAAAAAATACTAATTTTGCAGAAAATAATAACAAGATTATGAAACGCAGAACAATTTTATCCGGTTTGCTGATGCTTTGTTTCATCAGTTTACAAGCACAGGAGTTGCGGAGTGTTCGATTATTGGAGAAAGGCTGGAAATTCAGCAAAGGCGATTATCCGGAGGCTATTCGCAGCAATTTCAATGATACGCAATGGGAATCCGTGACGGTGCCGCACGATTGGGCTATTTACGGTCCTTTCGATGGCGATAATGACCGGCAGGAGGTGGCTATTACGCAGAATTTGGAGGCGAAGGCTTCCGTGAAAACCGGTCGCACCGGTGGTTTGCCCTACGTGGGCGTGGGTTGGTATCGGTTGCAAACCGATGTGCCGGGGTTTGTGAAGGGACAAAAGCGCGCGACGCTGGTGTTTGACGGTGCCATGAGCGAAGCGCGGGTGTATGTCAATGGTCGCGAAGCCTGTTTCTGGGCTTACGGCTACAATTCGTTCCATACGGATATTACCGACCTGCTCACCGACGACGGGAAAGGCAACCTGATTGCCGTCAGGCTGGAAAATCGCCCGCAATCCTCGCGCTGGTATCCGGGCGCGGGATTGTATCGCAACGTGCATCTTGTGGTAACGAATGAAACACATATCCCCGTTTGGGGCACATACATCACAACGCCTTATGTTTCAAAAGAATATGCTACGGTAAAACTGAAAACAGAAGTGGCAAATGCCAACGGAACGGCTGTGCGGATTGTTACCGAAATTCGGAATCAGGCAGGGGCGGTTGTGGCACGCAAAGAGAACACGCAACGCATCAATCACGATATGCCTTTGGAGCAAAATTTCACCGTTGAAACGCCGCATTTATGGTCGCCCGAGGCGCCGTATTTGTATTCCGCTGTTTCCAAAATTTATGTGGAAGGCAAGCAAGTGGATGAGTATTCTACGCGCTTGGGCATTCGGGACATTCGTGTGGAGGCTGAGAAGGGCTTTTTTCTGAATGGCGAGCGGCGCAAATTTCAGGGCGTTTGCAACCATCACGATTTGGGTCCGTTGGGTGCTGCCGTCAACAAGGCGGCTCTTCGGCGGCAACTGACTTTGCTCAAAGATATGGGTTGCGATGCCATTCGCACCACGCACAATATGCCTGCGCCGGAATTGGTGGAACTGTGCGATGAAATGGGTTTTATGATGATAGTTGAGCCGTTTGACGAATGGGATATTGCCAAATGTGCGAACGGTTATCACCGATTTTTCAACGAATGGGCGGAGAAAGATATGGTGAATATGCTCCGCCATTTTCGGAACAATCCCGGCGTGGTGATGTGGAGTATCGGCAACGAAGTGCCCACGCAATGCTCTGAGGATGGGTATAAAGTAGCCGCGTTGCTGCAAAATATTTGCCACCGCGAAGACCCAACCCGTCCGGTAACTTGCGGAATGGACCAAGCGGATTGCGCGTTGAACAATGGTTTTGCTGCCCTGCTGGACATTCCCGGATTTAATTATCGGCTCCACAAATATCAGGAGGCTTATGAAAAATTGCCTCAAAACCTCTTGTTGGGTTCGGAAACAGCCTCTACGATTAGTTCGCGCGGCGTCTATAAATTTCCGGCGGCAATCAAAGCCGGAGCCACTTACGATGACCACCAATGCTCGTCCTACGATTTGGAGCATTGCTGGTGGTCTAATCTGCCGGACGATGATTTTGCATGGGCAGACGATTACGAATGGACAATGGGGCAATTTGTGTGGACGGGCTTCGACTATCTCGGAGAACCCACGCCCTACGATGCCAACGGCTGGCCTAATCACAGTTCGATGTTTGGAATAATAGATTTGGCAAGCATCCCCAAAGACAGATATTATCTGTATAGAAGCCTCTGGAACAAGCACGAAACCACGCTTCACATCCTGCCGCATTGGAATTGGGAAGGGCGCGAAGGGCAAATAACACCCGTGTTTGCATATACCAACTATCCGAGCGCAGAACTGTTTATCAACGGCAAAAGCCAAGGCAAGCAAACCAAGAACAATTCCACGCTGCAAAATCGCTACCGTCTGATGTGGATGAATACGGTGTACGAACCCGGCGAGGTAAAAGTGGTTGCCTACGATGCTCAGGGCAACGCGGCAGCAGAAAAAACCGTGCGCACAGCAGGCAAGCCTCATCATATAGAATTGCTTGCCGACCGAACGCAACTTTCAGCAGATGGCAAAGATTTGGCATATATAAATGTGCGCGTAGTGGATAAAGACGGCAACCTGTGTCCCAATGACGGGCGACTTATCACTTTCAGCGTCAAAGGCGCAGGCACCTACAGGGCGGCTGCCAACGGCGACCCCACGTGCTTGGATTTGTTCCACAAACCGCAAATGCACGCTTTCGGCGGACAACTCACCGCCATCGTGCAATCGGCAGAAAAAACCGGAAAAATCCAATTCGAGGCAGAAGCCAAAGGGCTGAAAAAAGCGACTGTGGTGTTACAAAGCGAGGAAAAAACGGCTTACCTTTTTTCGTATTTCAAAAATAACGGAGAGGATGGTCTGCATTTGGCTTACAGTTCCGATGGCTACCATTGGGAGGCTTTAAATAACGACCAATCTTTTTTAAAGCCGGAGCTAAGTAATGATAAATTGATGCGCGACCCCTGCATTATACAAGGGCGCGATGGGCTTTATCATGCGGTATGGACTATTAGTTGGACAGAAAAAGGAATCGGATATGCCTCCTCAAAAGACTTGATTTCGTGGTCGGAACAAAAAATCATCCCGGTAATGGCACACGAGGAAGGCACCAGAAATTGCTGGGCACCTGAGATTACCTACAATAAAACAAACAACGAATACATGATTTATTGGGCAAGCACCATTGAAGGACGTTATACGAATGCAAATCAACAAAGCGAAGATGCCTATAATCACCGAATATATTATGTTACAACTCGTGATTTTACACATTTTTCCGAGACAAAACTTTTATATGATAAAGGATTTAATGTAATTGATGCCACGATTGTGCCGATGGAGGGCAAATTTGTGATGTTCCTGAAAGACGAAACCTTAGTGCCGCCTCAAAAAAACATCCGAATAGCATCGTCCCAAAAACTTACCGGACCGTATTCCGATGTGTCCGAGCCTGTTACCGGAGACTATTGGGCGGAGGGTCCTACTGTAACCAAGATTGGAGAAAATTGGGTCGTATATTTTGATAAATACCGGGAAGGAAAATTTGGTGCAATCACGTCAGCCGATTTAAAAAAGTGGAAAGACATTTCCGATAAAATTTCCCTGCCGACAGGCATTCGGCACGGCACAATTTTCAAAGTTCCGGAAAGTACAATAAAAAATATAAAAACTAAACAGTTATAAAACTATATCACGAAGAGCATTATTTGCCAACCTCCCTGTTACTCATTCCTGAGCATTTGGTAGATTTCTTGCCAAGTTTTTTCGTATAGTTTAGTTTCCGTATCGGCAAGTTGTGTAAATGTCGCCGAAGAATATGAATTACTCGCCTTTGCTCAAATGGTGAGCGTGCTTTTTGTTTGCATTTTCTTTGACCCTAAATCGGACGACTTTTTTGATTATTTCCCACGGAACAGGCTTGTCCATGGGGAAACGCAAAGTCCCTTTTCCACTACGATAGGGTGCGAGTTCCTTTTCAAACGCATCAATACCCGACGGACTTGGGAAAAAACCATAATGCTCCTTAAATGCCGCAAAATGCACCAAATTGCCATTCAGATAAAACGTGGGCATTCCATAGGATATTTTTTCCGTTGCTTCCGGCACTTCCTTTTTGATGAAATTTCGTATTTCAATTAAAGTCCTTTGAATTTCCGGCTCAAAGGACGCAATATATTCATCTATGGTATTCATATTATATTTCTGAATCAGGATTTACAACCAATAACGAACGCCTGCCTCAAATGTCAAAGAGCCACCCGTGCCAATATTTGGTGCCCAAGCCCCAAAAACCTCTAATTTTTCCTTAAAAATCCATGATAAGCCTATTGGCACGCGGACTCCTCCGCCAAATGACCACCTATCTTCGCCGACACCACTACGGGTAAACCCCATGTAGGCACCAATCCCAAGATACCAGCCCAGATTTATCTCTTCCACAAAAGTTTTGTCCAGCAAATAATAGTCGCCGGAAACACCTAAATGCAGCCAATCCTTTTTAAGCCCTAAACTGACATCCCAAAATATCGGGATTTTCGGAGCTTTAAAACTAATGCCGGGACCGCCAAAACTCTCAAACTTATCCCAAGAAAAACCATTGCGCCCCTGCACTCCAACACCCCAAGTATCGGTTGGATGATGTTGGGCAACAAGTGTAGCGGCGGTAAATACCAGAATAAAAACACTCACTAAGCTAATTTTTTTCATACTATCCTCCTTTTTAACATATTATTATATATCTATTTTTTTATGCGCTGTTCCACTTTCATGATTCTCGTTTATTCGATTGCGTATTTTTTGCCAAGCGTGCGTGTCAAATAAACAGGTATTTCTAATTGTATGATACATTTCTTTAAATCGGGACAGAGGAATGACAAAACTCAAAATATTGGCTTCGATATATGGACGCATTGATATATCAAAAAAGCCGACAAAAGTTTTTCTGCCATTTTTGCGATTTTCAACTACCGCCTGCGTAACAACAGCCGAACAGCCTGAACCAAACAATGAAGTAACAGCATCTTCTGAATTATTATCAAAAAACGCCCACGCCGTTAAGCCCGAAAGAACATCCGGTGTAGCAAAAAACAACAGCCCTTCAATATTTTCAAAACTATCTATTTTGTCAATACGGTAAAAATTAAGGTAGGGTTTTTCGGCACGAGGCACTTCTAATTTTTCAATAAAGTCAATTATCATTTCCGGCGTTTGCTTGTATTTTTCTTTTAATGAAACAAAATTAGGAATGCGCTCCGGCATTTCTGTAAAGCCCGTATAAAATTTACCCCCGCCACAACCTATCACATCTAAACTGAGGCTTAGCGGCTTACCTTCTCCGGTGTTTTTTATCTCTTTGAAAAAACAGCCGTTGAGCTTTTCCGTATCAGCAATGGGCGTGTCCGAATACCAAAAAGCCACAGGCAATTCCACTGCATCGCCAAATGCCTCTCTGTAATTATTTATAAATGTGTTTAATTCCATTGTCATTTATCATACTAAAATATTTTTGCAAAGGTACGCATTTTTCTTTTACCAAATCCCACGCTCTGTGCGGATTGTAATCAATATCACTCCGAATAATTGAATAAATATCATTAACATATTCGTAATCAGACAATTTTTCTTCCATATTCAGAATAAATTGTTTGTCGGTCGGATATTTTAATTCGGCAAATTTGTAATGTTCTCTACAGCAATACAATAACTTGTCAATGTCGAACTCGCAATGCGTTAAAGCCCAATACATATCAAACAAATCGCGTCCCTTTTTCCGTCCGTAAAGAGCTTTGAATTTGGTACTTAACAGTTCTTCAAGAGGATAGGTTGTGATATGGCATTTGCCTGAAAACCAACCACTGCGCAACAAATCGTCCGAAAACATTTCCACAAGCGCGCGGGCAATGATTAAATCCTGCTCAACAAATTCGTTTGCCCAAGGATATTCTGCCTTCCATTCTTTCAAAAATTCTTCTTTTATCATAAGTCGGGGTCTATTTCGGTGTTAATAATTATTTGCCATTTTTTATCAATTTTTCCGCTGCTTCCTTTCAAAGGCGAAAGCGGAACAGGAAAACAGTCTCTTTTTGCCAATATTTTACTTAAAACACCGGCTAATTTTTGATTTTCGCAAAAATTTTCCAAAATATAGCCAAGTCGTTGAATATTAGAAATATTATTGTTCTGAACGGCAATTTTTTTCAATGCCGAAACTGCCATTGCTTCGTGCAATTCCTGCAAAACAGTAGTAATATGGTTCAACCCGAAACGGCGGATTTGGTCGAGCAAATCGAAAGCAGTAAGTTCGGGCGACGAAACATTAAAATATCCGCCCTCCCCCTTTTTTTCTACAATTCCGTCCGTCAAAAGTTGTTTTTTGCCCACAAAATAGAGTTTCATTTGCTTGTTAATAATACTTCGCGGCACAGGATAGGTTGTCGTAACAAACTCAACCATTGGCTTTTGGTGCGCTGCGCCATGCAGTTGGGCTGCCGTCAGCAAACTCACATAATAGGGCTTGCCGAGCGACTTCATCAGGTTGTCGATATACGAATACATCGGTAAATAGCCAAATTGCTGATATGTCGGCGGCAAAACAGCATAAAAACCCTTGCGAATTTTCTTTATCTTTTTCTTTTGTGTCAAACGGTACAATCCCTGATTTAACACAGCATCCGACAAATGAAATTCCTCTCTTAACTCGTTGATTGTAAATGAAAATTGCCAACGAGCCAAAACTGAATTTACAAAATTATCCCAATTTATTTGTATCTTTCCCACCATTTCTTTATTAGTGCTACTTTGCAATTTATTATGATTTCCGTAATAAACCGCAAAGTTACAACAATTATTTTGTTCTGCAAAATTAAAAAATAAAAAAAATATTACTACCTTTGTGCATTGTATTATAGTAATAAAAAGGATTATCAATAAAATAAAACTAAAAATGATACAAAAAATTGCAAATCGTTCTGAGATAAGAAAAGGCGAATTTAATATAATCGCAATAATTGTTCTTGTAACAATTACATTGTTTGGCTGCAAAGAAGATATCGAAACGGAAAATGATATTTTCATTCCGCCAACAACACTTACTCAGGAAGAAATTGAGGAAATAATAGAAGAAGCTAAGATTTTATTCTTAAAAGAAAGACAAATTACCGAAAAGACAACACTGACAGATAAAGGTTATCTCACAATTACCACTGTCAATGTTGACGAAAAGAAGTATTTACAATCTTTCTATTTAAACGGCAAACTATCATCATTCAGGTATGAAGATGATTATGATTGGTATGAATATGAAAGCGATGGTATTGATTGGAATGGCGATGGAATTGCCGGTAATCGAAAAGGAAAAAATTTAACTAACACTGAAAGATATTGGACATGGAAAATGCGCTACAACTTTACAGATTACCCATACTCATGGAAAGTTGCCGGAAATTCATTAGTTGGAACTTATCACGCTGAAACCACCTCCGGTGCTGAAACCGGAATTATATTAAAAATAAGCCTCTATGAAAACAAGAAAATTAAGCGTGTAGTGGATGACTATTGGTATAAATATGGAAGTAACCAAGTTGGCTATCCGGGTGTCAATTCTTACGTTTCCCAATCAGATTTCACTTATACAGCCAATCCAACCAGACCACAAGAAATTGATAAATTTGAATTTGAAAATCATCCTTCCACGCAATATTATATCAAAATAGTTTGGGGAGAAGATAAAGGCGAAAATTTGTTTTGGATGTATAACGTTCAGAATGGTAGTGGTTCAATTGACTACGGCACGATAGCTGCGTATGCTCCATCCACAGGTAAAGAGATAGAAGGAATTTATTCAGACCCGTTATTTACCAACAAACTTGATTATGAGATACATATAACTGAGGCTGACAATGGAAAAGTTCTATATGTAAAGTGGCGATAAAAAGTTAAAAATATTTATGAATAAAATACAGATACAATATGGATAAATATATAAATAAACTGAATTTCGATTTTGCAACAAACCAGCAAGTTATGCAATTAATCGGATTGATTGACGGATTTAAAGGCAAGTGGAATATCGTTGAGAAACGAGAAAACCGCTATCTGAAAGAGTTGCGCAAGATTGCAACGATTGAAAGTATCGGCTCTTCCACTCGTATTGAAGGTGCAACTTTAAGCGATGAAGAAGTGCAGGAACTTTTGAATAATATCAAAATAACCAAGATGCAAACCCGCGATGAGCAGGAAGTTATTGGATATTATGAAGTTTTTGAATTGATTTACGACCATTATTCCGATATAAACTTGTCGGAAAGTTATATCAAGCAACTGCACCAATTGTTGTTGAAATACAGCAATAAAGACGAACGGCACAGAGGCGGTTATAAACATCTGTCAAACAAAGTTGTAGCCACTTATCCGACTGGCGAGCAACGAGTTATCTTCAATACTACTGACCCTGTGTTGGTGGATGGCGAGATGCGCGAACTTATTGAGTGGGTAAACATCCAAGTAGATACAAAAAACATTCATCCGCTTATTGTGATTGCGGTTTTTATTTATGAATTTTTGAGCATTCACCCTTTTCAAGATGGCAACGGCAGATTATCTCGTTTGATTACAACACTTTGTCTGTTGCAAAATGAATATGAATTTATACAATACATATCCTTTGAAAATTATATAGAAAAGAACAAAAAAGATTACTACGAAGCATTGATGAGCGGTCAACGCAACCGTAATCATGCAAACGAACGAATAGATAAATGGGTACTTTTCTTTTTGAACAGTTTGAAAATCCTTTCCGAAAGGTTGGAACAAAAATATAACGTATTCAAATCCAAAGGAGGCTATTTGAATGACAGGCAAAAACTGATTAAAGATTTCATTGCCAATAATCAACCCGTAAAAATTAGCGATGTATCCAATCAATTTTCTGAAATAAACCCCAGTACAATAAAAAAAGATTTGCAATATTTGCGTGATGAGCAAATATTGCAAATGGTTGGAAAAGGAAAAGGAAGTGTGTATGTATTGAAAGAAGAAAAGTGAAAATGGTTGCCGAGACAGCCATTTGACATTACCGCTTCATCAACACCCGATACATCCGCACAAAAGTAGGCACAGGCATCCCAATATGCTTTTTGAAACGCGAGGCGGCAATAGCAATTAAAGTAATCACGCCCAAAATCACGCTATATCCAAATAGTTCTTGCAGCGTATTGAGCATTGGTAAACCGGATTGTGCAGCATTTTCGCCGAGCAAAGCCAGATTTTTCGACAGCACACCGCTCATGGCGCGGGAATAAATGGCATCCCCAATGGGCGAGGCAATGCCGGTGCGGATAAATCCCAAGATGCAAATCACTTGAAAATAGTTTCTAAATTGGGCGGTGGCTTGCGCATAGACCGTTAGCGTGATGAAAATGACGACTTGCCCGAAACCGCAGCACACGAGCGGCAGGTAGAGTTTTTCGATATTGGTGGCGGGCGATATTAAAAAATACATCATCACGGTGTAGAGCACTATAAACGACATACCAATAAATGTAACAAGTTTTTTATGCCATTGCAGGCGGGAGAGGGCAAACCACGAGAAGACTGCGCCCAACGCCATTCCGAAAAACTCAAACCATTTGAGCGAAGCCGTATTGAGCGTGTCGAAATGGAGGATTGCGCCGGTAAACGTATTTTGCAAAACCGTTTTGGTCGTAAGCAGAATGCCCATCAGCAGGAATATCACCAACAAATTAAGCAGGTTTTTTGTTTTGAACGCATCCACTTCCAAAAAGGGGTGCCGTATATTAAACAGCCTCCACAGACTAAATGCCAATGCCAACGTTGCCGCACCGAGTGCCGCGCGAATGTACGCCGAGTCCAACCAGTTAAGTTGATTTCCGTATTGCACCACAAAGATGAACGAAAGTATAAACGTGCTCCACAGCACCATTCCCAGCCAATCGACACCGAAGAGCGGCATTTTCGGCATCGGACGGAAAGGGCGCATCAGCACGTAGGCGCACAAAATTACTACGAGCAGCAAGCCAATGGCTAAAATATGCACATACCGCCAATTGTAGAAGTAAATGATATGAGTGCTTGCAATGTCAAAAACGTGAATCACGCCGAGCACAATGAAAAACACAAACGAGAGGAATACCGCATAGTTGTGCGTGGGCGCGACTTTGGGCAAAACCGACGAAAGGCACTCGAAAGCACCAAACAATCGCGCAAATCCCGCAATAAAGCAGAGCAAAATGAGCACAGGCGTTGAATGCACATACGGCACAATAAGGTTGCATCCAATCAGCATAAGCGCAGCCGCTATCAGGCAAGTGCGGTTCGTGAACCGGAATTTTAGTCGAAACGCCACCGGAAAATACATCGTCAAGCCAATCAGCATAGCGTGGCTCATCATTTTTACGTCGTTCGGCGTGATGGAGAGGCTGCCCTCCATTTGGCTCATCGCGGTAAAATACATACCGTTGGAAAATTGGAAACACGCCAGAAACAGCATGTAAAGCCAGAAACGAATGCCGTCAGGGACAAATTCCTTGAACGACATAAAGCGGAAAATTTGATTTTGTTGTTGCATATCTTAATTTATGTATTAGCACTGTTATTTTTGAGTTCTCCCTATGTCAAAAGTTTTCGTGTAGGCAATTTTCACATTTAGGGAAGTCAAATTCAGTGGATTGTTTTTAGAAACATACAGCGAATTATTATGTGCCAACACCAATAATGCTATACCCCAATCCGCTTTGTGATACCCCAATGCACCCCGTAGTAAACCCGTCGGATAAATGGTTATTTCTTTGTTGCGTAGCAAATCCGTTTCATTTCCCAAATTTAATCCTGCAGTAATAACACCGGACATCTGCCAATGCGGATTGATAACCCTTGTATAGGCATAACCGGCATTTATTCCAATTTGAACATTATTAATCTGCTTTTTCTCCGCAACAGACATGTCATCGCTCAAGTTTATTTTGGACCAATAAGCACCTCCGCCCACCACAAAACTGCCTACAGACTTGAGTTGTCGCTGCCACTGCGTAAAAGGTTTCGCCGAAAATTTATTCCCGTTGAAAAGATAACTGCCCTCAGCACCGACCTGCCACGCAGACAAGTTGGGATAGATTTCTATTTTGTGGCTCACATCATCTTGGCTATAAAAACCTTTATACATTTGAACAAATATGTCCATCAAAAAATGTCTGCCGTATTGGTGCAATTGAATATCCAACGACTGAGTTTTGCCCTTCGTTTTATCAAGTGTAAGTCCCAATTTGTAGCCCAAGTCGAGAATCATATTTTTTACGGCAAGGCTTGCACCAATATTCAGTGGGCTATTGGGCACATAACGTTTTTCATCGGATTCTATGTTGATGGAATTGCGAGAGAGATACCCCGTTATTGAGATTTTTTTTGGCTCGTAGGGTTCCCAATAAGTGGAATCATTCTCGGTTTGACAAAAACAATTACCTGCTGTTAAAATCAGACCGAATACAAATAGAGAAAATCTAATTTTCATTGCTTATCATTAAAGATATTAAAAATGCAAAGATACGCAAATTCCCTCAATATTTTACCACACATTCCACATTCATCCCCGAAGTCAACTGCGAAAGAACGGCAGCATCATTGTTCTTCGTAAAAAGAATTTTCACCGGAATGCGCTGCTCCACCTTCACAAAATTGCCCACAGAATGGTCAGGCGAGGCGGGCGAATACTGCGCTCCCGAAGCATTGGAAATAGAAGCGACAACGCCCTCAAATTTGTGCGCGGGAAAGGCATCAATTTCAATCGCCACCTTGCTGCCCACCTGAATGTGCTGCATTTGCGTTTCGCGGAAATTCGCCACCACCCATTTGTCCTCATCGCTCACCACTGCAAGCAGATGTTTGCCCGGCATCACCAATTCGCCCTCCTGAATGGTTTTACGTCCGGTTTTCCCATCGCAAGGCGCAAGAATAACCGTGTATGACAAATTCAGTTTGGCAATTTCTAACGCCGCCTCCGCTATTTGTATGCCGGAAACGGTTTGTCCTAAACGCTGTGTCTGTTCGGCTTTTACGAGCGTCGTGGATTGTTTTTGGCGCACCAACATTTCATATTTGGCACGCATCGCATCGTAATTCGTTTTCACGCCATCGTATTGCTGCTGCGTAACAGCCGATTCCGCCAACAATTTTTGATAACGCAGGTAATCTTTTTCCGCATTTTGCAGCAAAATCCGCATTTCTTCAATCCCGGCATCCGACACAGAAAGATTGTTTTGCGTGGCATTGATGGTGCTTGCCATCGCCGATTTCCCCGACAAAGCCCTCTGATAATCGGCTTCTGCCTGCGCCACCCGCAGCCGAAATTCGGCATCTTCAATCACAAGTAGCGTGTCGCCCTTGCGCACCGGCTGAAATTCGTCGAAGTAAATCTTCTTCACAAACCCCTGAACACGGCTCGACATCACCACCATATCGCGGTTGACGTAAGCATTGTTAGTGTATTCGCCGCCCACATGAATAAACAGTGAGGCAATCCACGCTATTCCGCACAAAATCAGTGCGATAACTACAATGTTGATGATAAGTTTTTTTTCTTTTTTGTTCATAATGTTTAATTTTTCGTCTGAACCTTGATTTTCATAAGATTTTTAAGATTTCCATGATTTTTTCTCGATTAAAATAATCTTGACAATCTTTTTAATCTTATGAAAATCAAGGTTCAGACAATGTCCCTGAAATAAAAAGTAATCTATAATAATTAAAAATAATATTTATCTGAGCATTAGAAAGCTGCACCTCCGCCGACAATTTGGCATTGCTTGCATCCAGCATATCGGTGAGCAGTGCCATATCGTTTTTGTAGCGATTGCTGACCACTGCATAATTTTGATTAGCCAACTCCACGCTCTTTTGCTGCGTATTCAGTTGCTCGTAAGTTTCCAAATACCGGATATAATCTGCTTTTATTGCCAATTCGGTTTGCTCTTTGGCATCGTCGTATTGCTCTCGTGTGCGTTGAATCGTGAATTTATGGCGATTGACGGACTTTTTTGTTTCGTACAACGACGACAATTTATAGTTCACTCCAATTCCGGCATACCAATAATTAAAATTCTTGTTAATCGGCGGAATTTCAAACGTAATTGGTCCGTCCAAATGGTTTCCGGCAAACAAAGCCAATTTCGGCAATCGCTCCGATTTGATGATTTTGTTCTGATGCTCATTGATTTGCGCCGCCAACGACAAGCGTTTCAATTCCGGCGAATGCTCAATTGGTGGGGGCGCGGTTAATCGCGCCTCTACGGTGGGCATTTGCGGATTGAGCTGCACATCGGCGGGCAATCCAAGCATCGTTGTCAGATTATTATTCAAAATAGCAATCGTATTCTGAATTTGCGTGCGGGCAAGTTCGAGATTTGCCAACAGCAATTCATAGCGCGTGATGTCGTTCTTCAAAACAATGCCCTCATTGCCTTTTGCCTGAATATCGTGCAACACCTGCTTGGTTTGTTCAATATTCTTTTCATACACCTGCAACAGGTTTTGCTGCTTGAATAAATCGAGATAATAGCCAACCAATTGAAAGCGAATATTATTGCGGCTTGCCTTCAAACTCAATTGTGCATTGCATTCCTGCAACTTGGCGATTTCAATTCCGGAAGAAATCGCGCCGCCGGCATAAATCACCTGCGACACTTCCAACGCAAAATTATTGCCGAAGGAAGGTATCGGCGCATTCATTCCGTTGGAAAAATCACGGTCGGAAATATACCCATCGCCCAAGTAACTGAACGACAGCGAGGCATCAATATCGGGCAGCCGCGCATTCTTGGCAACATTCACGGCTTCGTGCGCCTCACTGATGCCGGTTGTGCTCGGTCGCAACGACTTACTATTTTGGTCGGCAAGCGCAAACATTTCATCAATCGTAATCCGTTGTTGTAGCGACGGGGCGCGCCCCGTCTTTACGGATGGTTGGGCAAACCCGCCCGCGGGGCATAATGCCAAGAGCGACATTATGCACAAAGAAAATCTGTTCATTTAAACTGTTTTTTAGAAATTAAAAAATAATAATGACGGGGGATTGCAGGTCAAGCCCGCAATGACAGGTTGGCTGAAACTTCAATCGGGAATTTCCCATTCCCCAGCCCAATGGCAGAAAGGATAGTAATAATTTTGCTTGTTCATTTAATATGTGAGGCTATATACCTCATTCCGGCTGCAAAGGTAATTAAAAATTCGGCAGATTGTAACCCTCTACATACGTTAAAAATAATTAAAAATTTGTAGTGCAATTTCCTCAATTCAGGAGCAACGCCTTCCGAATCCCCTTGTCAAAGCCATAGACATCATCCGCAAAATAAATTTTCCCATCCGGAAGTGCATAAATCGTGCGGTAATCTATGGTCAGGGGCACTTTGGGCGACAGCAAGATGATGTCATTGTCCAAACCCCCCAACAGCCCTTGTTTTTTCAGTTTTTTCCCCTCTTCGGAAATCGGCGGGAGGTCGATACTCGCCCTCAGCCTGTCGAAATAGACGGGGACTTTCGTCGGCAAACAGAAATAAGCCACATCCATGGGGTGCTGCACGCGCACACAGCCGTGGCTCACAGCCCTGTTTGTCCGCAAAAAATGCCGCTTGGAAGGCGTGTCGTGCAGGTAAACAGCAAAAGGATTTTTGAACATAAACTTTATCCTGCCCAAAGAATTATCATCGCCGGGGTCTTGACGTATCTGGTAGGGAAAATGTTTGGGGTCAATTTTTCCCCAATCAATCGAGTCAGGGGCAATTTCTTTCTCGCCGCGCAAAATTTTCATTCGGTGCCGTGTCAAATAGGTGGAATCTTTTCTGACTGCCCAATAGATTTCATTTTCAATGATGCTCGCGGGCACATTCCATGTGGGATTTAGATTCATATAGGCTATTTCACTTTCCAACAGGGGTGTCTGGTTGGTGACTTTGCCTACACACACATTCATCGTCAGAGGCTTGCTATCGGGCGCAACCGCCAGCAGATTAAACGCAGCCACATTCACCAGAATGTATTTATCCGAAGGCGGAGTTTTCCGTTTCCAGCGATAGCGTTCCAAATTGGCTTGCACGGTCTTGTAGTAGGGCAGCGAATCTTGATACTGCGTCAGCAATGCCTGCAATTGAAGATAAAACGTGTCGGCAGGCTGCACGCCGGCTAAATAGTCGCTCGGCGCATCAATCGCGGCAAACAAATCGGCATAATGCGCCGAATCCGGCGTTTGAGTAGCGATATAATAGGCTCGCGGAAAGAGTTTTTGAGGCGACAAAAAGCCATATTTCAGCCCCGTGGCATAGTCTATATAGGCTTTTGTCAGCAAATATTCCAACTGCCGAAACGACCGATAAATGTCCGGCATTCCCTTTCCAAACCAGCCGGTTTTGAGAGAATCCCGCAAGTGGATTATCGCTGTTTTCTCGAAATGTTCCGGATTTAAGCCGTGGACTGTGGAGCATTGAATATGGCTCAGCAAAGTGTCTATACGGGGATTATCAAAAAAATCTTTTGTCCAAACGAGCTGATAATTGTTGTCGCGATAAAAACGCTTCACGGCATCCGCATAGATGGACGATTTATCGACAAAAGCCTTCGCCGTGAGAAAAATTCGGAGCGAATCCGACAACACATCTTCCTGAAAATCAGGATATTTGCTCTCCATCTCCGACTCAAAAAACCGGAAACTGCCACCCCGCGCCTCACTGCACAACAGGGACAGCATAAAAACGACGAGTAGTGCCCTGTTCATCTGCTTTGTTTTTTTGCCCGCCACACTTCAAACACGGCAGGGAGGCAGGATACGAAAATGATACCGACAATAACGATGTGGAGGTTACGCTGCACAATAGGCTGTGTGCCAACGAAATAGCCCGCAACAATAAAGAGAACCACCCAGGAAATGCCGCCGATGACATTGAAACTGAAAAAACGGGTATACGACATTCGCCCCATCCCCCCCACAAAGGGCGCGAAAGTGCGAACGATAGGCACAAAGCGCGCTAAAATAATCGTCTTGCCACCATGTTTTTCATAAAACTCGTGCGTCTTTTTCAGATAGCTCTGCTTGAAAATTTTGGAATGGGGGTCGCTGAACAACTTTTCGCCAAAAAATTTCCCGACGAAATAGTTGCAGGCATCGCCCAACACAGCTGCCCCTATCAGCAGCAAAATCATCACAAACACGTTCAGCGGATTTTCAGGCAGGGCGCACAAAGCACCGGTAACAAACAGCAGCGAATCGCCCGGCAGAAACGGCGTTACCACCAGCCCCGTTTCGCAAAAAATAATCACAAACAAAATGGCATACACCCACAATTGATAGGCAGTTACCAACTCCGCCAGATGCACATCAATATGCAACACAAAATCAATCAACAATTTAATCAAATCCATCATATATTTATTTTTTTTTCGGGCGCAAAATTACATATTTATTTTTGAAATCGCAAGAGAAATCAAAAAAAATTGCAAATTTTACAAAAATACCACACTTATGGTATTTCACAGTTCGCGCAAATGCACTACCTTTGCAGCCAATTTATAATACAAATTTGAAAATATGAAAACAATTCTCACAAGTCTCCCCTTCAGACTCATCGTGGCACTGCTCGCGGGCATCGCCTTGGGATTGGTTGCCAACGATGCCGTGATGCAGGTGGCGGTTACACTGCAACGGCTTGCCGGTCAGGTCATTATGTTTGCCGTGCCGCTGATTATTATCGGCTTCATTGCCCCGTCGATAACCAAACTTGGAGCCAATGCCTCGAAAATGCTGGGCATTGCGTTGGCGATAGCCTACGTGTCGAGCATTGGGGCGGCGTTTTTCTCCACCGCGGCGGGCTATTCCATCATCCCGCACCTCCACATCACCGCCGCCGCCGATGCCAACCGCGCATTGCCGCCGGTGATTTTCGACCTGCAAATTCCGCCAATCATGCCCGTGATGAGCGCACTGGTCTTCTCCGCCCTCATCGGGCTGGCGGCGGTGTGGACGAAAGCCGAAAAAATTATCGCCGCGCTCAACGAATTTCAGGAAATAGTTGTGGCAATCGTCGTAAAGGTGCTCATCCCCATTTTGCCGTTTTTCATCGGCTTCACATTCGCCTCGCTGGCTTATGAAGGCAGCCTCACGCATCAGTTGCCCGTTTTTCTGGTGGTGATACTCATAGTGATTGTCGGGCATTTCATCTGGATGGCACTCCTCTACGGACTTGCCGGGGCATATTCCGGCAAAAATCCGTTTCGCGTGCTGAGGCATTACGCGCCTGCCTACATCACGGCAGTGGGCACCATGTCGTCTGCCGCCACACTACCCGTCACGTTGAGTTGCGCCCGCAAATCCGATGCGCTACGCCCCGATATGGTCAGTTTCGGCATCCCGCTCTTTGCCAACATACACCTCTGCGGCTCGGTGCTCACGGAAACATTTTTTGTGATGACCGTTTCGCAAGTGCTTTACGGCACCCTGCCGCCGCTATCCTCCATGATATTGTTTTGCCTCCTGCTGGGAATTTTCGCCATCGGTGCGCCGGGCGTTCCGGGCGGCACGGTGATGGCATCGCTCGGATTGATAGCAACCGTGCTCGGCTTCGACACTGCAGGCACAGCCCTGATGCTAACAATTTTTGCCCTGCAAGACAGTTTCGGCACCGCCTGCAACGTCACCGGCGACGGCGCGCTCACGCTTATACTTTCGGCGTATGAGGATAAGCACAAACAATGACATCTTTCATAATTCCATGCTCTATACTTCGCTTAAACTCACATTTTTTATGAGTTTAAGCGAGTTATTGTATTCTATAGTTCGCTTAAACTCATAAAAAATACGAGTTTAAGCGAAATATAAAACATTATACTTCGCTTAAACTAATATTTTTTGTACCTTTGCAGCCAAATATAAAATAATAATCTATGGCATTACTTGGTCGAAAACAGGAACAAACAGCTATACAGCAATTAGTTGAGTCTGAAAAATCGGAATTTCTTGCGTTGTATGGACGGCGGCGCGTGGGCAAAACATTTTTGATTAAAGAATATTTTAATCAGGATTTCTCGTTTTATATAAGCGGATTGAAAAAAGCCACCAAACGTGAGCAATTGGGAAATTTTAATGCCGCTCTCACTTTTTACGGGAAAATGCCCTATCCACCTCTCAAATCGTGGATGGATGCTTTTCGGCAGCTAATTCATTTGCTTGAACATTCGGGCAAACGCGGCAAAAAAGTGGTTTTTATAGACGAATTACCATGGTTTGATACCGCTCGTTCGGGTTTTTTGACGGCTATTGATTTTTTTTGGAACACTTGGGCTTCGGGGCGTAGCGATATTTTGCTGATAGCCTGCGGGTCGGCTACTTCGTGGATATTTGATAAACTGCTTAACGATAGGGGCGGTTTGTACAATCGTGTTACGCGCCGTATGCACATTTCACCGTTCTCGTTGGGCGAATGTGAGGATTTTTTTACACACAAAAAAATTCCTTTCGACCGCAAATCAATCATAGATGCCTATATGATTTTTGGCGGAATCCCCTATTATCTTGAAATGTTTGAAAAAGGGTTGAGCGTTTCGCAAAATATTGATAATCTGCTATATAAAGAGGATGCTCCGCTGAAAAACGAATTTGCTTTCCTTTATGCCTCACTGTTTAAAAACTACACAAACCACTTGAAAATAGTGGAGGCATTAAGCACGAAGAGAAAGGGATTAACGCGCGAAGAAATCATTGACTTGACCAAAATTTCCAATGGCGGCGGCTTAACAGATATGCTCAACGAATTGGAGCAATGCGATTTTATCCGCCGTTATCAAAGTTTTGGCAAAAAAGAGCAGCATTCGCTTTATCAATTGATAGATTTTTATTCGCTTTTCTATTTCAATTTCCTGAAAACCAATACGTTTGACGACTCGCACTATTGGACAAATGCCATTGACAATGCCCGCCGGCGCGCATGGAGTGGTTATGCCTTTGAGCAAGTTTGTTTGGCACATTTACCGCAAATAAAACAAAAACTTGGCATTTTCGGCGTATCAACAAAAACGGCTTCGTGGCGCAGCAACGACAAAGAAAATGCCGCGCAAATCGACCTCCTCATAGAGCGCAACGACAGGGTTATCAATCTTTGCGAAATGAAATACGCTGAGGATGAGTTTGTTATAGACAAACAATACGATGAGGCATTACGCAAAAAACGCGCTGCATTCAGAGAAGAAACAAAAACGCGCAAAACCATTCATATCACCATGATTACAACCAACGGCGTGCGGCACAACCAATATTGGGGAAATATCCAGTCGGAAGTGGTGATGGACGATTTGTTTTGAATAATTGCCGAATTCTATGTTAACATCCAAATAAAATCATAAAAAAATTCATCAATTTAACTTTTTTTAAGCTGCCACTTGTTTTGCAGGGCGAATATAATCTTTTTTATAAAACTCCTTGCTGTTGACAAGAGCAAACATGATATGCACCAATTTGTTCTTTACATTGTTGAGTACGACCCCTTTGTGTTTGCCCTCA
>BNTR01000034.1 GCA_025996755.1 Bacteroidia bacterium
ATTCAACAATAATCCTATTCAGACTTCGTCAACAACGAAAAATAATCCCGATTTGAAACCCGAACGTACGCAATCAAGCGAATTAGGTGCGGAAGCCGGATTTTTGAACAATCGCATTATTCTTGACCTGGCTTTTTACAACACTAACAGTATCGACCAGATTATTGCTTTGCAGACCTCTCCGGCAAGCGGCTATTCGTCGCAGCTTATCAATGCGGGGAAAATCAATAACAAAGGTATTGAAGTGCAGTTGAGGACAACGCCGGTGAAAACAAAAGATTTTTCTTGGGGATTGGACTTGAATTATGCCGCCAACCGCAGTAAGGTGGTCGAATTGGACAAAGCAGGTTTATTGACACGCTATGTGATTGGTACCGCCGGTCCGCAGATTGTGGCAGCCGTGGGCGAACGCTATGGTGCCATCTTTGGCACCGCTTGGAAACGCAATGCAAACGGCGATATATTGGTAGGCGACAACGGAAGACCGCTTAGAGAATCTACCAACAAAACATTGGGCTATTTCACACCCGATTGGACGGGCGGAATAACCAACACATTTACTTACAAAAACTTGTCGTTTTCGGCATTGATTGATGCCAGCATTGGCGGCTCGATTTACTCCAGTTCGGCATCCACAGGCGTGATGGCAGGTGTATATGAACAATCACTGTTTGGTCGTTCGGCAGAGTTTGGAGGCTTGACATGGACAGATGCAAACGGGAAAACGCGCGACGACGGTGTAATCTTCCAGGGTGTCAATGAAAATACCGGACAGCCAAACACTGTGAAAATCTCTGCCGAGACTTATCACGGACAATCCGCTCACGAAAAGTATATCTATGATGCCTCTTATGTGAAATTGCGCGACATCAGCCTGACGTATAACTTCAAAAAGAGTCTTATCCGGCAATGGGGCATAGGTGGATTGTCCGTTTCGGCGGTAGCACACAATGTTGGCATCCTCTATCGCGACAAAAATTTGGATGCCGACCCGGAAACTTCACTTAACACCGGCAACGTGCAGGGAGTAACCGGTTTGGCGCGACCGTCCACCCGCTCATTCGGATTTAATGTCAACATCAAGTTTTAATGATTAAAATTAAGAATAAAATGAAAAAGTATATAACATTATTTGTAGCAACAACAGCCGTTTTAACGGCTTCTTGCAGCGAGTCGTTGGACGACATCAACAAAAATCCCAACGCAACGGAAATCCCCGACCCCGCCTATCTGCTTACGGGCGTAGAAAAAAATGGTGCAGACCTCTATTGGGGCAATTCAGCCGATTATGGCGGCACAGAACTGTTTGTACAACATTGGGCGGCTATCCAATATCCGGATGCCGACAAATATGACATCACAAACACGGCGGGAATAGTAACAACCCCTTGGAGCACCGGCTACACCACGCTCATTACGAATTTGAATGCCATACTCGCTCTAAATGACGAAACTGCCAATTCAAACTATAAGGGTGCGGCACTCACACTGCGGTCGTGGGTATTCCTCTTGCTGACAGACCTTTATGGCGATATTCCTTACTCGGAAGTAGGCAAAAGCATTGTCCCAAAATACGATACGCAAAAAGAGGTGTATGTGGGATTGCTGGCAGACTTGACACAAGCCGCATCGCAATTGGATGCCGCAAAAGGCACTGTTAAGGGCGATGTGATTTATGGCGGTGATGTTGCCAAATGGAAAAAATTTGCCAACTCCTTGAAACTGCGCATTGCTCTGCGCATTTCCGACAAGGAGGATGCGTTGGCGAAATCAACCATAGCCGCTCTCAGTGTGGCAGATTTAATCGGCAGCAATGATGAAACAGCCCGTTTTGTTTATTCTACGTCGCCCTACAACAATCCACAGCAAGACCACTTTGTGTCGCGTAACGACTACCGGATTTCAAAAACGATTGTCGATAAGTTAAAAGCATTGAGCGACCCGCGCCTGCCGGTGTATGCACAATTGCCCAAAGATGAGACTGTTACCGATTATGCCGGTGGTGCCAATGGTTTGCTCGCCGCCGATGCCATGAGCCAAGGGTTGGATAAAATTTCATTGCCGGGTATATACTTCCTCACAAACACGGCTCCTGCTGTGATTTACAGCCATGCCGAAGTGCTGTTTAATCTGTCGGAAGCAGTGGCTCGCGGCTATATTTCCGGCGATGCAGAAGACTATTACAAGCAAGCCATCACGGCTTCTTTCAATCAGTTTGGCATCACGGATGCAACGGTTATCGCTGATTATCTGGCTCAACCGGCAGTGGCATACAATGCCGCAAACTACAAACAGTCTATCGGCGAACAAAAATGGCTCGCGTTCTTCGGACAAGGCTTGGATGCTTTCGCCGAATGGCGGCGTTTGGATTATCCGCAATTAGTGGCAGGTCCGGCGTCCGTGCTGGAAGGCAAAATACCCACCCGCGTATTCTATCCGGGAACAGAACAATCTTTGAACGGCAAGAACTACAAAGCAGCAGTTGCCAATCAAGGAGCCGATTTATTGACAACGACACTGTGGTTCGACGCATATTGAGCAGATAATAAAGGCAAAAAGCAAAGTTACTTTTTTTCTCAGTGCACCCTCCCGCCTGTGTTGGTCGGAGGGTGTTGTTTTTATTTTTATTTTGCTCACATTCAATTGTTTACGTGGATTTATCAATACTTTGACAATGCGTCTGGCACCTGTTGCACAACTGAAAAAAGTGGACAATTCAAAAGGGAAAATCAGGGCTTTTTTGTTTGAAAAATTTATTGTACCTTTGCAGCGTGGAAATTTCTATTAAATATAATGTATGAAGCAGGTTGGTAAGTATGTGCTGTTTGGGCTGATTGGTGCGATTGTTCTGTCCACTTTTTGGTTTCTTTGGAAGAAATCGCAGCCGGTGGTTACGGTGTATGAGATTGTGTCGCCGAAGGTGGGGACGATTGAAAATAAGACGATTGCTACCGGCAAGGTGGAGCCTCGCGATGAGATTCTTATCAAGCCGCAGATTTCGGGCATCGTTTCGAGCATCTTGAAGGAGGCGGGGCAGATGATTGAGGTGGGCGAAGTGATTGCCGTTGTCAAGGTGATTCCGGAAATGGGACAACTCAACTCCGCCGAATCGCGTGTGCATATCGCCACACTCACGCTCAAACAGGTGGAAACGGAATACGACCGCCAACTCCAACTGTTCAACGCCAATGTAATCTCGCAGGAGGAATTTGACCGCACCGAAACGGAGTATCAAAAAGCACAGGAAGAAAAAATCAACGCGCAGGATGCTTTGGACATTGTTAAAAACGGTGTGTCGAAGAAATACGCCAGTTTGAGCAACACGCAGATACGTGCCACCATCGCCGGAATGATACTCGACGTGCCCATCAAGGAGGGCAACTCCGTGATTCAAGCCAACACGTTCAACGACGGCACAACGATTGCCTCCATCGCCAATATGACCGACCTGATTTTTCGCGGCAATCTCGACGAAACGGAGGTGGGCAAAGTGAAGGAAGGGATGCCTCTGGTGCTCACCATCGGTGCCATCGCCGGTGAAAAATTCGATGCCAATTTGGAATATATCTCGCCCAAAGGTACCGAATCGAGCGGTGCCGTGCTGTTTGAGATTAAAGCCGCCGTGAATGGTGCCAACTCATCGTTTATTCGCTCGGGCTACAGTGCCAATGCGGAAATCGTGCTGGCAAGTGCCACGGACGTATTGACCGTCCCCGAAAGTTCGGTGGAGTTTAGCAACGACTCGGCATTTGTGTATGTCCTGACACAGGAAGAGCCGAAGCAAGAGTTTGAACGTCAGCCTATTACGGTGGGTCTGTCCGACGGCATCAATATCGAAGTGACAGGTGGAATCACCCTCCAAGAACAGTTGAGAGGCAGTGCCATCGACCCTAAAAAGAAGAAGGAGGAGAGCAAATGAAACACATCACTAACGTCATTAGCGTCATTAACGTCATTGCGGGCTTGACCCGCAATCCCCTCAAATTGATGGCTGTAGCCTTTTGTCTGCTGTTGCCAATCGCATCGCCGGCTCAAAAGGTGTGGACTTTGGAGGAATGTATCAAGCAGGCGCAGGATTTTAATATCGACATTAAGCAGCGGGAATTGCAGATAGAAACCGCCGAAGTGGATTTGCACACGTCGCGGATGAGCCGTTTGCCCAACCTCAACGCGAGTATCGGCGACAATGTGAGTATGGGTCGCGCGCAAATTGACGATGGCAGTGCTACTCCGCGAATTACTACGCAAACAACATCCAATACAAGTGCCTCTCTCGGTGCATCGATGCCGATTTTTACCGGTTTCCGCATCTCGAACGAAGTCGCACGCGACAAATTGGACGTGGAGGCGGCTTACGAAAATCTGAATAAAGCCAAAGAGGATTTGGCGATAAACGTGACCGGACAGTTTTTGCAGGTGCTTTTTTCCAAAGAAACGCTGAAAATCAACGAGGAGCAACTCTTTTTAAGTAAAAATCAGGCAGAAAAAACCGAATTGATGGTCAATGCAGGCAAGGTGGCGCGGGCGGAACTGTCTGATGTTCAGGCACAAGTGTCGAAAGACCAAGTCGCCGTGGTGGAAGCAAGAAACAACCTCAATTTGGCTTTGCTGAATTTGGCGCAATTTTTGGAACTCGATTTCACGCCCGATTTTGATGTGGCTGCTCCCAATGCCGTGCAAATAACCGTGCAAAGCGAGGCATTGACACCCCCCTCGATGCTCTACGGCGAGGCGGTGGGCATCAAGCCGGTTATCAAAGAGCAGGAATTTAGGTTGCAGAGTGCCGAAAAAGCGATAAGTATTGCACAATCGGCGAATTTACCCTCTCTGAGTTTGGATATGGGTGTTTCCACGAGCTATTTTTACACTTTTGACGGAGTGAACAAACCTATTGCCGAGCAACTAAAAGACAGGTTGAACGAATACGTTGGTCTAAGTCTGCAAATCCCAATATTCAACCGTTTCGCCACCAGCAATCAAATCAAAAAAGCCCGTATCAATGTCGAGAGCCAACAATTTGCGCTGGACAACGCGAAAAAGACACTCTACAAAGAAATTCAAACAGCCTACCAAAATGCGCTGGCAGCCGTCGAAAAATACAAGGCTTCCGAAGTGGCAATGAGGGCAACAGAGGAGTCGTATCGCGGTGCCACCGAACGCTACGAAACAGGGAAAATCTCCATTTTCGAGTTCAACGAAGCAAAAACCAAATGGAAGCAAACCCAAGTGGACTGCGTCCAAACAAAATACGAATACGTCTTCCGCACCAAGATTTTGGATTTCTACGCCAATCGCCCGATTAGTCTGTAAGATGAACAAAACACGCTTATATCTTGCTCTGCTCGTCCTGCTCGCATCTTGCAGCACCCCTGAGCGGTATTACCTCACCGAAGGTGCGATTTTTCACACAACGGCACACATCAAATACCTCTACCACAGGGATTTGGGCGAGGAGATTTATGCGCGGTTAGACAGTTTCGACCTGTCGCTCAACCCGTTTAATCCGCAGTCGATTATATACAAGGTCAATCACAACGAGCCGGTGGAGGTGGACGATTGGTTTATTACTGTTTTTAACAAGGCGCAGGAGATTTCTGCGCTCACCGGCGGGGCTTACGACATCACTTGTGCGCCGCTGATTAGCCTCTGGGGGTTTGGCACCGACAATTTGGGCGAGCCTACCGTGCACGCCATCGACAGCATCCGGGCGTTTGTGGGCTACCGGAAAGTGCGGTTAGACGGTCGCCGCGTGGTGAAAGCCGACCCGCGCGTGCAACTCAATGCCTCGTCGCTCGCCAAGGGGTATGCCGTTGATTTGGTTGCCGAACTGCTTGAAAGTCAGGGCATTGCCGATTATGTGGTTGAAATAGGCGGCGAGGTGCGCGCACACGGTGTCAATCCCAAAGGCGACGAGTGGCGCATCGGAATTTCCAAGCCGCCCGACGACACCACAGACACCACGGACACCACGCAGGAGCAAATGGAGGTCGTGAGCCTCCACAACACGTCGATTGCCACTTCGGGCAACTACCGCAACTATTACGTCCGCGACGGCAAAAAGGTGGCTCACACCATCAATCCGCTGACGGGCTATCCGGCGCAGACCGACCTCCTGAGCGTTTCCATCTTCTATCCCGACTGCCTCACCGCCGATGCCGTAGCCACCGCCTGTATGGTGATTGGCTCCGACAGCGCGCAGGTGCTGATTTCCCGCTTTCAAGGGATGACAAACATCAACTATTCAACGACTTTGCCGGATTAGCGTTCGCAGCGATGCGGCTTTGCCAATACACAGAAATGAACGCTACCAAAAAGCAGAACAGTCCGGCGGCGATGAATATCCACGGGCTAAGGCTGATTCGATAGGCATAATCGTCTAACCATTGCCGCATGATGTACCAAATGATGGGCACCGCTATCACAAACGCAATCAGGACGTAGGTCAAGAAGACCTGTACCAATTCGGACAATACCTTGAAATTTTCGGCTCCGTGTACTTTGCGGACGGCAATTTCTTTGGTGCGCTGCCTCACGAAATAGGTGGACATGGCAATCAATCCCAGCAGGGAAATCAGAATGGCTATTATCGTGAAAATGATGACGATAGTGGAAATTCTTTTTTGAGATGCAAAGGATTCTGCCACTTGTTGGTCGATAAATTTCCCGTCAAAATCTAATTCGGTAATCCGTTCGTACACTGCTTTTACTTGATTGTATGCAGTCATGGCATCGCCCTGTACTTCAACCAATACATTCCATGGATAATCATACTCGCCTTCAAATGTGCTGTAACCAAACTGGATGGGCGACAAACTGTGCGTGATATTGCCCAATTGGATATCTTTGATAATGCCTGCAATGGGAATTTCATTGCCGCCTTCAAATTTCACTGCCGGAGCATCTTCGGACAGTTCGGTTTCCTTTAATGCCTGTTGGCTGAGGTAACGGCTATTTGCCACGCTCGAATGATTTTCCCGCAGTATTTGCAAGCCGAGCATATCAAAATAGGCACTGTCGCCGATTAAAATTTGAAAGGATACATTTTTACCATTCGATAATACCATCGTGTTGTTATTGCCTCTATTAAAAGGCGTGCCTGCCGCAAGTGCCACCTGTTTCACGGAAGCCAATTGCTTGGTTTCGTTCACAAAAGTGGCTCGTTGTTCTCTGCTTTCAAAATTCCAAGCCCATAAATCCAATATATTGACGGTGTTATATCCCAGCGGCGCGTGAATCAGATGTTGGGTTTGTGCCGTCATCGTGATGGATGCCACCAGCAGCATCACCGTGATGATATTTTGGAAAATGATAAAAAAGCGACTGAACACCATTTTGTTTCTTCGACCGAAACTTCCTTTGGTAATTTCAATCGGTTGCACTTTGGAAATAATCGCCGCAGGCAACCAGCCCGAAATGGCACCTAAAATCACGATACTTCCAAGCGAAATCAAGATGCCGGAGGGAGTTATGGCATCGGCAAGATATAATTTCGTTTCAAGAAGTGTATTCGCATACGGCACACAAGGCACCGCCAGCAACACCGCCAGCAGAAAAGCAATCAAACATAAAAGCGTTGATTCCAATATCAGACGGGCAAACACTGCCCGTTGTGAAGAGCCTAACAATCGGCGAACAGCCATCTCTTTTGCCCTGAATCCGGCTTGCGCCGTTGTCAAGTTGATGTAATTGATAACAGCAAACAGCAGTATCAACAGTCCGACCGACATCAGTATCATCACAAATTTCCAATCGCCGTGCTGTAATTCGCCCCCTCTTATGTCTGAAAAATAGGTCTCTTTCAGTGGGGTAAACGTTACGGCAGTGCGTATCTCTCTTTTATATATCCAATAGATTTCCTTGAAATAGGCGAGCATATCGTCGGCTTTTGCCTGCACATTTGCGCCTTCTTTTTCCATCAAGAAAAGATAAGCATTGCCGGCATTATCAAAAGATTCGCTGTCCATACTCCAATTGAAATATTTAATATTGTCAATTCTGACTAATATATCGCAATAGGGAATGGTGGAGTTTTTGATGTCGTCCATAATGCCATTGACCGTAACAATGACGCTGTCATTCAGAGTAATCACTTGTCCCAACGGGTCTTTGTCTCCAAAAACCTTACGGGCAAAAGTCTTGGAGATAACCGCATAATTTCGGGCAGACAAGACTTGATTGGAATTTGCCTCATACAGTTTGAAACTGAAAAAATTGAAAAAGGTTGAATCGCTAAACAAGAGTTGAGCGTTCAGTTTGGCATCCGCTATCGAGACCGTAGCGTTGTGTCGCCAAGGTATTACCGGACAAACTTTTTCTATTTCCGGATACCGTTCCTGAATATGGTCGGCTATCCGGTAGGCATTTTCCAAATCATTTTGATTGCCCAAGGCATAAATGCGGTCGCCCTTTTCGTGAAACCTATCCGTTGATAGTTCCTGCACGGTATAAACCGCAATCAGAATCACGAACATCAGCGAAACGGCTAAGCCGAACAGGTCGATAAACGTATATGCCTTGTTTTTCCCCAGAAACTTAAAAAAAGTGCTGAGATTGAATAAATCGTTCATAATTGTTGTTGTATTAGTGATTACATTTTGCTTTCTACTTCCGTCACAATTTCTCCGTCGAATAAACTAATGATGCGATGCGAAAACGCCGCATCGTGTTGCGAGTGCGTTACCATCACGATGGTGGTGCCTTCCTTGTTCAGTTCCGTCAGTAAATCCATCACGTCCTTTCCGTTTTTGGAGTCGAGATTACCGGTCGGCTCATCGGCGAGAATCAGTTTGGGATTGGCGACTACGGCGCGGGCGATGGCGACACGCTGTTGCTGACCGCCGGACAGTTGGTTCGGGAAATGTTGGGCGCGATGGCTGATATTCATCCGGTGCAAGGCTTCTTCCACGCGCTTTTTGCGCTCCGCTTTGCTCACCTTCATGTAGACCAACGGCAATTCCACGTTTTCAAAGACATTCATTTCCTCAATCAGGTTGAAACTTTGGAACACGAAACCGATGTTTCCCTTGCGGGTTTGCGTGCGCTCCTTTTCTTTCAGATGCCCGACCTCATTTCCGGCAAGATAATACTTCCCGGAGGTTGGATTGTCCAACAAACCGAGGATGTTCAACAGGGTGGATTTGCCACAGCCCGAAGGTCCCATAATGGCGATAAATTCGCCCTCTTTCACTGCCAACGATACGTTGTTCAACGCCACTGTTTCCACTTCTTCTGTGCGGAATACTTTCTTTAAATTTTCAATTTTTAACATGACTTTTATTTTTTAAATTTATAATTTTAAATTTATAATTTTTAATTCTTAATTTTTAATTCTCTCTCATTCACTACTCACCGTTTTTGACGGATTCTCATTCGCTATCCGCCATGATTTAATTATTGCTACTGCTGTGAGTACCAATAATATCGCGAGGCTTCCTCCAATAAAAACCGGCGCATTGAGAGCGGCTTTTACCGTGAACATTTGTAATACCAACTCGCCGACAAAATACGCACCTGTTGCTGCCAACACAATTGCAGGCAAGGCAATGAACGCCAAATTGCGCGTAATCAGCCGGAGGATATTGCTTATGGTTGCGCCGTTGATTTTGCGTATCGCGATTTCTTTCCGTCGCCGCTGGATTTCATCGCCCACATAACCGATAAGCCCCATCAATGTTATCAGGAGGATAAAAATGCAAGCCACCAAAATGATATTCTTGACAGTACGTACCTCTGTATATTCACTGTCTATTCGCTCTTTCAATAGCGTCAATCCCATTTCGTCGGTGGGGTACAATTCGACCAGTTTATTGTCTAATGCCTGCATATTTTCGGGCGTTATTCCTGTCAGGCGAAGATTTAAGATATTGCGACAAATGCTTAGTCCTTCGATTAAAACAGGGGGATAACCATCGCCTGCATACAAAGGGGCAGAGGCATAATCTTTCAATACGCCGACTATTTTGCCACCGTAACCGGTTTCTAAATTCACATTCACTTCTTTCCCAATCGGATTATCTTTCCAACCCATTTTTTTTACAAACTCTTCTGTCACAATCACTTGACCCGGAGCAGTGAAATTGCCGCCATTCACAAATTCCATTTGCATGGTCGAAATGTAATTGTAATCAGCCGCTTCGTAGCGACCGGAAAACAAGGTATTGCCCTCGTCGTCCCTGATAATCGCACCGCTATAACCCATCGGAATACTCATGCTGGTGGCGGAAGTTTCTATAAACGGAAAACGTGCCAGTTCCTGTTGCAATAATTGGATATTTTGGGTGGTTTCCTCCCCATTTTGTCCTTTTACGCCATTCATTTTGAAATAAACAATGTTTTCCGAATTATATCCTAAATCTTTATTTATTAAGAGATTATACTGTTTAACGGCTATTATCAACATCAACGTGACAAACGTGATTCCGACAAATTGGAAGAACAGCAAGAGTTGTTTCCACCGCCTTTTGTTGTTGGTGAATGCCCTAAATATCTGGGTTACCGGAATAGCAGAGAAAATCCGCGCAGGCAAAATGCCGCCCATCAGGAATAAAAACAGCACCACCAAGCCCGAAACCCATAAATTGGATAGAGAAAATATTTCTGCAAGTGGCACATTCATCAAAGTGTCAATGGATGCCCGAAAAACAAACAGTGCCCCGACAACCAACAGGAGCGACAGCAGAACCAAAATAGCCGTTTCGTACATGAACATGCCGAATATACTGCCGGAAGAAGCACCGTTGCATTTGTGAATCCCCACGCCTTTGGCGCGTTTGACTAACGAAGAAATCGAAATCAGCACATAATTCAGCGTAGCAACAAGTAACATAATCAGTGCAAGCGACGACATAATGATAGCCGTACTGTGCACGCCCGAATCTTCGGAATGCAACGTTTTGAAAGGCGACAGGTAGAATGTAGACACAAAACCAGCAGCCGCCATACCGTCATAATCGAAGTGTTTGCGCCAGACATCAGGGATTTTCTGATTGATGGCTGAAGGATTTGCACCCGCCACCAAACGGACTACGCCCCAAAAACTTTCGCCGCCATCCCAATCGACACCCAACCCAAACTGTTTTCTAACGTTGGCGAAAGCAATAACCACATCGCCGCGCAACGTGTTGTTATTGGGAATGTTTTCAAAAACACCTTGGATGGTGTAGGGATAATTGTGCATATACATCAGCGTTTGACCGATGGGATTTTCGTTGCCGAACAGCAATTGAGCGGCTTTGTCGGAAATAAACAGATTGTCCGCAACGCCCAACAGCCGGTCGTCCCCACTTAATACCCTCACGCCCATGGTTTTAAAGAAAAGCGAATCGGCAAACAAGGGTTTCAAATCGAATTTACTTCCCTCAAAAAAGAACGGCTCTTTGCCTCTATTGGCAAACACCGAAGTGGCGCAGGCGACTTCCGGAAACTCATCATTGAGCGCAGGAGCCATCGGAGCCATAACGATATGCGACGCACCGTGGTTCTCGCCCCCGATAATGGATTTGTTTTGGAGCAAATACAAATTATCCACGTCGTGATAAAAATTATCAAAACTTGCCTCATAAGCCACACGAGAAAACAGCAGCAGCCCGATGAGCAGTCCGAGCGACAGGGAAATAATCTTAATCAGGTTGTTTCCTCTTGAATTGACGATTGCCTTGATGGCGTAATAGAGTTGCATCATTTTATTTTAATTTTTTTAATTCAGCAGGATAAATCCAACAATTTGTCAATCAAATTCGCTTTCACAATTTCATAAGCCGTAATTGGGTCATAGACCGTATCAGGGCGTAGCAAGTTGTTTGTATCGCCCAAAAATTCGGCATTATTCAGTTTGTCGTTCATATTGCTTGTATAGAACGAATGTGATGGCTGTTTATTTTCGTTTTCCATATATTTCAGAAAACAGTTCATCACATTGTCCGCATTTAAGCAGCTGTCCTGCAATGCACGGTACAAATCGAATAAATCGCGCCCTTTTCGTCTTTCGTACAAAGCCCTGACTTTTGTTCCAACCAACTCGTCCAAACGGTATGTAATAATAGCACATTCTCCTGAAAACCATTGATTTGAAACACTGAAATGTTTCGTCACAAAGTCATAAACATGGAAATGTTCTCTGCAATTTATCTCAATTTTCAATTTAATTGGGACAAAGGGCGGAATGGAGGAATCCACCTTGAATATCAATGTGTTGTTACTTCGTTTTTGTTTCACGCGAGGCTCGCCCAAAAAAGACAAAACTTCCCGCAAGCGGTCGATGGTTGGTTTAATCGGCTCAGCGATAATCTGCACAACGTCAATGTCTTCACTGTATCGAGATTGAGGCGACAGGTACAATTTGTGCAGTGCCGTGCCGCCGCGAAAAGCCAAACGCTTCGACAGAAACGCATCTTGATAAATTGCCGTCAATGCACGGCAAATAATTAAATCCTGCTCCACCTGTGCATCTTCCGACCAAGGCACAGTTTCGCGCCATTCTATAATTGCCGATTCGGGTATCTTGTTATTCATCTATTTCTATTTCTTCATTAATTATTATTTTCCAAATCTCATTTTGCTCATATTCAGACGGTTCACCGACTTGAATTTCGGGTTTAAGCCCTGTTTTTCTGAATTTTATTCCCGCTTGTTTTACTCTTTCCAACAATATTTTAGCCTTATCGCCTTGTTCCAATACGTCTTCTAACAGATAACCAAAGCGTTGTATGGCTGTGGCAGGGAAAAGTTGCAGGAAATCGGGCGTGATTTTGTTAAAATCCATTTCCTCAACCAACTCGTTAAGTACAGTACCGGCTCGGCTTAAACCGCCTATTTCCTTTTGATACAACAACAAATCCAACGCCGTCAGTTCCGGACTTGAAACAGATACATAGCCCGTTTTTGTTGTATTTTTTCGGATAAAAGCGCATGGTATTTCTTTTTTTGAAACAAAGTTGATTTTCACTCCGTTTTTGAATTTGTTGCGCAAAGTTTTTCCGCCGATAATAACGGTAAATTCCTGCGGTTGCTGGTGGGCTGCACCATAAAAAGAAGCGGCATTCAACAGACCAATGTAATAATCTTTGTGCAGATAATTCATCAGTTGGTCGATATAAACGACAGGCGGAACAACGCCTTTCAACTCATATTCAACAGGCACAACCACATAAAAACCGTGCCAAACAGACTGTATCTTTCCATTGGCAACCAACCGCTTGAGCACACTCGCAACAGCCGCTTTGTTCAAGGAAGGATATTGCCGGTAAATATCATCGGTTGAAAAAGTGATTCTGCCTCTTTTGGGGAGTTCCAGAATCCATTCGCGTATTTTAACTTTCTTATCCATAATTCAATCTTGTATTTCGACTGCAAAAATAGTCATTTTTCGGACATAAACGCAGATGAAATGCAATTATTTTTAATTTTTTACTCTGTTTCATTCACTTTTCAACGCCTCCACCGGATTAGCGGTTGCCGCTCTCCAACTTTGCCACGAAACGGCAACAATTGAGATTAGCAACACGAATAAGCCGGCAAAAACAAATATCCACCACTCCAAAGCGGTTTTATGGGCAAAGTTTTCGAGCCAGCGACTCATCACAAAACAGGCACCCGGAACGGCAATCAGGAATGCAATCCCTATCCAGGCAATAAACCGGCTGTTCAACATTCGGACAATCGTCCAAAAAGAAGCTCCGTTGATTTTGCGTATGCCGATTTCCTTTGTCTTTCGCTTGATAATGAACGCCATAACAACAATTAAACCCAGATTGGCGATAATCAAACCCAGCAAAGAAAACAGCCGTACCAGCGATTCGGCATTCCATTCGTTACGATAAACTTGTCCGTAAACATCTTGCAGAAAAGTATAATCAGCCGGATAGTCGGGATTTACTTCGCTCCATACCCGGTTGAAAGTCGCTAAGGCGCGACCGGTGTCGTTCGGGTCGAGGCGAACCAGGATGCAGTGTTGGAACATATTGCGTTGCAGGATAATAAGCGGAATCGCTTCCTCGTAAATCGTGGTATAAGTGAAATTGTCTGTTACGCCGCAGATTATCCCTTCGTTGATATAATCCACTGTCCCTTGAGTAATAAACAGTTGTTTACCAACCGCCTCTTCCGGCGATTGAAATCCCAGCAAATTCATCGCCTTTCGGTTGATGATGTATTCTTCCGGACGTTTTTCGGGCAGCGATTTGCCATCTAAAAAATCGTAAAGCAGGCTTTCTTCCTCTTTGTAGGTCAATGTATTGGACTGAAAACACGCGCCGGCAACAGGCATTATGCGGAAAAACTCAAAAAAACCGTTTCCGACCAATAACTGCGGAATGAATTGCGCATCCGTTTGTTCTTCGCCCTCTTTCCATACGCCCAACGCATCGCGAATCGCAGAACCGGGCAATTGCATGGCTGATGTTACGCCGTCGATTTCAGGATATTTCAACAATTCGGTTTTCAGTAAATCATAACGTTGCTTCACTTGGTCGGGTTGTTCTTTCATCACCAGAATCGTATTTTCACGTCCGCCCACCTGCGATGTCTTTATCAAACCCACCTGTTTGCTGATTCCAAAACCGACAATCACCACCAACATCACAATGACATACTGCGCAATCAGCAGATATTTTACTTTCGACAGGGAAAAATGCAAGGCGCGAAAATCGTTCCCATCGTTCAGAAACAGGGTGTAAGACAGGCTTGTAAACACCGGCAAAAAGGACGTAAACCAAACCGAAAACAAAAATAATCCGGCGATAATTCCTATTTCAGCACCGGCAAACAATGTAACAGACAAGCGCAAACAGGGCAATAAAAAATAGGCGGCAAGACCACCCGCAACAATGGATATTCCGCCCAGCAACAATGCCACAACGGATTCGTCTTTCAAAACAACCGATGAAGACGCTCCATTCAATCGCAACAATTGATAATATTTACGGTTAGACGAAAATATTAAACCGGCATTCAACCAGAGATTAAACAGCACAATCAGCAACAAAAGCGCATTCGCACCCGCAATCAGGTAGATATAATAAATATTGCCGTTAGGCTCCAATTCGCGTTGTATGCGGCTGTGGAGATGAATATCGGTCAGCGGAAGCAAATGAGGAATCGCCTTCCGGTCATTTTGTTTATCCCATTCCGTCAGTTTTCCAACCATATTTTGTGCAAGACGTTTAATATCAGCCCCTTTTGCCAATAATAAATAAACGTAGGGCCAGTCGGTTTCCGAAACAGGGCGATGAACAATCAAATCGGTATGAAAATGAGATGTTTCCGGAAAATCTGCAAACACACCGCTTATAAACAGTGTTTTGTCACTGAACCGCCGTGCTTCTATCCGGATTTCTTTCCCCAACGGCGATTCGTCGCCAAACAGTTGCCGGGCAAACCGTTCGCTGACCACCGCCTTTTCCGGAGCATCCAAAACCTTGTCCGCATCTCCTTGAAGCAATTCGTACGAAAATACTTCAAAGAAATTGGAACTTGCAACAAGAAAATCATTGACAACGGTCGATTTTTCCCGATATTTCAAAACACCGGTGTTGATTTTAGCAAAAAGGACAGCGCTTTCTATTTCAGGCGTTTCGCGCATCACTTGACTCTCCGATGAAAATCCACGATTGCGCCCATCCACCGGTTCATTCTCATAACCGACAGAGAATCGCACGATTCTGTCTGCATTTGCATTAAAACGGTCGTAGCTCAGTTCCTTCTTAACATAAGCATAAGACACTACCACACAGGCAAAAATCACGGACAATCCAATCAAATTGACTATCCGCAAGGATTTACTTTTCTTTAAAAGACTAAAAATCATTTTGTTATTGAACATAATATCTATTATTTTAATATTCGCTTATTCCGTTTTCAATTGTCCATAATCCGACAATAATGGAAACCATAATGCCTAATTCCTAACTATTTATAGCTTTCGTGGGGTTTGCCCGCGCTGCCTTGTAACTCTGCACACTCACCGTGAGCAGTGTAATCAGCAAGATGATGAAGCCGCCGAGGAGAAATACCCACCAGTGCATCGGCGTTTTGTATGCGAAATTTTCGAGCCATTTGTTTACGATGTAATAGGCTGCCGGAACTGCCGCCGCGAACGCAATGCCCAATTGCAGCAATACGTTTTTGTTCAGCATCAGCATGATTTCCTTTATTGTGGAGCCGTTGACTTTGCGGATGGCAATTTCCTTTTGCTTGTATTTGGCATTGAAAACAATCAATCCGTAAACGCCCATCACGGCGATGATGACGGCGATTAAGCCGAAAATGGAAATCAGCCGGGCGAGGTTGCTTTCCGATTGATACAGACCGTCTATCGTTTCGTCTAAGAAATGCAAATCTGCGGGTTCGCCGGAAAGTTTTTCCCACGTATTCTTGATAAAATCAAGGGTTTGCAAGGTATTTTCGCCCGAAATCTTGATAAAGAAATACTTTCTTTGCCTAATAGTATCTAACCAAGTCACAAAACATAAGGGGCGTATCGAGGAACGTAAACTTTCAAAATGAATGTCTTGGATGACACCGACAAATTCAAGATTTCTGTCATTAAGTACTTTTGTCCCTACAATATTCGTGTAGCCATATTCCTTTAAAAATGCCTGATTGCATATCATGCGTTGTTTTCCGTCATCGTCCGGTATATAGTCGCGCCCTTCGATTACCCGGATGCCGAAGAAATCCAAAAAGTCGTGTCTTACCATCCAAGTAGTTGGCCATGCCGGTTTTTCTTCTTCTATTATGTCCAACCTCATACTTCCACCAATCTGTCCCGGAAGACTGGGTGAAACCGTGCAACCCGATATGGCAGGGTTTTTTCCGATTTCGTTTTCAAAAACCTTCGCCAAATCGTCTGATTCGACAGACAGATAAACAATGTTTTCCTTCTGAAAGCCCCACGAATAATTGGTCATGTAATCGCGTTGGATTTTAATAAAACCGGCAATGATGATTAAACTGATGGCGGCAAAAAATTGGATGGTAATCAATACGTTGCGCAGAAAAACACTTTGTTTCGACTGCGAAAAAGAACCGCTCAGCGCCATTGCCGGTTGAAAGGAGGTAACCCGCCGGGCAGGATAAAGTCCGAACAGGATGCTCACGGCAATTCCCGTAAGAGCGACGACTGCCAATAGTTTCACATTTTTTTCGGGCGATAAATCCGCCGGAAAAAACGCAGTCAATTGAGAGCGTTGAAACAAAACGACCAGAAATAAAGCAATTCCAAACGAAAGGATTGCAAAACAGGGTGCTTCCGAAGCCGTCAGAAATTGCAACCGCTTCGGAGTGGCTCCCATTATTTTCCGGATGTTCATTCCCCGAACGCGGGAAGGAATCATGGCAATGGAAAAATTCATGAAATTGATAAAAGCAATCACTAAGATAATGATACCTATTGCCATAAACGATAAAGTAGCGGTCAAATTTCCCTCTGCTTCGTACGCCGGCAAATTTTTGCCGAAATATTTTTCCGTTAAAGGGATTAATTCTGCATGTGCCAAGTAGGCTTTCTCCAATAATTCCGGCTGATTCAGTTTTTCCTGAAAAGCCGAAATATCATCCGGATGAACGCGGAAAAATCCCAGACGATTATACCAAGTCATTTTGTCGTGATCGTATTCCCCTAACAGCGTTGTATAAATACCGTTGCTCAGCGAGCAGTTTTCCGGAAATTGCTCGCATACGGCAACAACGGTATAGGGTAGACTGTCTTGCCAAATAACTTGTCCCAAGGGGTCTGCTTCTCCGAAAAGAATTTTTGCCACATCGTCCGTCAACAATACGTTGTTCTTTTCGGTAAAAGCCGTTTTCGCATTGCCGGAAAGAATTTTCGGGGTAAAAACTTCGAGAAATCCTTCATCGGTTCTTACCATATTAAACGAAAAAGAAGCATCCGACTCAACCTGAAGTTTGAAATCTGTGTGCCTGCCTCGGCTTAGAACACAACCGGCTTTCACTTCCGGATATTGACCGACAATGAGTTGGGCAAGCGGAATACTGATGTTGAGCATTTGCCTGTCATACCCTTGACGAAAGTGGCTGAACTGATAGATTTCATCGGAATGCTTGAAATTCCGGTCGAAACTGAAATCGTAATAACACTGTATCATCGTGATGGAAAACACGGCAAACGCCGCAGACAGTCCCAAAATATTCAGGACGCTCGATGTTTTGAAGTGGCTCAAAACGAATAAGAAATTCTTTATCATACTATTTTGTTATTTAAAGTTTTCATTTCAGAATCAATTCTTCGGCATCGCCGTAATTATCATAACTCGAAGTAATCACTTTGTCGCCCGGCTCCAGACCTTCCAGCACTTCATAATGCAGCGGATTTTGCCGCCCGATGCGAATGTTGCGGCGAACGGCTTTTTTGCCGTCCGGTGTTACTGCAAATATCCATTGTCCGCCGGTGCTTTGATAAAATGCGCCGCGTGGAATCAGCACCGCCTCCACCGGTTGCCCCAATTGCAGATTGATGTAATAGGTTTGTCCGGCGCGAATGTTGTCGGGGCGTTCGCCTTCAAATGTGAAATCGGTCTTGAATTGTTTTGCGCGCACTTCGGGATACACTTTGCGGACGGTGAGGTTGTAGGTTTTATCCTGACGCTCGAAGGTTGCCGCCAAACCGTTTTTCACGCGGTCGATGTAATGCTCGTCAATCAGGGCTTCAATCTTGTAGTCCGACAGCACGCTGATTTGACCGATGCGGCTGCCGCTCCCCACCGACTGACCGATTTCGACATCCAGCAATCCCAACTGCCCGTCTACCGGCGATTTCACATCCAGATTATCGACCCGCAGACGCACCAAAATCAGATTTCGGCGGATATTGTTCAAACTTTCTTCCATCTGTTCCACCTGTATGCCGCGGAAAATGGAATCCTGCCTTTGGCGTTCGATTACCAATTCCGAGCCTTTCACGGCAAATTCATAATCCTCTTTTGCCTGCAAATATTCTTCCCGAGAAATCAGTTTCTCGTTATACAAATTCGTGTATTGCTCATATTTCCGTTTTTTGCGTTCAATATCCAAATCCAATTGCAGTTTTTCCTTGCGAAGATTGAGGCGTTCCTGTTCCATCGTAACTTGCGTGTTGCGCAAAAAGTTCTGTTTTTCAGCCAATTGCGCCTCGCTGTCGAGGATATTCAAACTCAACATCGGATTAGTCAAGCGCACAATGACTTCGCCGCGACGCACCACCGAACCTTCTTCCACCACTTTCTCGGCAACCATTCCGCCCTCAACCGCGCTCAACTGAATGGTGTTAATCGGCTGCACCTGCCCATTGACGCGAATGTAATCGTTAAATTCGCCCTTAGCAGCGTCCTGCACCATTACTTTGCTTTTCTCCACATTGAATTTGGAACTGTGATTGCCAAAAATCAACCACACCAATGCAATCACCAAAACAACTCCGCCGATGACGTACGGCAGGTGTTTTTTCTGCAAACCTTTTTTCTTTTCTAAAATTATATCCACGATATTCCTCCTTTATAATATTGTAATAATTTGTGTTTCAAC
>BNTR01000035.1 GCA_025996755.1 Bacteroidia bacterium
ATTATAGTGTATAAAATCAAGTAATAAGTTGCAAATTTACGACAATTTATTATTTCTACCAAATTATAGGTACTTTATGGATGAATTTAGCCGAATGTAGGGATTGTTTGCATTTGTAAGTCAGCCTAACTTTGCACTGTCAAATTAGTAGTAATTTATATGTGCAAAAAATGCTTTGCTTTAGTTTTCTTTTTATCTCTCGTTTTTAGTATTCGAGCGCAAACGGTGGCGGATTTCGATGGGAGCGAAAAACTCGATTCTCTCAACGAAGTAGTAGTTACCGGCACTTTAACTAACCGCACCCTCAAAAATACACCGGTACTGACGAAACTGATTTCCGGCAGCGACATCTACGTGTCCGGAGCTACGACCGCGCTCGAAGCCTTGGAAAATTTCGTCCCCGGCGTGAACTTTACGCCCAACGCGATGGGTGATAATATCCAAATTGCGGGATTGGACAACAAGTATATTTTAATCCTTGTGGACGGGGAGCGATTGGTGAACGAACGGACGGAGAATGTCAATTTTTCCCGCCTCAACACATCCGACATCAAACAGATTGAAATCATTAGCGGCGCGTCGTCCGTCCTTTACGGCTCCAACGCTATCGGCGCGGTTATCAATATCATTACCAAAGACGTTGCTCAACCGCTGCAAGGGTCGGTGCGCGCCCGATATTCCGATTACAACAGCTATGTATTCGATGCCTCGTTCGGATTCAAGGTGAAGGATTTTTCTTCCAAAACGGTGTTCACGGCGAAAAATTCCGACGGCTACAAATCACCCTATACATTAGACCCGTATTCGGACTACACGATTTCGCAGGTTTTCAAATACCGGTTCAACAATAAATTGGATGCCGAACTGAAAGGGACGTATTACAACAACGAAACATGGTTTCTGCATAAGTTTCAATCCCGCGTGGACGAAGATTATACCTTGGGCGGCAAATTGCGCTACGCTTCGTCCGATAAAAACGTATTGACTTTCAGCGGAAACAGCGACAAATATGAAGGACATTTGATTTACAAATTGCGCAACGACTCGTCGGCTTACGTAAACGGCTCGCAATATTCGACCTTCCGTTTGGTCGATGCCTGGGATGCCACGGAAAACATACAGCTCGTGAGCGGCGCAGAAGTGAATCTTGAAAAGACGTTCAGCTACAATCAATTCGGCAACGACCCCACCGAACAAAACGCCTCCAACTGGAATTTGTTTACGCAGGGAGAATTTAAGACCGAAACCGGCTTGGAAGCACTCGTCGGCATTCGCTACACCAATCATTCGCAATTTGGCACCTACCTTTCGCCTAAAATATCGTTGATGTACCGCTTGGATAATTTCCGGTTTCGGGGGAATATCAGCAACGGTTACAAAGTACCGACTTTGAAGGAATTATACATGAATTTTCCGCACAAGATAGGCGAAGATATTCCTTTTTATGTGATAGGAAATAAGGATTTAGTTCCCGAAGACTCGTGGTACAAAGCCATTTCCGCCGAGTATATTGCCAACCATTTGAATGCCTCAATCACTGTTCACGATAATGTGCTCCAAAACAGAATCAATACCATTCAACTACGGAATGAAGCCCAAAATCGAACGGAACTGAGATACGAAAATGTAGAGAATGCGCAGATTACAGGCGTTGATGTTTCTGTGCAATGGACTTTCCTGAAACACTTTCAACTCAGAACCGGATACTCGTTTGCCGATGCCAAAGATAAAGACAGCGGATTGCAATTATCCGGCAACAGCAAGCATACAGGCACATTGAATCTGCTCTATAAACAACGGCATTTGCCCTTTTTGCCTTCCATAAATGCGCCATACAGCCTGTCGCTATTGGGACGTGTGATGTCGCCGCGCCGCTTTTATTCCACTTCGGAATCAGAGGAAATCACGGACGAATCCACCGGCAGTTATTACGTTGGCAGTTTTGTATATACCCAGCAACTTTCGCTTTACAAGAGATTGTCGGGCGATATTCAATTCGGAATCAACAACTTATTCAATTACACTAACAAAGATTATATTTCCAACAACCCCGGCAGAACTTGTTTCGCAAGTCTGGGTTTTAAATTTTAAGATATGAAGACAATTACAAAAATAGTAGCATTGGTCATTGGCATTGCCGGTTTCACGGCTTGCGACATCGACCGGCTTTGGGACAAAGATTACCTGTTTACGGTAATCGAGCCGCAGGACGGCATCTTTATTTACGATTGCAGTAGTTACACCGACTGGCATTTCTTTTCGTTTGCCACGGGCGAAATCATCGGCTCTTGCGATGCCGGCGATGCCGAAGCCGGCGAAGTGTGGCGCAACCGCACCGATTGGGATTTGGCGTTTCACCGCCAAAATATCAAAACCAACAGCGGGGAATCGGGCGTTGGCTTAGGCGGAATTTTGAAATATCCGCAAGAAGTTCTCAATTTCGATGCCATTCTCGAAGCCCCGGAAGAGGGTTACCAGACCGATGTTCCGGATTCCGTCATTTACGACATGAGCGGAATGATGACGGGAAGCATTGGCTATGCCTACACCGGACTGGCTCAACCCGTGAAAGGTTGGGCGGTGCTGACCGATATGCAAAACGGCGTGTGGACGTATGTTCAGAGTGCTTTCATTGTCAGAACAGCCACCGGAAAATACGCGAAAATTTATTTGCGGAACTTCAAAAGCAATGTCGGTGCGTCCGGCACGGTAACCATGCAATACGTCTATCAGGACGATGGAACAATCAATCTGAACACACAAAAAAACGAATAACATTTAAACTAATTAAATTATATTTATATGAACACTAAAAAAATTTCACTTTCATTATTGAGTTTATCATTGGCAGTAAATCTTACTGCACAAGTTCAAACATTTCGCTTAGACATCAGCGGAGGAGCATTTATGGGAAGTCCGATTCCCGACTACACCCAATGGTATTATTTTTCCTTTGCACAAGGAGATACTATCGGAAAAAGTCTCGCAGTATTGGAAAATGTCAATGGCGGACAAATCGGTTCAGAAGTGATTGATGCAGCGTGGAGCGCACGCACCGACTGGGACATTGCTTTTCATGCCACAGACATTCGGACCAACAGCGGTGCTTCGGGCACCGGCATCTCAGCATCGCTTTTGATTGCCGATACGCTCTCCGCAATCCCCTTGGCAGATGTTTTCGCCAATCTAAGCGAAGCTCCCGCTGCAGGTTATGTGGCGGACGAAGTATTAAGCGGAACATTTATTTTTGAAATGGCAAGTATGCCGCCGCCAAGAACCATGCAACTCTCTGCATCCAAGGCGGCACAAGGCTGGGCGACTTTCGGGATGGGGGCAAGCGGAGAAAATCCGAAAGTGCTCGTATTCAAAACCGCCACCGGAAAATATGCCAAGGTATATTTGAAACAATTCATGGACAAAGAAGAGCAGAAGCCCGGCTATATTGAATTTGATTATGTGTATCAACCCGATGGAAGTCGCAATTTCACCAACACAACAGGCATATCCACAGTGCCATCCCCAACGATAGCCATATTTCCGAATCCGGTTTCCGAGGTTTTGAACGTTGAAGTTGCCGAAAAATCCGATATTGCTATTTATAACCTTACCGGAACGATTGTGCAACAAAAGAAAGCGCAAACCGGCACAGTGTCTATTCCCGTATCGAATTTAGAGAAAGGGGTTTATATCGTGAAAGTTAGTTCCGATAAATCAAATCAAACACAAAAAATAATTGTAAAATAGGCATCATGACAAAAAGAAAACAAATTTCCTTCATCGTCCTTCTTGCGATAGTAGTCGGAATTGCATGGACGGTGTGGAATCACACCGCTTCCACCACTCGAATAGCCTTGGTTAATTTTCAGGCGTTTCAAACTACAAGTATCATCAAAGCGAATACCGATAAGTTTGTCCGTTACAAAGAGATACCGGTCGAAAACGCAGCCAAATTGAGCAAATACGATTTTGTACTGGCTTTCGGAATGGGTTTGCAAATAACCACCGAACAGCGCGACCAAATCCGGAAAATAGCGGACAAGGGAACGCCTGTTTATGTTTTCAGCGCAACTTCGCCCGAAAACAATATCTGCAATTTAGACAGTATCGACCGAACGAAAGTGCAGGAATATCTCAACGATGGCAATAAAAAGAATTATCAAAATCTGGCAAGGTATATCCGCCGGAATATTGACAAAAAGAAATTTTTTGTCCAAGCACCCGATACGGCGGTGAAAAGCGCATCCGATGTTTTGTACCATTTGGATGAGTCGGTTGCCTTTGACACAGTGAGCGATTACGAAAATTATTTGAGAGAAAATAATTCCTATCCGGAAAATGCGCCTAAAGTCGCCATTGTTGGCGGATTAAACGACCCTTTCAGTGGCAATAAAGAGAATGTAGACAGTCTGATTATGGCTTTGCAAGGCTTAAAACTGAATGTCTATCCGGTTAGTTCCTTTATGAAACGCTTGAAATTTCTTCAAGAGATACAGCCCGATGCCGTTATTTATTTTGCGCACGGACGAATGGCGATGGGACAAGCCGATGCCGCCGTTGATTGGCTCAAGGAACGCAATATTCCGGTTTTTGCACCGCTTTCCCTCTTGCAAACCAAGGCGGAATGGCTCGCCGACCCGATGGGGATGTTCGGCGGGTTTATGTCGCAAAGCATTGTGATGCCCGAACTCGACGGCGCGATTTATCCCTACGTGCTCAATGCGCAGGAAATTGATGCGCACGGTTTGTACGTGTTCAAAGCCATTCCCGAACGCTTGCAAACATTTACGCAAATTGTACATAATTTTATCGCATTACAGAAGAAAAGCAATGCGGAAAAGAAAGTCGCCATCTACTATTTCCAAGGTGGAAAGCAATCGCTTGCCGCGCAGGGTTTGGAAACCGTCCCTTCGCTCTACAACCTTCTGAAACGCTTGAAAGCAGAGGGTTATAAAGTCGATAACCTGCCTGCCGATGTCAAGGAATTTGAAAAAAGATTGTTTGCAGAAAGCGTGACTGTCGTCGAACAATCCACTTATGAAACTTGGGCGAATAGCACTTTGCCTAAATCACTTTACGCCGATGCGCTGAACCTTTACGGCGAATCGGGCGAGCTTGTCGTGCATCGGTTGTCGTTCGGCAATGTCGTATTGCTTCCGCAACCTTTGGCGGGTCGGGGCGATGACACGTTTGCCATTGTTCACGGTACGAAAGCCGCGCCGCCGCACGAATATATTGCCGCTTATCTTTGGTCGCAATTCGATTTTCAAGCCGATGCCATGCTGCATTTCGGCACGCATGGAAGTTTGGAATTTACGCCGCAAAAGCAAGTCGCGCTCAGTCATAACGATTGGTCAGACCGTTTGGTGGGCACTGTGCCGCATTTCTACTATTACACGATTGGCAATATCGGCGAAAGCATGATAGCAAAACGGCGTTCTTACGCAACCACGGTTTCATATCTCACGCCGCCTTTTATGGAAAGTGAAATGCGCTCGCAGTTCAAAAATTTGCAGACTCAAATTCAAAAATATTATAAATCCGAAAACGCCGGACAATTAAAATCTTCGTTGGAAGTGAAGAAAATGGCGGTAGCAATGGGCTTGCATCGCGATTTGCGCTTGGATAGCGTTTTGACCAATCCCTATTCGACCGAAGAAATCGAACGCATCGAAAATTTTGCGGAAGAAATTGCCAACGAGAAAATGACCGGAAGTTTATACACCTCAGGCATTCCGTATTCTAACGAAAAAATTCGCTCTACCGTATTGGCGATGAGTGCCGACCCGATTGCATACAGCATAGCCAATCTGGATAAATTGAATGGAAAAACCACGGATAAGCAATTAAAGAATAAACCTTTTTTCACGCAAAGATATTTGGAACCTGCACGAATATTGGTTAGCCGGATATTGAACGGTGCACCGGTCAGCGAGGAACTGATTTGTTCGACCGCCCACATTCAAGCAAAAGATTTAGCGGAAGCAAAAACCATTCTTGCCCCTAAACAACGGATGATGCCGAATATGTCGTCTGCACCCCCGGTCGAATATACTTCCGAACAAAAAGCCAAAGCGCGGGCGATTGTGGACATTGAACGGACTATTAAAAATATCGTTTTCTACAAAAATGCGTTGGCAGAAAGTCCCGAAAAGGAATTGCAATCTTTGTTGAATGCCCTTGCAGGCGGATACATCACGCCCTCTTCGGGTGGCGATGCTGTTGCCAATCCCCAAGCCGTTCCCACCGGACGGAATTTGTATGCCATTAACGCCGAAGCCACGCCTTCCGAAACGGCATGGGAAAAAGGCGTTTCGCTGGTCGATGCCACTTTGGAACAGTACAAAAAACAACACGGCGAGTATCCCCGAAAAGTAAGTTACACATTTTGGAGCAGCGAATTTATCGAAAGCGAAGGAACAACCATCGCGCAGGTTTTGTATATGTTGGGCGTTGAACCGGTGCGAGATAGCTACGGTCGTGTATCTGATTTGCAGTTGATTCCTTCCGAAAAATTAGGTCGCCCGCGCATTGATGTGGTCGTGCAAACCTCCGGACAGTTCAGGGATTTAGCCGCTTCCCGCTTGGAATTAATCAGTCGCGCCGTGGAATTGGCGGCATCGGCAAACGAAGACCGGTTTGAAAATCGGGTCGCCAACAGTGCGGTGGAAACCGAACGGCTATTGGTCGAACAGGGAATTTCTCCAAAAGAAGCGCGGGAATTGTCTATGCAACGGGTATTTGGCGGAATTAACGGCATGTATGGCACAAACATTCAAGGCATGGTTACCGGCAAAAACCGGCAAGACAGCGAAAAGGCGATTGCCGAAACCTATATCCACAACATGGGAGCGGTGTATGGCAACAGCAAAAACTGGGGACAATTTCAGGAAGGTCTGCTTCGCGCCGCCTTGCACAACACCGACGTTGTCATTCAGCCGCGCCAAAGCAATACCTGGGGCGCATTGAGCCTCGACCATGTCTATGAATTTATGGGCGGAATGAATCTTGCCGTTCGCGAAGTAACCGGCAAAGACCCGGAGGCATATTTTGCCGATTATCGCAACCGCCGTAATGTGAAGATACAGGAACTCAAAGAGGCGATTGGCGTAGAAGCGCGTTCCACCGTTTTCAACCCCGCTTACATCAAGGAAGTGATGAAAGGCAATGCTTCAAGCGCGGCGCAAATTACCGAAGTAGTGACCAATACCTACGCTTGGAATGTGCTGAAACCCAATGTGATTGACAACGAAATGTGGGATAAACTGTACGAGGTATATGTGAAGGATGAATATCAATTGGGTACGGAAGCCTTCTTCAAGCGGGAAAATCCGTATGCTTTGCAGGAAATCACTGCCGTAATGCTCGAATCCGCAAAAAAAGGAATGTGGAAAGCCAACGAACAGCAATTGAGCGACATCACCCAATTGAATACCGCTTTGATTAAAGAATTTGGCTCGGCAGGAAGTGGTTTTTCAAGTGGAAATTCCTCCTCCGATGAAAAAAGCAATAGCCGGATACTGAAAAAGGAAGAATTAGGGACATCCGCCACCGGCGAAAAAAATGCGCTGAACGGACTGTTTATCGTATCCGTAGTGTTGATTGCCTTTGTCGTATTGCTGATTGTATTGCGAAGAAAGAGAAAGAATTAGCATGGAATACATCATTCAGATATTAATGCTTTTTATCGGGATTAATTGCCTGCTGAAACTCAGTTTCCGGAAAGGATGGCAGACGGTAGTATTCGGTTTTCTCTGCGCCGTTTTCATTGTAAGTGTATGCCCGTTTGCCATCCTGCAATCCAAAACGCAGTTGGCCGATTTTCTCAACAACACGCGAGTGATGCAGGATACAGCCGTATTAATAACGATAGAAAGCGTGATTTGCTTTGGCTTCTGTTTTTTTTCGCTTCGGGAAATACCGGGGCGTAAGAAAGGCAAAGGGTGGATGACGTTCCTCGATTGGTATCCCGGACTGCTATTGTTTCCCGTTCTGTTTTACCTGCTTACGCAAATCATTTTCAGCCTGTCGGGAACAAGTTTTACCTTGATAGCCTGTCTCTTTGCCGCCGCTGTATTGATTGGTTTGCCCTTGCTGGCTTGGCTTATCAAACGTTTGTATCCGGAAAAAGAGTTTCGGCTGGAGCTCCATTTCTTAGTCAGCCTGTTTGTCTGCATCATCGGATTGATTACCACTGTGGACGGAACAGTCACCTATTCAGCCGTAAACGAAACATTCGACGCGAAAGCACTCGCTGTTTCCGCCACGCTCTTCGCTGTCTTGTTTCTGACAGGATATGGGTGGAATAAAGTAAAATGGCGCATCCAACAAAAAAAATAAAACAATAAAAAATATGGAAATAATTTCAAAAGCACTGTTTTGGGTAGCCAATAGTTTGTTGATACCCGATATTATTATTCTCCTGTTGCTCTTCGCCCGTTCGTTGCTGTTGGTCGGAAGTTTTTACAATCAATTTATGACCAAACGGAAGAACGACAAAGAGGTCAACGACAGCATCCGGCAACTTTCTCCTTCCAATTTAAGAGCCTTGCCTGCGGCTATTCCGGAGAAAGATAATTCGCTGTTTATCAAATATCTGCGCGATTTGCTCGTTGCACCGGTCAATGAGGCGCACATCGAATTTCTCATCTCCAATTTCGAGAATGAAGCCGAAAAAGACCTTTCGCTCTCCAAACTGCTCACAAAAATTGGACCGGTATTGGGATTAATCGGAACGCTGATAGCGATGAGTCCCGCCCTGGTCGGACTTTCGACCGGCGATATTTCGGGCATGGCATACAATATGCAAGTCGTATTTGCCACTACGGTGGTCGGTTTGGTCGTAAGTGCGATTGGATTAGTTACTTTGCAATTCAAACAGCGGTGGTATGCTAAAGACGTAAACAGTTTGTACTATGTGGCACGAGTACTATTAGACAAAAAACAAGTATGAAACTGAAACAGCGAAGAATCAATAAATTCACACAATCGGAAGAAACCGACCCGCTCAGCGTGGTGGTCAACCTGTTCGATGTCGCGATGGTATTTGCCGTCGCCCTGATGGTGGCAATGGTAATGCACATAAATATGCCGGAAATATTTACCAAAGAGGATTACACGATTGTGAAAAATCCGGGCAAAGAAAATATGGAAATCATTACCAAAGAAGGAAATAAAATAAACAAATACACGCCGTCCAACGACCCAACTTCGTCGCAAAAGAAAGGACGAAAGGTGGGTATTGCTTACGAATTGGAAAACGGGGATATTATTTATGTGCCGGAGTAGTGCCGGCTTTATTTCGTGGGCTTAATTGCCCGTTAAATAAAAGAGACCGTCTGCAATTACGAGAACTCCATTTCATGGTAATGGCGGGTCTACATCCAATGCAAGTATTTTTCCGGAAGTTGAATCCTGTTTTGGATTCGTCGTTGCTGCCTTTCTTCCATTCATAAACGTAATTCTGTCCGTATTCCGTTTCGTACCAACTCTTAAACGGCAACAATATGAAAACCTATAGGCGATTGTCGCGGTGTTGCACTGCACAAGGTGCTGATAAACAATGTCAATAATACTTTGTATCTTTTCATTATGAATAGTACAAAAAACGCTGAATGGAATCATTACGGTCGCCGTGGTGCTGATAATATTTGTAGGGCTGTTGGTGGATTTGGTATTTCGTGACCCCTATTTTCTGAATATGCTGGGCTTGAGCGCAACGATATGCGCGAGGGCGAAAACGCGCCTGTGGGCTTGATACTTTGCAGCGAAAAATCGCCCGAACAAATCAACTACCTCCTGCTCGACAATCCGGGACAAATCAAAGTAGCCGAATATATGACACAACTGCCAAACAAAGACCTTTTGCAGAAAAAACTGCAAAGGGCGATTGAAATAGCAAGCGCAAATGCTGAAAAATACACGCCGTCTAACGACCCGGCTTCGTCGCAAAAGAAAAGGGCGAAATTGCTTATTAAATAAAAGAGACCGTCTGCAATTCACAGACAGCCTCTTTCGGTATGTTTGACAAAAAATCTAAATTTAATAGCCCAGATTCTGCTTCATTTGCGGGTTGGCATCTATTTCGCCCTGCGGAATCATCAGCAGATAGCCCGTAGTAACGTAGTCATAATCGCGATTGTAGATGTCTACATACGCCGTTCCATTTTCCTTTTTCAAGACTGCATCGCCATTGGCATCCAGGTCATGCTCAAAGTTGTAGCCCTGCGCATTGCATTTGAACACCTTGCTGCCCCAATCCCAGCGGCGAACATCGTCCCAAAAGAGCCCCTCAAAACACAACTCTATGCGCCGTTCACGGCGAATCAAATCTTCGGTAAGCGCAGTCGCAGGCACATGACCCGCCCGTTGCCGCAACTCGTTGATGTATCCCAATGCCGTGCCTGTCTCTTGGTTCAGGTAAAAAGCGGCTTCAGCAAAGGTGAGATACATCTCGGCAAGACGAAACAAGGGCATATCGGCATCGCTGTCCCACGCTTCGTCCATAGAAATGTAGGGCTTGAGATACTTCTTTAAGTAGATGCCCGAACGCGAATTGTTGTTGCCGTCACGCCATCCCCACTTCACGCCATCCCAAGTGCTGCCGGGGTTGAGCACCGTCATATTCAGGCGCGGGTCGCGGTTGTCAAATGGATGTTCGGCATACGACTCGTTCCACAACGTGCCATCAGCCATCTCGTAGGCATCCACCAAACTCTTGATGACCACCACCGACGACCAGCCATCATAATCGCTGGGCAGCGTGTAGCCCCACACCGCTCCTGTGTAGGACGGTGTCTGCCGCTGGTGCGCAAGAATAATCTCTTGGCTGCTACTCTGGTTTGCCTTGCGGAAGTTGCCCAGATAGTTCTCCTCCGGCGTAGCTCCACCCGTGTAGATAGCAAAGCACGGCATCGCTATTACTTTCTTGGCATTAGCCAACGCATTGGTATAGTCCTTGTCGTACAAATACTGGCGTGCCAACAATGCGTATGCCGCGCCGCGTGTAATGCGTCCGCCTGCCTGCGCATCATTTTGTTCGGGCAGGGCATCGCTATTGGCTATTGCCTGTAATTCATCATAAATGAACTTCTTAACATCCGCCGCCGGTGTGCGCCCAATAGCCGCTTCGGCAGGAGTAGCAAATGGTTGTGTTACAAGCGGCACATCGCCAAATAAATTGACCTTGCGCGCATAGTTGTAGGCACGCAGAAAGCGTACTTGTGTCGTGTAGGATGCCTTCTTGTCGGCATCCATATCTACGTCCACTATCTTCTGCAAGAACGTGTTATAGCGCGTGATGCGTTCGTAGTTCCATAGCGTCGCGCGACCATAGTCCCAGTAGGTGCCGTTTTTGCCCTGCGTACCCGAAGATATTTCAAGGAAACCTTCCCAGCCATATTGCGAATACCCATTGCCTGCTTCGCAGTCCATATAGTAGGGATATTCTTCCATTTCCCAGTTGTTGTAGCAGGCAGTGAGTGCCATCTCAACGTCTCTTTCGGACTTCCAAAATGTAACGTCCGTCATCGACTCAGTGGGGATAACGTCAAAAAACTCGTCGTTGCATCCCGTAGCAACCACAAACAGCGCGGCTACCATAAATAATTTTATATTTATCTGTTTCATAATCATAATTATTAATTGTTTTAAAATGTGATGTCCAGCCCAAAGATATGCGTAGCTACATTCGGGTATGTGTAGTTGGGACTGCTAACCTCGGGGTCAATACCGTCCAATATCTTTGCCTTAAACGTTAGCATATTTTGTCCGCTAAAATATATGCGCAGTTTTTCAATCCCCAGATTGCTCAACAGTCGCTGCGGAATAGTGTAGCCCACTTGCAGGTTCTTCATACGCAGGTAACTGGTGTTAAGCACGGTGAACGAATTGACAATGTTGTTGGGGTCACTAGACATGTGCGGACTGGGCCATACGGCATTTGTGTTGGTCGGCGTCCAATAGTTGAGCATCTTCTCCTGTCCCGTGTTTCTGCCATCCAAAAAGGCAAACATCGCCGACTGATGATACTTATAATATACATCAAACGCTCCCTGAAAGAAAGCAGACACATCAAAGCCAAAGTATTGCACACCCAGATTTAATCCCACAGTATATGCGGGCTGCGGACTGCCCAAAACCACGCGGTCGTTGGCATCTATCTTGTCATCGTCGTTTTGGTTTTTATATATGAAATCGCCTAATCCCTGACGGGCATTGTAGCGCGGCAAGTTGTCCAACTGTTCCTGCTTTTGATAAAAACCCATCGTTTCGTAGCCATACCACGAGTTCCACGCTTCGCCTTCTTTCTTTATCTGGTCGCCGATGGCGGGCCGTGGAAATTTGGTAACTTCGTTATGATTATAGGCGAAATTTGCGCCCACTTCGTAGCCAAAGTCGCGTCCGCCAAGCCGCAGGGTGTTGCGGTGTGTGATTGCCGCTTCTATGCCCGAATTGAGCATTTCGCCTGCATTCACGGTGGGTGCTTTTAGTCCGTACACCGAACTCACAGGTATCTCCACCAAAATATCAGACGTAGTGCGACTATACCAGTCCACCGAGAGGTCTAATTTGTTGTTAAACAAACCAACATCTACACCAAAATCCACTTCTGTAGCCGTTTCCCAAGTAATATCCTGGTTAGAGCCATCGGTTTGGGCGGCACCGCTGTATATATCGTCATCAAAGGGATATGTGAGGTCAGTGAGTTTTATCTTGGCGAAATACAAATAATTGTCCACGCGGTCGTTGCCAAGTTGTCCCCACGAGCCGCGCAACTTGAGGTTATTGACATATTGCTTTGCCGGCTCAAAGTATGATTCTTCGCTGATGCGATATCCGGCAGAAAATGATGGGAATGTTCCCCATCTGTTGCCTGACCGAAAGCGTGAAGACCCATCGCGGCGCACGTTTGCTTCCAGCAGATAACGCCCTTTGTAGTCGTAGGTTACGCGCCCAAACACTGACCCCTGCCGCATATCGGTTTCATAGCCCTTTGCATCTTGCGACCCGTCGCTAACGCCCGCATTTACTTGGTTGAGGTCGTTGCTGGGTTGGTCGCGGCGGTATGCTTCGTTTACTTTCTGATTATACGACTCGCGGCTAACGCCCAAGAGTGCGCCCAAATTATGCACCTCTGCAAATGTTTTATTGTATGTAAGCATACTCTGTAGTGTGGTGCGCAGGTAGCGAGTCTGATAATCGCGCACGGAGGCACGACCGGTTGCAGTTACTGCTCCTGTGGTGCGGTTGCCGTAGAGAGTAGGCAGCACGTGCTCTTTGCGGTCGTCAAAGTTGTAGTCCACGCCCACGCTACCGCGCAGTTTTAAGCCATCAATAATGGCGAGTTCGGCATAAGTGCTACCGTTGATGTGCGGCGTGACGGTGCGGTCGGTGCTGCCTTGCCGCAAGAATGCCGCAGGATTGCCGTCGCCAAATTTGGCATAGCCGCTCCCATTTGCCCACTCAACGGGGTTGGTAGGCGGTATCCTATACATAGCACTCACCACGGAGGATAGTCCACCATTGTCGTTGCGCGGGGCAATCTTGTCGGAGTACGACAGCGCAAGGTTCGTGCCTACATTGAGCCTGCTATTTACCTTTGCATCAAGGTTCAAGCGTGTGTTGAAACGCTCAAAGGATGTCTTCTCGGTAAGCCCTTCCTGCTTGAGATAGCCCACCGATAGCATATAACTCACGTTTTCGCTGCCGCCTGCCACGTTCACCGAATGGCTCTGCTGCATACCGCTGCCGCGCATAATTTCTTTTAGCCAATCGGTTTCGCCGTAGAGGTCGGGGTCGCCCGTGCCGGTGCGCACCCATTCTACTGCCTCGTCTGAGAATGGTCGCGAAACGCGGTCGTTATCAGCGGCAGCATTTATCAGGCGGACGTAGTCGTAGGAACTCAGCAATTTTGGCAAATCGGTAGATGCCTGCCAACCCACGTAGCCGTTGTAGGTAACTTTGGCACCTGCTTTGGTGCCACGTTTAGTGGTGATGAGAATCACTCCGTTGGCAGCACGCGCACCGTAGATGGCTGCGCTGGCAGCATCCTTCAGCACGCTCACGCTGGCAATGTCGGTGGGGTTGATGTCGTCCATTTTTGCCTCCAGCCCATCTACAATAACGAGTGGATTGGCGTTGTTCATTGTGCCGATACCGCGAATGCGGATAGTGCCGCCATCGCCGCCCGGCTGTCCGCTGCTCTGCACAACGGTAACACCCGGCATTTGTCCCTGCAAGGCAGCAGAGATGGTGGTTACGGGGCGCGCCTCAAGTTTTTCGGAGGTAATCTGCGTAACCGCCCCTGTCAGGTTTACTTTCTTTTGCGTGCCATAGCCGACCACCACCACCTCTTCGAGGTTTGCAGCATCTTCCGCTAATGTAACATTGATTGTTGTTTGCCCGTTCACGGGCAGTTCCTGGGTTGAATAACCCAGATAAGCCACCGCGATGGTGGCACTTGGCGATACTCGGAGGGAGTATTTGCCTTCTACGTCGGTGGCAGTTCCGTTGCCCGAATTGCCTGCCTCTGTCACACTGGCCCCGATGACCGGACCTTCCGCATCGGATACCACGCCTGTGACGGTGATTTTTGCCTCTTGGGGCACTTCCGCTCTTAGGGAGTTTGCCCCCCCCCCCGCGAGGAATGCGCCGCTCAACAGCAGTGCATTTGCAAAGTTCTCGAATGTTTTTCTCATACTTGATACAATTAAAATTATTAATAATGTTTTTTGTGAATTGTCACTACAACAATTCGGGGACAAAGATAACAAATGTTTCTTAATAAGCAATGCTTTTTCTAAAATTTAATAGAATATTGTAAAATTCTTATTGACTATCCCCACAAATGGCTACTGCACTCAGGCAATATCCTCACTAATGGGGATTGTTGGTGCTTATTTCTTGTTGTAATTTTGCACTCGATTTCAAATATTAAATTTTTATGAAATATTTATTTTCTTTTTTGATGGTGTTTTTTGTGTCGAGCAATTCTGTGTTGCTTGCGCAAAATCACTCCGATACGACTAAGATGGTGCCTTACGAATGGGCATTCAGCAAATATCGTTTCGGGGGGTATGGTGAGATTTTGTATCAGCAGCATAACTATGGAGCCAATCGCTATAAAGACCCTGCCGGTGCGCCGAAGGACAGTCGTGCCTATTTGACGATTCCTCGCACTATTTTTGCGGTGGATTATAAGTTTCGGGACGATATTGTTCTGGGTACGGAAATTGAATTTGAATATGGCGGCACAGGGTCGGCGATGGAATTGGAATATTCTGAAGCCGGCGAATATGAGATGGAAGTGGAAAAAGCCGGCGAAGTGGTGTTGGAACAGTTCCATATCACGAAGCGTTTTGCTAATTGGCTGAATGTGCGTGTTGGGCATATCATTGTTCCGGTGGGCTTGACCAATGCGCACCACGAGCCGATATTCTTTTTTGGCACCACCCGTCCGGAGGGCGAAGTTGCCCTGCTCCCGTCCACTTGGCACGAAACCGGCATTTCCCTTCTGGGCTATTTGCCCTCGTGGAGATATGAACTGATGCTCGTGAATGGGCTTGACCCCAATGGGTTTTCGACCGCCAATTGGGTGGGCAGCGGCAAGCAGGGCATCTTTGAACAAATCACTGCCACCAATCCTGCGTTTGCCGGACGGGTGGAATATACGGGCGTGAAAGGCTTGCGCGTGGGCGCGTCGGGCTATTATGGCAATTCGGCAAAAAATTCGTCGAAGCCGCAGGCTTTCACCGGCTTGAAAGGCACGGTTTCGATACTTTCGGGCGATTTGCAATATCAGGGGCACAATGTCATTGCCCGCGCCAATTATATTTACGGCAATCTGGCGGATTCCAAAGCGATTTCGGATATTAACTATTTGTCGTTCAAAAAGACCGGCTATCCGATTACCGAAGTGGCAAAAAATGCACTGACTTATGCGGCGGAAATCGGCTACAATGTGTTGTCGTTTTGGGATGCGAAAGAAAAACTCTATCCCTTTGTGCGCTACGAATATTACAACACTGCCGAAGCGGTGGAGGCGGGCGCGAAAGAAAATCCGCGCTACAAGCGTGATTTAACTACGTTTGGCTTCAATTATAATCTCTTGCCCAATCTGGTGGTTAAGGCGGATTATTCTATTCGGCGTATCAATGAGGGGAAATACAACAGTGAGCATACTTTTGGTTTGGGGGTGGCTTATATGGCTTGGTTTGTTACAAAATAAATTACGAATTATGAATTACGAATTACGAATTAAAAAAATATATAAATGAGAATTTCAAAGAATTACTTAGGAGCAATTACATTGCTTGGCGCGGGACTATTTTCCGCTTGTGAGAAAGATGAAAATGGGGAGGCTGAAAATCCCGATGTGAACAATCCGCACATTGAGGCATTGGCAACTAATGCGAAGTGGAACAACTATTTGGTGGCTGCCACGGAGGAGTTGTACAACGATTGTGTGAGACTGTGGGCAGCGTGGGCAGGTCCCGATGGTTATGCCGATTTGGTTAAAAATCCGAACAATGACTACTATTCCAGCGGTATTGATGCCATAGAAGCAACCATCATTCAAGGCTCTATTGATATTGCCGGTGAAGTGGGCGAACAGAAAATTGGTGGTCCTTATGGTTACGCACTTGCCGGAAAGTATGCCGAGGGCGTGCTCGAAGTGGAATCGTGGTATAGTTGGAACTCGATTACCGACTATTCCGACAATATTGTGAGCGTGCGCAATTCCTATCTCGGCGTGAGAGGCGGCGCGACGGCAAGTGCCAACAGCCTTTCTGCTTTTGTGCGAGACAAAAATCCGGATTTGGATGCACAGATAATCGCGGCTATCAATGCGGCTTACAGTGGCATACAAACGATGGAGGCGCCTTTCCGCAACAACCTGACGGGCGCGAAGGTGGTGGCTGCAATGAAGGCTTGTGCTGATTTGGAAGATATTTATAAAAAAGAATTACTTCCGTTGGTGCGTGATGCCGGAGCGGCATTTGATTTCACGCCAATCTTAGCCACCTACGCCGATGATATTGTGGTGAAAACATACGAGGATATGAAAAATAAAGCCAAAGCATTGCAGGATGCGGCACAAGTGTATGCTGCTAATCCGACCAATGCCCGATTGAGTGCGGTGTGCGATGCGTGGAAAGCCGTTCGTGTGCCTTGGGAACAGAGCGAGGCATTTCTGTACGGTCCTGCCGATTTGTTGGGGCTTGACCCTTCGTTGGACAGTTGGCCCCTCGACCAAGATGATATTTTGAGTATCTTGAACAACGATAGACTAAATACTGTGCAGGAAATTCAGGGTGCCATCACCGGCGAAGGCGTGCGCGGATTTCATACCATAGAATTATTATTATTCAAAGATGGGCAGGACAGGCAGGTTAAATAACACGATAAGCCATTACGTGAAGGGTGTTGCTATGCTTGTGATGAGCGTGGCAACACTGATTGCGTGCAGCACTGATGACGACATTGTTATTAAAGACCAATACGGCAATGTGGCGGCGGCTGAACAACTATCGGCAGGCACGGCTACTGTTTTCAATATTGGGAACTCGGCTTATGATACGCCGGCAGCGTGGGTCACGGGGGATTTGCTGACTCGGTTTTATGCGGGCGACCGTTTGTATGACAACAATCGCGGCACCGAAGGCGGCAAGGGTCCGGTGTTTGCAGGGTCGTCTTGCGGTAGTTGCCACAACAATGCGGGGCGCACTTTGCCCTCCATCTACACGCGCGACAGCGGTAGCGGTGCGGCGGGGTTTTCGTCGCAATTGGTGTATATTACCCGGCAAAACGGTACGCATTTTCGCCAATATGGGCGGGTGCTGCACGACCAATCTATTGTTGGCGTGGCGGCGGAAGGTAAGTTGCACGCCTATTTTACCGAGCAGGAGTTTCAATTTCCCGATGGTGAGAGGTATGTGTTGCAAACGCCGCATTATGAAATCTCCGAGTGGTATGCCGATAGCATCGACCCTAAAGATTTGATTGTGGATGTGCATATTCCTTTGCGGCACGTGGGTATGGGGCAGATTATGGCATTAGACCCCGATGAATTGCGGCGGTTGGCGGTGCAAAGCAATTATCCCGAATACGGCATTTCAGGGCGGTTGAGTTTGATTAATGAGCGTAATCGGCAATATGTGGGTGTGGGCGGCAACAAAGCCCATCACGCCGATTTGACGGTGGAGTTGGGCTTCTCGTCCGATTTGGGTGTGAAGAACGACCGCTATCCGTATGAGGTTTCTGAGGGGCAGTCGCAGATGTTGGGCTATTCGCATTACGGAATGGAAATCACCACGCGCGAGATGGAGGATGTGGATTTGTATATGTCCGCGTTGGGCGTTCCGGCTCGCCGCAATGTGAATGATGCGAAAGTTAAAAGAGGCGAAGAGAATTTTTACAAGGCGAAATGTCAATTGTGCCATACCCCCACGCTGCACACCCGTCAGGATGCGCCGGTGCTGCTCAATGGCACGCGCTTGCCTTGGTTGACTAATCAGACGATACATCCGTACAGCGATTTTCTGCTGCACGATATGGGCGCGGGGTTGGACAATCACGTGCGGGCAGGCTCGGCGTATAGTTACGAATGGCGCACCACCCCGCTGTGGGGTGTGGGCTTGCAACAGACGGTGAATGGGCACACACGTTTCCTGCACGATGGGCGTGCGCGCAATTTTGTTGAAGCCATTATGTGGCACGATGGCGAGGGGGCTGTTTCGCGAGAGTTGTTTAAGCGGATGGGCAAAGAGGATAGGGATGCGGTGGTTGCGTTTTTGAATAGTCTTTAAAAACCTAATTTACACCTAACTTTCTAAACAAAACAACCTCAGTAGCCTAATGTGAATTTAATTATCACAACCTCATTACCTCATTGATAATGATGAGAAATGAGGTAATGAGGTAAGAGAGAAGGTATTTATTTGTTGCTACTGAGGTTGTTTTGTTGAAAACAAATTAGGTGGAAATGAGGTTAAATAGATATGAATTATGAATTATAAATTATAAATTATGAAGTACAAATTAGTTTTGTTGTTAAGTACGTTTTGTGCAATACATAGTTTTGCGCAGGAAACCGACGACAAGTATATTGAGAGTGATGTGATTCCTTTGGCGGGGAAGAAGGGGTTTAGTTTTGAGACCCGTGCGGGTGATTTTGTGTTTAAGCCCTTTGTGCTGGTGCAGACTTCTGCCAAGGTGAATTATTATGATGATGAGGGGTTGGAACTTTCGGACCAGGACAATATTGCCAACAGTGGGTTTGAAATCGGCAATGCTCTGTTGGGGTTTGCCGGCAAAGCGTTTGGCAAATTGACTTTCAATATGACTCTGAATGCGGCGCAGTCGGGCGATGCTTTGCTGCAACAGGCGTGGTTTGACCTGAATTTGAAGGATGAACTTCGGTTTCGTTTTGGGAAATTTAAGACGCCCTACAATCAGGCT
>BNTR01000036.1 GCA_025996755.1 Bacteroidia bacterium
TGTTTTATCCTGAAAAATAGTTTTTCTTAAAATTATTTAGTAATTTTGCCCTGCAAAAAAAACAGTGAAAATATGAAAATAATCATCAGTGGCGGCGGCACGGGCGGGCATATTTTTCCGGCAATCTCGATTGCCAACGAAATTCGCGCGCGACATCCGCAGGCAGAAATTCTTTTTGTGGGTGCCGAAAACCGTATGGAGATGGAGCGTGTGCCCGCTGCGGGGTATCAAATCATCGGACTGCCGGTGGCGGGATTCGACAGGAAGCATCTGCTGAAAAACATATCCGTCCTTTGGAAATTGAGCCGGAGTTTGGCGAAGGCGCGAAAAATCGTGCGGGACGTGCGTCCTGACGTTGCAATCGGTGTGGGCGGCTATGCCAGCGGTCCGCTGCTGAAAGCGGCGGCACAGATGGGCGTGCCCACGCTGCTGCAAGAGCAAAACTCTTTTGCCGGTGTCACGAATAAACTGCTGGCAAAAAAAGCCCATAAAATTTGTGTAGCCTACGAGGGGATGGAGGCGTTTTTCCCACAGGAAAAAATCGTGCAGACGGGCAACCCCGTGCGGCAGGATTTGGTTGTTACGGAAGCCAAAAAACGGGAAGCCTGCACCTTTTTCGGACTCAATCCCAATAAAAAAACCGTCCTCGTGGTGGGCGGCAGTCTGGGTGCGCGCACCATCAACGAAAGCATCGCACGCCATTGCGCTCTTGACCCGCAACCCTCCGAAGCGGGCGACGTGCAATTCATTTGGCAAACGGGGAAGTCTTATTACGACGGGATGGCGGGGCAAGCCCACAAGGACGGCGGCGTTGGCGCAACCCACAGCGATGTGCATCCGATGGCATTCATCTCCCGAATGGATTTAGCCTATTCCGCGGCAGATTTGATTATATCCCGCGCCGGAGCCGGCTCCATCTCCGAGTTTTGCCTGCTGGGCAAGCCCGTGATTTTGGTGCCGTCGCCCAACGTGGCGGAAGACCACCAGACGAAGAATGCGCAGGCATTAGTCCGAAAAAATGCGGCTATTATGATTGCTGACAGGGATGCAGGCGAAGAACTGGTGCCCGCGGCACTGAAACTCATCCACAACGGCGCACAACTGAAACAGTTGAGCGACAATATCTTGAAGTTGGCAAAACCCGATGCAGCAAAAAAAATCGTCGATGAAATAGACAGGATTGTCGGGCAAGCCCGCAATCCCATCTGATTTATGCCGACAGACTTTCGTCGGTCATATCCAATTCGTTTTTGTGGTTGTCGAAAAATTTGTATTCCAAAAATCCCAAACTTTGGTCGGCAATCACTTTGAAGTTTGTTGAATACTTCCATTGCCACCTCTTTTTCATGGAGATAAACCCCTGCTTGAGGTATGCCGCAATGAACGGATGCACGTGCAACTTGAATTTCTTGACCTTAATCTGTTTCACCAAATCGCCCACTTTCGCTTCCAGAACGTCTGTAAACAGGATAGATGGCTTTATTTCGCCTTTGCCGAAGCAGACGGGACAGACCTCCGTGTTGGCAAAATCCAAAATCGGGCGCACCCGCTGGCGGGTAATCAGCATCACACCAAACTTGTTGAGCGGCAGGATGTGGTGCTTCGCGCGGTCGTTAATCATCGCTTCGCGCATGGTCTCGAACAATTTCTGACGGTTGTCCTGCTCCTGCATATCAATGAAATCGACCGCAATGATGCCGCCCATATCGCGCATACGCAATTGGTGTGCAACTTCCAACGCCGCAGCCAGATTCACTTCGGAAGCCGTATCTTCTTGTCCCACAGTGCCTCTCGTGCGATTGCCACTGTTCACATCGATGACGTGCATCGCCTCTGTATGCTCTATAATGAGGTAGGCACCTTTTTTGACAGGCACTGTTTTTCCGAATCCCGATTTAAGTTGTCGGGTAACTTCAAACTTGTCCAGAATGGGTGTGTCGCCCTTGTAGTGCTCCACGATTTTCGCGTGGTCGGGAGCAATCAGGGTCACATAGTCGCGCAGTTCTTTGTAGGCGTCAATGTCATTGACGTAGATATGCTCAAAGGTGGGGCTGAAAATATCCCGCAGCAGAGCCACCGTGCGTCCTGTTTCCTCATAAATCAACGTTGGTGGCTTCATTCTTTGCACCTTCGTCATATTGTCGTCCCAACGCTTGACCAGCGTCCGAAGTTCCGTATCAAGTTCCGCAACGCGCTTGCCTTCGGAAGACGTGCGCACAATCACCGAAAAATGCTTCGGCTTGATGCTCTGTATCAACTGTCTGAGGCGCACGCGCTCTTCCGACGACTTGATTTTGCCCGACACGCTCACCCGGTCGCCGAATGGCACCACCACGAGATAGCGACCGGCAAATGAAATTTCGCACGTCAAACGCGGACCTTTCGTCGAGATAGGCTCTTTCACGATTTGCACCAGCACCTCATCGCCCGACTTCAAAAGGTCGGTCAGATTGCCCTCTTTGGGCATTTCCGGCTGTTGTACGAACTTGCTGAGAGGCGGCAACTTCTTTTTTTCGACCATCGCAGCTTTCAGGAACTTATCAAGACTATTAAAATTAGTCCCCAAATCCTGATAGTGCAGAAATGCCTCTTTTTTATAGCCGATATCAACAAAAGCAGCATTCAGCCCCGGCATCATTTTTTTGACTTTACCGAGATAAACATCTCCCACCGAAAATGAGAGGCTGCGAGTTTCCTTTTGAAATTCGACTAACCGGCTGTCTTCAAGAAACGCTATAGATACTTCGGTTGGCTGAACGTCGATTACTAATTCACTAATCACATTCTTATTTTTTCGTTATTTTTTCTTCTTATGACGATTCTTACGAAGTCTCTTCTTGCGCTTGTGGGTAGACATTTTGTGTCCTTTCCTTTTTTTTCCGCTTGGCATAGTTTTTTCTTTTTAATTATTATTTCTTGCCTTGTTTGCTCAAATTGGATTGCATATTTCCGGTGAAATAGGCAGACGGTTTGAACGTTGGTACGTAACGTTCCGGAATCATAATCGTCGTGTTGTTTTTGATGTGGCGTGCCGCTTTTGCCGCCCTCTTTTTCACAACGAAAGAGCCGAACCCGCGCAGATACACGTTTTCCCCTCCATTCATGGTTTCCATCACTCGGTTCATAAAACCTTCCACCGATGCCAGCACCGTGGCACGGTCAATCCCTGTGTCTTTTGCAATCGCATTTACGATTTTTGCTTTTGTCATAACTTTATTTTTTTATTTGTTTTTTTAATCCTTTGCAATTCAGACTGCAAAGGTAAAAATAATTTTTCAATTATGAATTATAAATTTGAAATATTTTTGTATTTTTGCATCAAATATGGAAAATTCCCTCTTTTTTGCTAAAATTTTAGCCGGATGGTATCAGATTTCGCAACGAAATTTGCCATGGCGCGGCACGCAAGACCCCTACAAGATATGGGTTTCGGAGATTATTTTGCAACAAACGCAGGTCAGGCAGGGCTTGGATTATTACAATCGCTTCGTTGAGCGTTTTCCCGACGTGCGGTCGCTCGCAGAAGCCGACGAACAGGATGTGCTGCTCCATTGGCAGGGCTTAGGCTACTATTCGCGGGCGCGCAACCTGCATTCGGCGGCAAAAACCATCGTGCAAGTCCACGGAGGCGTGTTTCCCAAGGATTATCAAGCCGTCAGAAACCTGAAAGGCATCGGCGAATACACCGCGGCAGCCATCACGTCTTTTGCGTGGAATATGCCCTATCCGGCGGTGGACGGCAACGTGTTCCGCTTCTTAGCCCGCCTGTTTGCCATCGACGAGCCAATAGACACGGGCAAAGGCAAAAAATACTTCACCGAACTTGCGGGCACGCTGATGGACAAGTCCGACGCGCGCCAATTTAATCAGGCGATGATAGAATTTGGTGCACTCCAATGCACGCCCACAGCCCCCGGCTGCTCCACTTGCCCCTTTGTAGACCACTGTGCGGCTCTCGCCAAAAATGCAGTTGCCCACTATCCGGTCAAGCAAAACAAAACCCAAACAAAAAACCTCTATCTGTATTATTTCCACATCCAAGCAGGGAGTCCTCCCTACACCTATTTAAAAAAGCGCACCGAGAAAGGCATTTGGCAAAACCTCTTTGAATTTCCGCTGCTCGAATCGGAAGTTCCATTGGATTTCAACGAGTTATGCCAAACGAAACAATTTCAGGAGTGGTTTCCCCCAACAGAAAATCTACAATTTAAGTTAGTGATTGAAAATAAAAAGCACGTTTTGTCGCACCGCATCATCTATGCCACATTCTACACCGCAAACGCAGGGGCGCAATTTGCCACGCCCGCAGCGATGTTCAAAGTGAAAGCCAATGAAATCGACCAATATCCGATGCACCGACTGATGAGTTTTTATCTCAGACCTGCCCACACCACCCAAAAATGACATACACAAGCGCGGCGATGCCCGCGCTCACGGGGATGGTAACAATCCACGCCCAGATTAAATCGACCGCAACGCCCCAGCGGACGGCTGAAAGGCGTTTGACGGAGCCGACACCCATGATGGCTCCCGTGATGGTGTGGGTGGTGCTCACCGGAATGTGGTAATGTTCTGTGAAAAAGAGCGTGATGGTACTTGCCATTTCGGTGCAAAAACCTTCAAACGCATTCAATTTGGTGATTTTACTGCCCATTGTCTTTATTATTTTCCGACCACCTGCCATTGTGCCGAGTGCAATCGCCGTGAAGCAGGTGAATGGCACCCAGTCGTGAATATCTGCCATACTTGTCAGCCGCACCCACTCCGGCAGGCTTGCCGCATCAATTCCTGCCTGCCTGTTGTAATAAATCAGCGCGATGCCAATCACGCCCATCACTTTTTGGGAGTCGTTGAGTCCGTGATTGACACTCAACCAAGCCGATGAAAAGAGTTGCAGGTGCCTGAACAGCGATTCTGCATTGTGCGGTCGCATTTTTCGAGCCAGGTGCATCGTGATAATCGTGACTGCCATACCGGCAATCATTCCCACAAACGGAGCCACGAAAATAAAGGCGATAATAAGCGAAACCACTTTGATATTTATAGCGGTCAATCCACCGTGCACAATCGCTGCGCCGGCAAGCCCACCAATCAGCGTATGAGAGGAGGAGGACGGGATTCCAAATCGCCAAGTGATTAAGTTCCAGATGATTGCGGCAACCAATCCGGCTAAAATCACGGTCAGCGTGACCGACCCTTCTGTTACCGTTTTCGATACCGTGTCGGCAATTCCGAAACTGCCTATCCAATATTTGGCAATAAAAAAAGCGACAAAATTGAAGAATGCCGCCCAAAGAACCGCCTGCAAGGGGGTTAGGACGCGCGTCGTTACCACCGAAGCAATCGAGTTGGCAGCATCGTGAAAGCCATTGATGAAATCAAAGATGAACGCGAGAATGATTACAACTATTAACAGTGCCATTTTCAATGATTTATGCGTACTTCACAAATATGGATTTCAACACCTTGCCGGTGCTGTTGATTTTGTTTGCCGTTTTTTCAAGTTCCTGAATGATGTCTTTCAGTTTGATGAGTTCGGTCGGGTTCGTTTCGTCGCGGAAAAGCGCGGTGATTCCCTGTTCATACACTCCATCCGCCGCCTCTTCCAAACGCTTGATTTCTTTGTAATGGCGGCGAAAATGCGTGTCGTTCTTTTTGAGCGAATCCAATTCATACACCGCCCCCTTCGCTTCCAAAGTGGCACTTTGAATCAGTTCCGTCATGTGTGTCATGCAGGGCGAAAAGTGGGCGGGCGAGTAGAGCAACACCTTCTGAGCCACGTGATTGATTGTGTCGATGACTTCCTCCACGCGGTCGCTGATTTCATTGATGTCTTCGCGGTCGAGCGGGGTGATAAAAGTGTTGTTAAGTTCTTTCAAAATGCGTTTAGACACTTTGTCGCCATTGATTTCTTCCATTTTTATATCGCGGCAGAGTTCGTCGCGGCGGTCTTTGTCTGTGCAGGCAAACAACTCGCTGAGCAACACGCTGGCATCAACCATCACACCGGCTAATTCTTTGAGCAAAGGTAAGAATTTGGTGTCTTTCGGTGTCAAGAGGCTTAAAATAGCGTTGAAATTTATCATAATATTCGTCTTTTTTTCATTAAAAACAATACACGGAGGGTATTTTGCAACGCCCTCCGGTATCTCTGATTTGCATTTTTCGATTTACTTTGCAGCTTCGATAGATTTCTTGCGAAATTCTTTCAACTGTTTTTCGATAGCCAAAGAAACCTTGCGCGCACGAGTGCCGGCAGCTTTGTTACCTTTTTCAACTTGAGCCGCAGCGTCTTCTGTGAAGGCTGCAAAGTTTTCATTAATGCTCTTAACTAAATTTTTCATAAAATGTGAATTTAATAAATATTAAAAATTTTCGGTGCAAAGGTAAGGCTAATTTTTGAAATAAAAAAGAGTTTTCCAATTTTTTTTTCAACAAAAGTGCATTTTTAACAAAAAAACTTGCTACCTTTGTCCCAACAACGAAAAAAAACGATGAAATTATGGACAATAACTTATTTATTTACAACACATTATCGCGAAAAAAGGAGATTTTCACACCTTTGCTGGAAAATCGGGTCGGAATGTATGTTTGCGGACCCACTGTTTATGGCGACCCGCACCTCGGGCACGCCCGCCCTGCCATCACGTTCGACGTGCTGTTTCGCTACCTCACGCATCGGGGCTATAAGGTGCGCTATGTCCGCAACATAACGGACGTGGGGCACCTCGTGAACGATGCCGATGCGGGCGAAGACAAAATCGCCAAAAAGGCGAAATTAGAAAATCTTGAGCCGATGGAAGTGGTGCAATACTATCTAAACCGGTACCACAAGGCGATGGAAGCCCTCAACGTGCTGCCGCCAAGCATCGAGCCGCACGCCAGCGGGCACATCATCGAGCAAATTCAGTTGGTCAAAGACATTCTCGACAAGGGTTTTGCCTACGAAAGTGCAGGCTCCGTCTATTTCGACGTGCCCAAATATAACAAACAGCACAACTACGGCGTGCTTTCGGGTCGAAACATCGAAGATATGCTCAACACGACGCGCGAATTGGAAGGTCAGGACGAGAAGCACAACCCCGTCGATTTCGCGCTGTGGAAAAAAGCCTCGCCGGAGCACATCATGCGCTGGTCCTCGCCGTGGAGCGATGGCTTTCCGGGCTGGCATCTGGAATGTACGGCGATGAGCAAAAAATATCTCGGCGCGGAGTTCGACATCCACGGCGGCGGCATGGACTTGATTTTCCCGCACCACGAGTGCGAAATCGCCCAATCGGTAGCCTCCACCGGTCACGAGGGTGTCCGCTATTGGATGCACAACAATATGATAACGGTGAACGGACAAAAAATGGGCAAGTCGCTGGGCAATTTCATCAACCTCGCGCAATTCTTTGACGGCAAGCACGAACTCCTCACGCAATCCTACACCCCGATGACCATCCGTTTCTTCATCCTGCAAGCCCACTACCGCAGCACAGTAGATTTCAGCAACGAGGCATTGCAGGCGGCAGAAAAAGGGCTGTCGCGCCTGCTGGAGGCATATAATCGCATTGATAGCCTCCCCCCGACCGGCGTTGCGGGCACCGACCCGCAATCTCCTGCCGACATTCAAAGCCTGTTTGCAAAGAGCGAGGAAGCAATGAACGACGACCTGAACACCCCCATCGTGATTTCTTACCTCTTTGAGGCTGCTCGCATCATTAATTCGGCAGCCGCCGGACAAATGCCATTGACCGCCGGCGACATTCAAAAGTTGAAAGACCTTTTCAATCTCTATCTGTTTGATATTCTTGGAATTAAGAACGAACAGAAAGCCGAAAATGCCTCGTATGAAGCCTTTGAAAAAGCCATCGACCTGCTGCTCAACCTGCGGATGCAAGCCAAGCAAAACAAGGATTGGGCAACGTCGGACAAGATTCGCAACGAACTGACGGCTTTGGGCTTTGAAATCAAAGATACCAAGGACGGCTTTGAGTGGAAAATGGCTTAAAAAAGCGATTTTTTCCTTTCGGAAAGATACACACCCAGCAGAATAAAAGCGGCTCCCAGCAGTGCGACGGGGGTAATCGTTTCGTGGAGCACGATGGAGGCGGTGATTAAGGACGTGAGCGGCACGAGGTAGATGAAATTGGACGCGCGGAGTGCGCCTAATTGCTCGACCGTTTTGTTCCACAGCAGGTAGCAAATCAGCGAGGCGGCAATGCCGAGGTAGAGCAGGTTGAACACGACTTCTGCGTTGATGACGGGAGGTTGCGGTCGCCTTTCTATGAGGAAGACCGGCAGGATGGTCAGCAATCCGTAGAAAAACACCTTGCGCGTGATGATGAATGTGGAATATCTGTTGTTTAACTTCTTGATTGTCAGCCCATAAAATGCCCACAGGAGGGAGGCGGAGATTGCCAAAAAGTCGCCCATAGGCGAAAGTTTCAGCACCGCTTGCCCGTTGAACACCACGAATGCCACGCCCACCAATGCGATGCAGGAGCCAACGATGAGGTTTCGACTGATTTTCGCTTTTTTGTCGGCGAGGCGGATGACGAGGGCGGTCAAAACAGGGGTTGTGGACACGAGAAGTGCCACATTGGAGGTCTGCGTCAGCTGCAAAGCCGTGTTTTCAGCCAAAAAATAGAGCGAGCCGCCCGTGAGTCCGGCAACAAAAAACAGCAATTCATCGCGCACCGGAATTTTTGCCGCCCGCCTGGGCGGCGCAATAAACAGCATTCCGATGTATGCCATAAAAAACCGCATAAAAAATATCTCAGCCGGCGATAATCCGTTGTTAATCAATACCTTGGTGGACACGAAGGTGGTGCCCCAGATGATGACGCAGAACAGTGTCATAGCGTAGATGCCTCTATTATTTTTCATTTGCGATAATTTGTAATAATGTTTTTTCTTCATTTTCCCACGTCAATTCGGCGTTGGCGGCGGCAAAACCCGCCTCATTTTTGGGCTGTTCGGCTAATTCTACAATTTTTTTTGCAACATTTTGGGGCGAAAAATCATCAATCAATAAACCAATTTGATATTGCGCCACAATCCGCCGAATTTCAGGGAAATCGCACGACAAAACAGGCAACCGGCACCGCATATAGTCAAAAATCCGATTGGGCAGCGCATAATAGTAGCTCAATCCTTTGTTTTCCAGCAAATTAACGCCGATGGTGGCGTGTGCTGTGTAAGCAAACAACTCTTCAAACGGCAATTTGCCTGTGAAAATAACGCGGTCGGACAGTCCCAATTTTTCTGCATAAACTTTCAATTCGTCCAATTTGTCGCCGCCGCCCACTACCTGAAAAATGTAATCCGCCGGCAAATAAGGCATCGCATCAATCACCCGCTCAATGCCACGCCCCTCGTTGACAGCCCCCTGATACAGGACGATTTTGGACGGTGATTGATAATCGGTAATCGGCAGTTGGTGATTGGCAATTGGAATATTGCGCACCACGCCCATTTTTATGCCGTATTTGTCGTGATAATAATCGGCAATAGACCGGCAAACGGTGTAGGAGTGTTGCAATTGGGGGAAAATCCACGCTTCAATGCTTGTCCACACGGCTTTGATGAATGGGCGATTGACAACTTCGGGCACTTCGGGAAAGAGTTCGTGCGCATCAAACACCAACGGGCGATGGCGAATTTTGCTCGCTAAGTAGTTGGCAATCAGCGTATCTGTGTCGTTAGAAAGATATACATCCGATTTGCAAAAAAGCAAATAAATGAACAGGCGCAAATTGTATTCGACATAAAACAGAAATCCTTTGTTGAACAGTAGCCTCAGCCGTTTGGTGCGGTAATCGCGGTTCAACGGTTGGCTGTTTGATAAGCGTCGCCCAACCAATTCCACATCATAGCCATTCCGCAAGAGGGTTGTGCAAACTTTGTGCACGCGCTGGTCAGTAACTAAATCGTTGGTAACGGACAATATGATTTTCATTCGGGAAAATTTAAATAAAAATCCTTAGTCAAAGCAACATACGCATCGCTAAACACATTTGGGGCTTTCTCAATAGTCAATTCATCAGCGGCAACGGGTGAAGGGTGCGGGGTGGAGGGTGAAAGATTGGTGTATTCCAGCAAAATGCGTTTGGGCGGCGCGCCGGTTTTAGGGCGGACAACCGTTTTGCGGGTCAATGTCAAGCCGTTTGCTTCGGCGAGCGATTGGATGCTGTCAAAGGCTTCAAAGGGCAAAATCAGTGCTAAGCGTCCGTTGTCGGCGAGCAATTCTGCACTGTGCTGTATCAAGTCGCTGTAAGATAGCGTATTGGCGTGCCGTGCAGTGGTGCGTTCGGCATTCGGCGATGGCAGCGAATCCACAAAATAGGGCGGGTTAGACACTATCAAGTTGTATTTTTGCGCGGGTGCAAAGGTGCGAAAATCGCCGTGAATGGCATCCGGTTTTGCCTTAAAAGGTGAATTTTTGAAGTTTATAACTGTCTGTTTATAAGCATTTTCATCAATGTCGATGGCATCAATCTCAGCCTTTTGCATTTTCTGCGCCAGCATCAGGGCAATCACCCCCGACCCGCAACCAACATCCAAAATCCGCTGCACACCCGTAATTCGTAATTCGTAATTCGTAATTGGCTCCGTCCACGCGCCCAAAAGCACGCCATCCGTGCCCACTTTCATAGCGCACAAATCGTGCTGCACGGAAAATTGCTTGAATCGAAATATGCCACTACCGGTCGTAATTCGTAATTCGTAATTCGTAATTGCTTTCGCCGCTTTTTCGGACGCGCCAACAGTCCCCAACTTCGCAATCATAGTATCATAATTGTCTAACATTGCTTGGCGGTAGGGCGTGTCGTTGAGCAATAAGCCCAGTTCGGCGCGTATGTTTTCTGTCGAAAAAGTGGCTCCAAACAGTTCTTGGACTACTGTTTTGTTGGCAATCAGATTGACCAACGAGATGTATTTGCACTTAAAAAAATGTTTGAATATCCACGTTGCCGTGCGCTTGAACAGCCATTTGTAGCACACCACCTGCGGCACGCGCAACAGACCGGTTTCCAAAGTGGCTGTGCCGGAGGTAACCAATGCCGCGTGCGACTGTTGGAGGAGGCGGTAGGTTTGGTTGAAAACGACCGGAATGGGCGTGAGGCTATAATAGTCGGCATCAATGCCCGGCGCACCGGCGATGACTGCCTGATAGTTGGGATAAGCAGCGACGGCGGCAAGCATCGTTGGCAGGTTGTCCTTGATTTCGTGCTTGCGACTGCCTGCTAAGAGGGCAATGATTGGCTTGTCAGGCAAATGATTTGCCTGCCGGAATGCCTCAAATGTTTCGTCCTGATAGTCGCGCGCGGCAATCTCATCCACCGTGGGGTTGCCCACATAATCAACCGCGTAGTTGTATTTTTCGTAAAAATCTACCTCAAAAGGCAGGATGCAGAGCATTTTATCGACGTATTTCCGAATATCGCGGATGCGGTAACTTTTCCACGCCCAAATTTTTGGCGATATATAATATATGGTGGGAATGTGCAGTTGCGTTTTCACAAATTTCGCCATTGGGAGGTTAAAACCGGGGTAATCCACAAAAATCACCATATCGGGGCGGTAGTCGCGAATGCTCTGTCGGCACAGTTTGCCATTCGCCAAAATCTCCCGCAGGTGCATCAACACGGGGATAATGCCCATATATGCCATATCGCGATAATGCCTGACCAACGTGCCGCCCACCGCCTGCATAAGGTCGCCGCCAAAAAAGCGAAACTCCGCCGCCCTGTCCTGCACCATCAATTCCCGCATCAGATTGGATGCGTGTAAATCGCCGCTCGCCTCGCCTGCTACTAAAAAATATTTCATCACTTACGAATTTGAGGCTGCAAAGGTAGCCGATTATTTGCATATTTCCAAAATAATTTCGTACCTTTGCTTCCGAAAAATGAAATAAAGCAACAAAAATGAGAATTTAGAATTATAAAATGTTGGATACAGGGCTTTTATCTCGTATTCTCTACATCCGAAAACTTCTAAATTTCAAATACATGAGAATAAGTTAGCGAAAGTTCACGCCGGCGGCGTGAATTGTTTCGTACTTATTTATGTAAAACGGTTTTAGAAGGCCACGGATGTAAAATAGGCAAACGAGGCAGTTACACGCTTTTAGCTTGCCCGAATTTAAGCGTTTAAGGCAAAAACTCTTAAAACGATGACAAACAAGATTTTTAAACTTCATCCGATTTTTTACTTGCTGCTCACATTGAGCACAGCAAGCGCAGTATTCACCTCTTGCGGCGGCGAAGACAATGTTGCTGTTCCGGTAGCGGGCATTTCGCTGAGCAGAGTTACGCTTGAACTTGCTGTTGGTGGAAGCGAGAAACTTGTGAGTATCGTGTCGCCTGACGATGCCGACTACGACATCGAATGGAGTAGCAGCGACAACACAAAAGCAACGGTTGATGCCAACGGCACAGTAACCGCCGTAGCCGCAGGCGAAGCCACTATCACAGCAAAAGCAGACGATAAAACGGCTGCTTGCGAGGTTGAAGTTCTCGATATAGCAATAGAAATGGTAACCGTAGCTGGCGGCAGGTTCACAATGGGCGCAACCACCGAGCAGGGCAACGATTATTATAACGTTGAACTTCCTACTCACAGCGTAACGTTAAGTAGTTTTCAAATAGGGAAATATGAGGTCACGCAAAAACTTTGGGAAACGATTATGGGCAGCAATCCAAGTATATTCACGGACGATGATAATTTACCTGTTGAGAATGTAAGTTGGAATGATTGTCAAACATTTATCAAAAAGTTGAATGCAGCCACAGGTGAAAATTACCGTTTACCGACGGAAGCGGAATGGGAATATGCCGCCCGCGGCGGTGCGCAAAGTCAAGGCTATAAGTATAGTGGCAGCAATATGATAGACGGTGTAGCGTGGTATGGGAATAATTCAGACGAGCGTACACATCCGGTTGGTACAAAATGGTCCAACGAGTTAGGCATTTACGATATGACAGGAAATGTATGGGAATGGTGCAGCGATAGGTTTGGTGATTATGATAGTGGTGCGCAGACTAACCCTATAGGTGCAACTACAGGTTCAGACCGCGTGTTTCGCGGCGGCGACTGGAGCAGTTTTGCGGCGGACTGCCGCGTGTCGCTTCGCTACGGCATCGCGCCCAACTACCGCTACAAGATAAGGGGCTTCCGGCTGGTGCGTCCCATTTAGTAGAGACGTGGCGCGCCGCGTCTCTACAATTGGAATTTTGTGCCTTTGGGGGCGGTTATTATTGTGCCGGCAAAAAAAAATGAAAAAACTTTCAAAAACATTTGGTAGTTCCAAAAAAAAAGCGTACCTTTGTGCCCGATTTTGCCCCTAATCCGGACGAATGCGTTGTTTGGCATCGTGTAAGGAACATACGGAACTAGCTCAGTTGGTAGAGCATCGGTCTCCAAAACCGAGGGTCGGGAGTTCGAGCCTCTCGTTCCGTGCAGAAGCAGAAATTGATATACGATAGATATTATGAATATAGTAAACAGTGTAAAAGAATCTTATAACGAATTGATTTATAAGGTATCATGGCCTACTCAAAAAGAGTTGTCCAACAGTACGGTGGTGGTTTTGATAGCATCATTGATTATGTCTGCGGTGCTGTTTGTGGTTGATTATGCTTTTGAAACCGTGATGAAGGTAATTTATACTCACGTTCATTTCTAAAAAACGGGCAAATGGCTGAAATAGAAAAGAAATTTTATGTTCTGAAAGCCGTCAGCGGCAAGGAAAATAAGATTAAGGAATATTTGGAAGCGGAAATTAAAAATCGCAATCTGCAACATCGTATAACGCAGGTTGTGATTCCGACGGAAAAGGTGATGCAAAATCGTAACGGAAAGAAAACGATTAAGGAACGGGCGTTTCTTCCGGGTTACATTATTGTAGAAGCCGCTTTGGACGGAGAAGTTTCCCACTTCCTGAAAGATATCAATTTTATAATTGGCTTCCTCGAAGACGGTAAAGAACCGATGCCGCTGCGAGCCTCCGAGGTCGCGCGGATTTTGGGCAAAGCAGATGAGTTGTTGGAACAACCCGAGGAGTTGGAAGTTGATTTTATGATTGGTGAAACCGTCAAGATAAATGTTGGTCCGTTCACCGGCTTCCACGGTGAAATCGAAGAGGTTTACCCCGACAAGAAAAAGGTCAAGGTAATGGTCAAAATTTTCGGACGGAAAAGTCCCCTTGAATTAGGGTACTTGCAAGTGGAAAAAGAATAGTCGCAAATGGTAGAAACGCGGCGCGCCACGTTTCTACTTGTTACGATTGAGATTATTCGATTTCAAAAAAGAGTGTTAAATTAAAAAATTATTTACAATGGCTAAAGAAATTGCTGGAGCGTTGAAATTACAGATTAAAGGAGGAGCTGCAAACCCTTCTCCACCCGTGGGACCTGCATTAGGCTCCAAGGGCATCAACATCATGGAGTTTTGCAAGCAATTCAATGCCCGCACCCAAGACAAGGCAGGTAAGACATTACCGGTGGTAATCACTTATTATGCCGACAAGTCGTTCGATTTTATCGTCAAAAACCCGCCTGTGGCTATCCAATTGCTGGAAGCTATCAAACAGAAAAGCGGGTCTGCAGAGCCTAACCGTAAAAAGGTGGCTGAAATCACTTGGGAACAGGTGAAATCAATTGCAGAGGATAAAATGCCCGACTTGAACTGCTTCACAGTCAACTCAGCCATGAAAATGGTTGCCGGAACTGCGCGCAGCATGGGTATCACCGTTAAAGGGGCTTTTCCCGCATAATTAAAAACTTCACTAAAAAATATGAGTAAACTGACAAAAAAACAGAAGTTAGCCGTAGGAAAAGTGGAAGCCGGGAAAAGTTACACGCTAAAAGAGGCATCTGCCTTGGTCAAAGAAGTGAACTATGCAAAGTTCGATGCTTCTGTGGACTTGGATGTGCGTCTGGGCGTTGACCCCCGTCAAGCTAATCAAATGGTGAGAGGCGTTATTTCGCTGCCCCATGGGACAGGTAAGCAAGTGCGAGTGCTCGCATTGGTAACTCCCGACCAGGAGGCTGCTGTCAAAGAGGCAGGGGCTGACTTCGTGGGATTGGACGACTATATCGAAAAGATTAAAGGTGGCTGGACGGATGTGGATGTGATTATCACACAACCGGCAAACATGGGTAAAGTGGGTGCTTTAGGGCGCGTGTTAGGTCCTCGAAGCCTGATGCCAAACCCCAAAAGCGGCACTGTAACCAATGATGTGGCAACCGCCGTGAAGGAAGTGAAACAGGGGAAAATCGACTTCAAGGTCGATAAAACCGGTATCGTCCACGTTTCTATCGGTAAAGTGTCGTTCACACCGGAGCAAATTCGCGAGAATGCCAAAGATTTTATTTCAACTATCAACAAGTTGAAACCGTCTGCGGCTAAGGGTGTTTATATGAAGAGTGTTTATCTTTCGAGTACAATGAGTCCGGGTATCAAGATTGATATCAAATCGGTTGACGAAAATTAAAATTGATTGAAGATGAAAAAAGAAGATAAATCAACCGTAATCTCGCAGATTGCGACGACCGTAGGAGAATACACCAACTTCTATCTGACGGATATAACTGCACTTAATGCAGCGAAAACGAGCAGTTTGAGAAGGCAGTGTACGAAAGATGAGATTAAACTGGTGGTTGTAAAAAACACCCTGTTTAAGAAAGCCCTCGCCCAATTAGATGGCGACTACTCTGCATTGGATTCCGCTTTGAAAGGCAACACGGCAGTTATGTTTTCAAATAACGCCAACAGCCCTGCAAAGTTGATTAAGGCATTCGCTAAATCATCGGGAATGGAAGTTCCCAAGTTGAAAGCGGCGTATGTACAGGAAGGATTCTATGTTGGAGCCGATAATCTTGAAGTGCTCATCTCAATCAAGAGCAAGAACGAACTGATTGGCGACGTCATTGCATTGCTGCAATCGCCCGCCAAGAACGTTATTTCTGCCCTTCAATCGAGTGGGAAAACGCTTTCGGGAGTATTGAAAACATTAGAGAACAGATAAAAAAAAATTAAAAAAACAAACAATTTAAAATTATAAAAAAATGGCAGATTTAAAAGCTTTTGCTGAACAATTAGTGAACTTGACTGTAAAGGAAGTTAGTGAACTCGCTGCAATTCTGAAGTCAGAATATGGCATCGAACCCGCTGCGGCTGCTGTAGCCGTGGCTGCAGGTCCCGCCGGCGGCGGTGGTGCTGCTGCAGCAGCTGAAGAAAAATCATCTTTCGACGTGATTTTGAAAGGTGCCGGTGCTAACAAACTGGCTATCGTGAAGTTAGTGAAAGAATTGACTGGTCTTGGTCTGAAAGAAGCCAAAGACATCGTCGACGGCGCACCCGCTCCATTGAAAGAGGGCGTTGCAAAAGACGAAGCAGAAAATTTGAAGAAACAGTTAGAAGAGGCAGGGGCAGAAGTTGAACTTAAATAAAACTTTGCTCTTACACTATCGGGAGAATGCTCAGAAAGCCTCTGACAGGGCTTTGGGGGCAACTCCTTTTTGCGCATAAGAAATTTATTTACGTTCAACAATTGCAACAATGGCTTCTAAAACAACAAATAAGAATCAGAGAGTCAATTTTGCTTCAATCGAGCATCCGCTGGCATTCCCGGATTTTCTTGAAGTACAATTAAAGTCGTTTCAAGACTTCCTCCAATTGAATACGCCCTCCGACCAACGGAAAAACGAGGGGCTGTATAAGGTGTTTGCTGAGAATTTTCCCATCGCAGACACCCGTAACAATTTTGTCCTCGAATTTTTGGACTATTTCGTCGACCCCCCACGCTACACCATCGAAGAGTGTCTGGAGCGGGGATTGACTTACAGTGTGCCCTTAAAAGCCAAGTTAAAACTGTACTGCACCGACCCCGACCACGAGGATTTCGATACGGTCATTCAGGATGTGTATTTGGGACCTATCCCTTATATGACCGAGAGTGGCACTTTCGTCATCAATGGTGCCGAGCGCGTGGTGGTTTCGCAGTTGCACCGCTCGCCGGGCGTGTTCTTCGGAACGAGTATGCACTCCAACGGCACAAAACTCTATTCGGCTAGAATAATCCCTTTCAAAGGGTCGTGGATAGAATTTGCGACGGACATCAACAATGTGATGTATGCTTACATCGACCGCAAAAAGAAACTTCCTGTAACAACACTTCTCCGCGCCATCGGCTACGAAAGTGATAAGGATATTTTGGAAATTTTCAATCTGGCGGAAGAAATCAAAGTGAATAAAACCACTCTCAAGAGCATCGTGGGGCGCAAATTGGCGGCTCGGGTGTTGCGGACTTGGGTGGAAGACTTCGTGGACGAAGACACCGGCGAAGTGGTGTCTATCGAACGCAACGAGGTGCTTATCGACCGCGAAACGATTATCGTGCCCAATCACATCGACGCAATTATCGAATCGGGTGCGCAAACGGTTTTGTTGCACCGCGAAGACCAAAATATGTCGGACTACGCGATTATTTACAACACGCTGCAAAAAGACCCGAGCAACTCGGAGCGCGATGCCGTGGTGTATATCTATCGCCAGCTTCGCAGTGCCGACCCCGCCGATGAAGCGAGTGCGCGCGAAGTGATTCAGAACTTGTTTTTCTCCGAAAAACGCTACGATTTGGGAGAAGTGGGACGTTTCCGTATCAACCGCAAGTTGAACTTGACGACCTCTATGGACGTGAAAGTCCTCACCAAAGCAGACATCATCGAGATTATCAAATATCTGATTGAGTTGATTAACTCCAAGGCTAACGTGGACGACATCGACCATTTGAGCAACCGTCGTGTGCGCACCGTTGGCGAACAACTCTACAATCAGTTTGGCATCGGTTTGGCGCGTATGTCGCGCACCATCCGCGAACGTATGAATGTGCGTGATAATGAGGTGTTTACGCCGATTGATTTGATTAACGCGAAGACGATTTCGGCGGTGGTCAATACCTTTTTTGGCACCAACGCCCTGTCGCAATTTATGGACCAAACCAACCCGCTGGCGGAATTGACGCACAAGCGGCGTCTGTCGGCACTCGGTCCCGGCGGTCTGTCGCGCGAACGTGCCGGTTTTGAGGTGCGCGACGTGCACTACACCCACTACGGGCGTTTGTGCCCGATTGAAACGCCGGAAGGTCCGAACATCGGTTTGATTTCGTCACTCTGCGTGTATGCCAAAATTAACGAACTCGGCTTTATCGAAACGCCCTACCGTCAGGTGACCAAGGGGAAAGTTGACCTCGCGCCGGAACATTTGATTTATTTGACGGCAGAGGAAGAAGAAGCAAAAATCATCGCTCAGGGCAATGCGCCGCTGGATGCGACCGGCAAACTCATCAACGACCGCGTGAAAGCGCGTCAGGATGCGGACTATCCGATTGTGTCGCCCGAAGCGGTCAATCTGATGGACGTTTCGCCCGTTCAGATTGCGTCGATTGCGGCTGCGCTGATACCGTTTCTGGAACACGATGATGCCAACCGTGCGTTGATGGGCTCCAATATGATGCGTCAGGCAGTGCCGTTGTTGCGCGCCGAAGCACCGATTGTGGGGACGGGCATTGAGGGCAATTTGGTTGACGATTCGCGTACGCAAATTACTGCCGAAAAGGCGGGCGAAATAGTGTATGTGGATGCCACACGCATTGATATTAAGTATGACCGCACCGAAGATGAGGAATTTGTAAGTTTCGATTCGGCGGTGAAATCATACCTCATTCCGAAGTTCCGCAAAACGAATCAGAGCACGACTATCGACTTGCGTCCGATTATTAAGTTGGGTCAGCGCGTCGAAAAAGGGCAGATTTTGACCGAAGGCTACTCAACCGAAAACGGCGAATTGGCTATCGGACGCAACCTGAAAGTGGCTTTCATGCCTTGGAAGGGTTACAACTTCGAGGATGCCATCGTGATTAGCGAGCGCGTGGTGAGGGAAGATATTTTCACTTCCGTGCACGTGGACGAATATATTTTGGAAGTGCGCGAAACGAAACGCGGCGTGGAAGAATTGACAAGCGATATTCCAAACGTCAGCGAAGATATGACAAAAGACTTGGACGACACCGGTTTAATTCGTATCGGTGCCCACGTGGAACCCGGCGACATCCTGATAGGTAAAATCACGCCGAAGGGCGAGACAGACCCCTCTC
>BNTR01000037.1 GCA_025996755.1 Bacteroidia bacterium
TGAAATGCTTGTTTTTTCAAGTGTTAAAGTAGTTGTTTCTTCGTTGGTTGTTGCCCCACCTTTTTGCGTGATGGTTACCGTCCTTATAAGAGTTCCATCAGTGACGAGAATGCTTGCCGAACGGCTGCTCGTAGTGGTATTTGCCGACACATTCACCGTGATGGTGCCGTTGCCTATGCCGAGTTCATTGTCCACGCTGCACCACGTATCGCCGGTGGCAACTGCAGCCGCCCAGATGCCGGTGCTCGTTACAGTAATGGTATAAGTGGCGGCGGCGGCGGTGGCGGCAATGTCCGTTTTGTTAAGTGCTAAATTTGTCCCTGCGCCATTAGGGGTTTCTTTCGGGTCCACCCCCGGCAGTGCTTTCAACTCATCGTCCGATAATTCGGGATAATTACACCCTGCACACAATAGTGTGAAAAACAATATACTTGCTATCTTTTTCATAAAATTTTAATCAGAATGTCCTATAAGTCCAATCCCCACACTCACATCGCTAAATCTTTGTGAATTACTACCACGCAGCAATGTATTATAGCCAACCGACAGCGAAACAATTCCCAATTTCAAAATCATACCTCCTTCTACCTCTAAGCCTTTTTTAAAATCAGGACAATAATAAGTTTTTTCGTCGTCTGTTATTTTATACGCGGCTCCGTATTTTCCATATCCTGCCCCTCCATAGAGGTAGCACCATTCAAATAAACGTACCATAAGCCCACCGGTTACTGCAAAGCGGTAATATTTTTTGTCATTAAAATCAACCTTGGAGAGACCGGCATCATCAACGATATTAAAATTAAACACGCGGTTATTCCCGTCACTAAAGTTAACATCTGTTTTCACTCGTGCATAGCCACCAACTCTGCCACAAACTCCTAACGCAAATTGCAGAGGTGCCGTCTTGGAGTAGGCATACTCAAGCCACCCAACGGTTTCTATGGGTTCCTTGTATTGATATGCTTTCTCTTTTTTTGAATAATTGTTGTTATACGATGGTGGTTCATACGTTCTTCTGTTTGCGCGTTCCATTGCTTCTACTCTATTTTCCAGCTCGGCTATTCTTTTATTCTCCCTTTCCTGTTTCTTGCGTTCCTCCTCACGAATGGCTTTGAGTTTCCGCTCTACATCATCGGGGTCAACGGTCATTTCAGCCTTGAGCCAAAACACTTCTCCGTCCCATTTTTCGGCGAGTATTTTCATTTCTACAATGCCTGCCGCGATGGATTCTATCGTTTCTGAAAATTCTTTTTCAGAGGCAGATGTAGTAAACTTTTGCTTTGCCACTAAATACACACCGATTTCTCGCAATAGTTGCGCACGAATTTGGTCGGAGGCAATCTGCCTTGAAGTATTTTTGCTGTCAGAGTCACTTGCGCGATAGGTGTGCTCACGGGTAAACTTCTTTGCCTGAATGGTTTCACCAAACAAAGCAAAGAAGCATAATAAAACTCCAATTCGTACTAAAGTTTTCAATTATTTGGATTTTCTCTTTTCAAGTTCCTTATCTACGCGGTTCTGAAATTGCTCGGCTTTATAGTCTATTTCCAATTTTTCTTCCTCACTGAGGCGTCTTTTTCTTACAGCTTCTTCTATTTTTGCTTTCATTGCAGCCTCGCCTTTTTGGTATTCCAGACAAACCCAAACTTTCCATTCGCCATTTTTCAATTTAAATTTTTCCTTATGGATAACAACGGTGTTTGCGATAATTTCATCGGCTGCAACGAAATTCTCATCGTTTACCTTTGTGTATTGGTCGCGCTCTGCATTCCCCAGATGTTCACCGCCTGAATAGCCCTGATAGCCCTGCGCATCATTTGCTGTTGCCGTTCTAACATGACGCTCAATGTTCCTCGCAAATTGGGCACTTGCATCAAGTTCGGCAAGGTTTTTTGCCGTGCTTTCGTCGAAAAACTGTCCGGTTCCGGCAGCCCTTGTGAGAGGACTTTTAGCCGCCAGTTTTTCACATTCACTCAAGGGAACGCTTTTTGTGCTTCCACAACTCGTTGCTGTCACTCCCAAAACTACTGCCGCAGCAGTCAAAATCATCATCTTTTTCATTTTTTTTATATATTTAAATTGTTTGTATTTATTTTTTTTACCATCCCTTATCCCTGTATTGAACATCGCCAAAAGCATAGTGCTTTTTTACTTTGCCCGAAAAGCCGTAGTCAAAAATGGCTTTATCCTGATCAAGCGCAATCCATTTTATGTCATACGTTTGTTTTACATGCTTCGTGCCATCGTAGTCTTTATCAAACCACGTTACGTCTACATACACTTTGCGCCCGTCTGCGAGCACGACCTCATTCCACGCATGATTGGCGCGGCTTGATGTGGCTATTTTAACATCATAACCCTGTTCGCTCAACGTTTTTTGAGTAAAATCGGCATAATCGGCACAAATGAACCCCCGATTTATATCGTGCGGCAAGCCTTCATACCAATAATCCCAGTCGTATGTTGAATTATTTGCTATGTCTTTGCACAAATCAACAAGTTTTTTAAACTCTTTATCCGTATTGTATGTATTATACCAGCGCGCAGCATATTCATCCCACTCTCTATCCGAAAAGTAAATAAAATTGCCGGTGTCCCAGCCTTCAAATTCGGAGCGTCCTCCGGAGGTAGTGATAGAGTGGCCGCCTCCGTTTTTAGAATACGTATCCGACACTTTGTTGCCATCGGCATTATAAGAAATGTCCTTAAAATAGTCTTCGGTGGGGTGATAGTATTTCCCAACCGGCAAATCTTTCCACGAATCAACCTCAAACTCAGCCAAATTTTTGCGCGGGGCTTCAGAGTCCGGTGCAAGATTTTGAACCGGCGTTGTGTTTACAACAGGCTTTGGCTCCACCGCTGGCACTATTGTTGGTTCCACCTTTGGCACTACTGTTGGCACCACAACAGACTCTGTCTCCTTCGGAGCGGGCATTTGCGGTGCACCCCGCGACGTTTTCCAGGATTGCCACGCAGAATCCGCGAGCGCAAGATTGGCTTTTTGCCGCGCAGAATAGTCGCTAAACTCCTTTTGCCGCTGCTGCTTCCACTGCTCAAAGTTGGTTTGAGCGTGGAGCGAGGCGGTGGCGAATAGCGAGGCTGCTATTGCGGCGAAAATCATTGTTTTTTTAATATTCATATATCAATTTTTAATTGTTGTTCAAATCTATACAAAGGTATAATCAAGATTCCGAATGTGCAAATTTAAAGTGTCCACACTGTCCATTGTTGTTCCGGGTCGTCGGGCAGAATAGTTGTAGGTCCATTATGAGTAAATTACACTTTGAACATTTTATTTCCATATCAGTGCTAATTAAGATTTGCAGTTTTCTTTAAATCATCTGTCGAAGCCGTTATTACAACAACAGTGCCCGGATGTACTAATTCAACAAGTTGCAATACATTTTCATTTTTGAGCCTGATGCACCCCTCTGTTGCTCGCGTTCCGAGCGATTTCGGGTCATGCGTTCCATGTATCCCAATGCCTTGATGTTCGGGCACTTCCAAACGAATAAAATAGGGACCATAAGCACCTTTGATTTCACCTTTCCCATCTTTGAAGTCGTGAGTCCAATGGGCTGCTTTTTGAATTTCCGACACGCGAAAAATGCCTTCAGGCGTTTTCATATCGCCGCGTTTTTCTTTATTCCCATAATTTAGACCACAGGCGACAGGAAATTTAAACATTTCGTTGCCTCTGTAATCATACATATACAGCATCATTTCCTGTTTGGAAATAATGATAAAGTTGGCATTTTCAATCTGTTCCACTTTTTTGTTATACCACTGATGTATGTAAATCATGCCTATATACGGCAGTATTACAAGAAGTGCAACAACTAACAACAGAACTATTTTGCTTTTGTTTTTTCTTTGCATAATTAGTCTGAATATGTAATATCTACCATGCCGTATCTATTCGTTATGTTCTTTATATAACCGGTTGAGGGTGCATAATTCTCATAAAAAAGGAAAGGCGTTTCATCATCTTTAAATCCAAATATAAGGATTCTTCTTTCTTCCGTCGCTGTATTTTTAATGATAACAGCGAAATCAGTAAATTTAGAAGATTTATCATATACCTTTGCGTAAAAGACTGTATTTTGTTTCGCCGCTGCTGCACGAGAGAACACCTGCCACTGATTGTCTCTGCCGAGCACAAAGTTTGGCAATAATTCTGTTAACAAATCAGATGACATAGCCCCAACAAATCCCTGTTTTTTGAAATAATCAAGCAACGCTCTACGACATCTTGCCAGAGAAACACACTCTCGTGAATCAACATCTCCAAATATACTATTCAAAATAAAAAAGTCTTTTTTATCAAGCAGATAATCAGAGGCTACATAGCCTTTTTCGGCATTAAATTTCACAAAGCTCCAGTCTGCATCATGCTCGTATGTAATCAACTCGCTGCCATAAGGTATTGAGCCTATTTTATTGTATGTTGCGCCGACAACCTTGGATGAACGAAAATTGGTTGCATTTGCAAAAGTATAATAACGAGGAGCTTCCCGGTCTATTTTTGCCGGAATATAAATGTTGTTGTAATAGAAAACGCCAAACACACCTCCCGCCACAACCAACAGAAGAATAATCATAGTGACCAAGCCACTATTGGAAGATTTTTGGGACAATGGTCCCGTTCCATTTCCCCCCGGTGGAGGTGGAGGAGGAGGTGGTGGTGGTGGCGGCGGAGGTGGCGGAGGTGGCGGCGGCGGCGGCGGAGGTGGTGGCGGTGGAGCCTTTTGTGGTTCGGGAATAGTGATTGAGAGCTCTTCTTCACAACGTGGGCAAGCCATTTGCAGAACACTCCGAGGCTCATACTTTGTTTCATCAATCGTGATGAGTAAATTGCATTTAGAACATTTTGTTTCCATAATATTTATGTGTGTTATTTATTCAAAACTAATTTCCAATCTTTTATAATCAATAGATATTTTCCCAAATTTTCCCAAAACGGATTGCCCTAACAAAAGGGGTGCAACCTGATTGTTTACAACCGATGCTTCCACATTGTGAATAACACGATTTCCGATACAGACTTTGCGAAGCCTGATAATTTGCCCTTCAGAAATTACGCCGTTGGCATCTTGGTACTGAGCTGTCCCCAAAATATCCTCGTCCGTTAGTTTCCCTTGTTTGTAAAGAAAATAGGCTTCCGTAAGCGAAATGGAAATGACAGAAGCACCGGTATCGAAAATGAAACGCATCGGGACATCATTTACTTCTATCGGCAAATAATAGACCCCATTTTCCTTTTCCATTCTGATCGTATTTTCTTTGGAACGATGGTCAATTTGTGTTTCGCTGTTTATAGCCGTTCGCTCCACAGGCTCCCTGTCTCGCTGTTTTTCGTCATGAGGACGGTATTTGCAAGACATCAGGCAAATGGACAGAAAACATATATAAACTAAATATCGAAACATATCGTATTGAATTATAATTTATTCGTATCGTATAGATGCCTTCTCTTGTATTTTCCATGTATTCCCTTCCTTTACTGCTATTCCTTCTTTTTCCGTTACAATGGATTGTGTATTTTGACTTAAATCATCTCCATTTATCGTACAAGCCGGTCTTATATAGGCTGTGGTGGATGTTCGCACGGTCATAAAAACTTCTTTTTTGTTTAATAAGGAAAATGTTCCTCTGTTCCCGTCCTTTGTTTCCAACACATAGATAGATTCACCGGCTTTATATTCCCTTTCTCCGGCTTGGAAAAATCCGTCTGAAGTTGGAGCGGATAAATAATAGGTCTGAATAACAGGCTCTTGTGGTTTTGGGCGTTCATAAATTTCTCTATTTTCTCTCTGAATTGAGGTGGTTGGTGCAGAGTATCTTTCCGTTAGTCTTTCCGTTGGTCGTTCTTCTATTTTCCTTACTCTGCTTGATAGTGCTTCAATCGTTTGATTTAAATTGGTTAAATATTGGTCTAATTCGTTTTGCCTTTTTTTATCCGCCTTTGTTTGTTCCTTATTTTTGCGTTCTATCAAGATAAATGCAACGATAGCTATAATGAGGAATAATAAGGATATTACATTTAAATCGAATGTAAGCCATTCTGGTGGTGATTGGGTGTCAGTAGCAATTGTTTTGTTTTCTTGTCTGTTCGAAACCGTCCATTTATCATCGGGTATTTCATGCAGATGTGATATAATACTTTCTTTTAATGTGGCTAATTTTTCTGATTCATTTTCCCTCTTGGCTACAAAATCTTTCAACGCCTCTTCTTTAAAGATATCTTCAGATAAAAATTGTATAGCTTCGGTTTTCGTTGAAAAATCAGTATATTTGTCTGATAATTGTAGAATCATCTTCGCGCACAATGTGACATTGGGGACATATGTGTCCGGAATTTTAGCCTGTACTTCATCTACTCTTGATGGTGTTAGTTCTTTCAACTCATCTACTACACTTTTAGCATTGTCCGTTCCAGACAATGAAACGATATTTACCTCCTTAGCTACAATAGCCAAACCCTGCTCCCATGTATCTGGATTTACTTGGGCATGAAGTAATTGCCCTGCAATTACTAAACAAAACACTAATTTTAATTTCATCTTTTTCATCTTTTTTTATTTTTTAATTTTACCTAAATTACAAATCAAATTTTTACGAATGGCACCTATTATCGGATAAAACACCGGAGCATCTTCTACATCTTTTGAATCATCCTCTTCCAAGTTTTTATTCATAAATCTACATCCGGCAACCAAATAGTTTTTCAAATTTTTGCCAACTTCTTCCTTAAATATCTTATAGGAACCGGCATCAATAGCAAAAGCATCCACAATTTTGCGGTCTTCACAAAATTCAATAAAAATGGCATTAAATTCTTCGACCGCTTTCACGAGTTTTTCAAGAATTGCCTCCTCTTTCAAATTTTTGTAATTGAGAGTTTTTGTGCCTGCTATCATGTAAAAATTTGTTTTAAGAGAATTATCCACATCGTGAATGTCATCATTTATTTTTTCAATAGCCTGTTGCCCTTCTCCCTTTATATGCAAAAGAGCTCCCTTGCAAGTAATTTGTTTGGGCTTTTCCCGTTCCATTACAATCTGAAAATCAGAATCGTATTTTGAGCCAAATATCTTTTCGATTAATTCACGTGAAAATTTATCCAATTGTTTTTGACTCCCTACAATATCCAGCACCTTAGAGCCTGTTCCACTAAACATGATGCTCTTTGGTTTTTCTATTCCTCTATCTATCAATAGTTTCGATATATAATAAATGATGGTTGCATAGAAATAAATAAAAATGATTTTTCGCTCATTATCCGATTTCAATTTCTTATTGTACGAAAAGTTTTCATCACCATTAATTATTGGGGAGTTGACCAGCGAAAACAGAAAAGCGTTAATGTCTTCAGAATGTTTATCACCTTTGATTTTTTCCAATATTTTTGATAATTCAGCATATCTTCCATCTGATTTCAAGAGTTTGGCAAATTCGCCACAATATTGCTGAACCATTGGATTATTTTCTGCTTGTGCATCTTCAAAAGCATCTCCAAATAGCACATTGGCAGCAAAGCGGAACGATGTCATCAAAACAGGTTTAGAATCATTTATAACAACTATATCACTGGTTCCACCACCAATATCAACGGAAACCAGTGTGGAACCGGTTAATTCCATTTTGTTATTACTATAATAGTAATGTGGGGCTATTGATTCCGGCATATATACTATTTTGCTCACATCCTCATTGACATATTTTTTATAAACATCTTCCCATATCGTATGCAAGTTATCTACTTTGCCCTTTTGCATACTCAACGGATATGACCAAATGACGGTTGTGGCATCCAAGTTGCCGCCATCCAACAACACTTTCGCTCGCATAAGCAGCATCAGTTCTTCAATATATGCTTTTGCGTGATTCTCTGATTCTTTTGCCCATTTTAAATTCGGCGTGATTTTATTGTTCAATCCGGTATCTTCTTTCTCGTAAATAAACGGAATATTCACATTGCGCAAGGGAAACAAGAGAGTCGTTTCAGTGAGACCTATTTTTTCAGAAATGATAGTTCGCTGGGGAAATCCATATTCTTTTCCCAATTCTATCGGAAGAAATTCCTGTTTTAATGTTGCTTTAAATATCGGTCTGGCACTCCACTGCTGGTTGTACAAGGTAGCCACAAGAGTTTCTCCATCGGACTTGGTAAATTTTAGTGCTTCCGGCGATTTTTTGCCTTTCATCACCTCAACATGCGTATTGGTGGTGCCAAAATCGACCGCAAATGTAAAAGATGTTTCATCCCCTGTTTTAAATTCTTTCCACAACGGAATAACTACACCTTCATGAGTAGAGTCTTTGCCATTCAAACAAATTCTTACATAATCAAAATCAGTGGGCACGTCATAATAATTTGTATTCACACCACCTTCCGATTCTTGCGTTCTCCCTTTATCATCGGCTTTCGCTTCTATTCCCGTGTTTTTCCGAAAGTCAAGTTTAATATCATGATTGGAAAAATCGCCCATGTTTTGCTTCATAGCCTGTACACGATATTGATTGTCTTTGTTTTTTAATCGAATAAATGGGAATATGGATAGAGAAAAAGGTATCTCAATCAACGCACCTTCATCATTGGTGTAGTCGTATGAATTATTGTTATGTTTTTTGTAAATGCGGGAAAGAGTGATGAACCCCGACCCATTGCCTTTTTCCACGGGAATACGTAATATTGCTTTTACTTCGTCTTTTTTCTGTTCAATTTCAAAGCGAGGTTTTCCTCCGATTGCTCCTCGTAAATCATCTGCGGAAAAATACTCAAAAAACTTCGTCGTTATTGGTAGCAAAACGCCATTTTTCTCATTTTTTTCATCCGATTTATTCAAGTTACCATCAAAAAAATAGTTATCATCAATGGGAAAAACGAATTGTATGAGCGATGTTGTGAAAAAATGTTTCGCCGAATGCCAAGGATAAGAGTAGCTCGTGTTGGGTAATACGTTGTCCGATCCCAATTTTATGGATTCTTTTATTTCATCACTATCACGCCAAGGACGGTTTTCTACATACATATAGGGGTCGGATGCTATCGGATTTAAGTCATTGTTTGGCAAGATTAATGGCAAATCTTTCATATCTTCCGAACCCTTTTTCTTTGGCTTATATGTAGGTAGAATAAGGAAATCACTCTTTTGGATTGTTTGTTTCAAATCTGCTTTTTTTCTTTTATATAAAGGCACAAACACAGAAACGCCTTCCTCTTCAAATTTATCATATTTATTTTCTATAGCCTCTTGTAATCTTCGAACGTTAGCATCACTTGTTGCAGTTTCGGGATTTCCTATTTCATCGGTAATTTTTCTATAAAGTTCCGAATTATGCTTGTCTAATAATTTGAAATTTTGGATTAAATACTCTCTGACTTCTTTAATACAATTTAATGTTGGATATGCTGCAAATAAATAATAAATGTAATAAACAAAATCTTTATCTCTTTTATAAAGAGGCAGCCATTTAGAAAAAAGGGCATCGTCGCCTATTTTTATATCCGGAAAGTCTTTGTTAGTATTAGGTGCTGCCATAAAGAGGGACGCAGGCGATGTGCCTCCGATAATTTCGTTTTTATACGATAAGAAAAAAAGATTATCCAACTTGTCGAAGTTGTATGCCGATGCATCTTGCCTAAGATACATCTCCAACGTTTCGCCCAATAAACGGTGCTGGGAACTATTTTGAAGCTCTTCAATATTTTCTCTCCGGTTCCATGTAATGATTTTTATTCTATCGGCATAATTTTCATAATCGAAAAATAATTGTGCTATATCTAACGCATTAGATACCAACATCTCATCCAAAACGATTCCTTTCAACAAATGATTGTGACTCAATTTTAAGAATGCGTTTTTTACTAAATCCATCTGTGCAAACGGACTTGGTATGGCTGTCTTGGGAGAGCGAGATTGCCCTGCATTAGGGTCTTTAATTTCACTTATCTCATCTTCGCCATACCCGTGAGTTAAATCAAACCAATCCTCTCCGTTACTTTTTTTGTTGTATGATAATATCTTGTCCATAATATTGTTTTTTTATGTTAGTGAATTATATTTTTCATCAATAATTTCATCGACCACCTGTTCAAATAAATCAAATAGTTTGAATGGTACTTGACTGTCGCTATACGCATCTTTCTTTTTTGATTTTGTAGTCATGCCACCAAAAATGTCCATATAGTCAATGGCTCCTTTTAGAAAAGATTTTTTAGCCTCTATCCCATTAATACATTTTGCAATATCATTTTCTTCTAATTTGAATGGAACAAAATGACGGCGATTGTCAGCCATTTCTTTTAACCAGATGTCGTACTGTACAAAAAAATTCTCCGACAATGTTCTGTAAAATGATGCAGAAAGAAAACCCTTTTTTATCTCCGGTGCATCTTGGGTAAATCCTTGCCCTATGCGATTTTCAAACTCATTCTTAATAAACAATCTGAAAAGATGAAATTTGACCATTTCTTTGTTTATCAACCGCCGCGTTGATTTGCCTAAGTCCATCAAATTGATGGTTTCTGCACCATTTGCCAATCCATATTCGCGAAAAAGAGGGGTAGTTGCTTTTCCTTCTTCCGTAGCTAATTTATCATCCGAAATACTCATAAAATCAACAATAGAAAGGGCACCTATAGTTTCTATTATGTGGGCTTTATTTTTTTGTCCATTATTTCCCGGGTCGTTCTTGTATGGGTCAGATTTTAATTCATCTCCCAAGTAATAACACGCATTCAAAGAATTATCACCTGTGAGACTTTTGTCGTAATAATAAAGTGCCGATTGTGTTTTAACAATAAAATCTGTTATTGAAATAGGGCTATCGGTGTCTGTTTCAATATCGAAGTAAGGAAGAACTGTGAGGGCACCTATTTTTGCATTGCGTATAGTGCCTTTATTGCCAACCACAGCACTCGAGTCTTTGGCATCACGAATATTTTTTACGATGATGGGAAACCCTGCTGCGCCGGTACCTCCAAATATAGAACTGATAATAAATACGCGATTTTCTTCTTTAAAAATATCTGCAAACCCTTTAAACTCAGCCGAATCCTTAAATTGATTAAGCGCAACACTACCAATATTGGGAGAACCAACAAAGCCAATATTCATTTTGGTTTCTAAATTATCTTCCGAAAACAGGGAACTGCAAAGGGCATGATTTTCGTCTGTCAACGAATTAAAATGAATAAAATCACGGAATTTTTTGGTTTCCACATCTCCTAAATTAAACAAAAAGGTATCAGCAAGGGAAGTGCTTGTGTTTTTCATTATTTCTTTCAATGTTGATATTTTCACCGAAAAGAAGCCTCTTTCTGCATGGTCGTTTCCATACACGGATTGTCGTATGTCTCGATACCATTTCAACAAATCTTCCGTTCGTTTCAAATCATCGTTTGCCTTATGGGGGTCTACCACTATAGGCACAATTTCTACCTCTTTTAAAGAGTTGCCGTCCTTATCTTTAGGGCGTACGCCAGCCGCTAAAAGCATAATCAGCGATTTCAACACACGGGAACCTGTCCCTCCTACTGCAAAAACAAAAAGTCTCATATATATTGCTTTTTTAAAATGTTAATAATTATTGAGGTATCGGAGTGTGGCGACATTGAGAACTCCACCACCGAATGGAAAAAGATGCAATAATAAACATGACAATGGTTACCGCCAAATTAACCACAGCAAAGTTCATCAATTCCACTGCATAGTCGTAACTCTGACTTGTAAATTCAGCGTTGGGATACACGTAGGTTACTGTCGGCGCACAAAAAGTGACCGCAGCAAGCATAATCAGCCAATGATACCAGCGACTGAAACGAACAGAGTTAATCACATAATAGTAGATGCCCGCAACCACCCATGTTATCAAAACAGTGAGAACGGCGATGACAAAATACATATTACTGTTGTACATCTCATTGGAAAACTCCGAACTGTAGTACAACGATTCATAAATTGGCGAACAAAAAATTAAAAACAATACCGTTAACGCCACTCCGGTAAATAATAAAATTGCCTGTTTCATATAAATCAATGTTTTAATGTTATTTCAAAATTTGTATAATACGCTTCGTTAGATGAATAGTAAGCATCATAAATGCCCTGCATCAAGTATTGAAACCCAAAAGTAGTTGTAGCAAAATCGGGTGCAGAAGTATTTCTATCATCATCAGAAGACGATTGAACTATCCATTCGGGAAATTTATTTAACAAAGATACCGTTATTTTTTGCTCTTGCTTCACCTTGTCGGTTTTCAGAAGCATGATATGACTTGCCTTATCCATGTATCTTTTATTGTTGGGTGTAATATCTGCCGATGAAACAGCAGTAATACTTTCGATGGTAAAATTATCCAGCGATTGTATTTTGTAATTATCCGGATTTGTTTTGTATGCTTCCTCCACTATAATTTTTGACAAGTCAATTGCCACGGCAAATTGGAATTTTTCTGATGCGCGGTCAGCTACTATATCCGAGATTGCTCGGATTTGATTTTGCACATCCCGTCCGTCTCTTGCCGGTTTAAAAGTACCCCGATTGCTGGTGTATGAAGGTAGTATTGAATAATAAGAGATAGTTCCCGAACCATTCGGCGCAAAGCAATACAAATGCTCAAAGCCTTTCAGCGTTTCAAATTTACTGAAACTCCGATAGGCTGCATCAGAATAGATACGCTCAATTACATTATTGTCACCTACTACGAAAAAGTAATATGGTCTGTTGCCGGAATAATGTTTTCCGCCACTTGGCGAATCATAACTATAATAGTTACCATGAAAGTCGGCATCCATTCTAATGATGAGAGCCGACTTTTCCAAAATATATGGCTTAAATATTGCTGATGTTAAGCCTTTTGCTTCATTAAATGTCTTTTGCGGATTCACATTTTTCATATCTTTGGTAGAATAAATCATATCCGACACCAAAATGCTTAATTGATTGTTTCGGCTGTTTGCCAAGATTGAATCAAAAATGGCGGCAAAATCGGTATATTGGGGATCGCCAATTCCACGTGTTGTCTGAAAAATATTTTTATCTTTGATAAAAGAAGTAAAATTGGTGGGGTAGGGATATACTGCATTATTCACAATGTAAATCAAATTCTGTGGATTATCACCATTAGGGAAATGATTCAGCAAGTCAACAATAGCCGATTTAAATATTCCGGTACACTGAGGAGCATCATAAGGCACCATACTCCCACTTCGTTCCAAATAGAAACGCACGGAAAGGGCTTCAGACGAAACCTGAGAGGTTGAAAAACGAACTTCTAACGGAGGTCGCATTTTACTTCCCATAGAGGAAATGTATGATTGCACCTTATCGGCATCAATCAAATCATCTTTGAAAAACGAACGATTACTCGCTTTGTTGTTTTCAAGATACACTGTTAAGGACTCCCAATCTCGTGTGTCAATTTCGGAGTCTTTTTCAATTAGTGGTTTAATTTCTTTGTCAATCTTATTTTGGCAGGATGTCAAAATAGTCAGCAAAAATAAAACTAAAACCGAGCCTTTCCGCATTGTATTACTTTTCATTTTACTTTATTTTAAAAACTTTTATTGCTTTAATTTATGTTGTTTGTTTCGTTCACGAGTTACTTGCTGTATACCTTCCAAAACCAACTGTGTGAATTTTCGAGATTCGTCACCTCCTCTTTCTGCAGCATATAGATATGTCATGTTTTTTGTATATTCCATGATTTCATCGGTATCTTCAAATTGAGGGTCTTCTTTGAACATTTTAACAATTTTTGCCGCATCTTCCTCTGGAGTTGTCAATTTAAGTTCCAAATATGAAGACTTGTTATTGCCACTACGTCCGTCACATGAGGACACTCCAACACTCAGGGTTGCCAATGCAACCACACACACTACCAATAAATTTAACTTTTTCATTTTACCTTGTTTTTAAATGTTCTTCAATAGCTTCTACCAACTCACTTTCATTAGTCACAGTTTTGTTTATACTAGTTAACAAAATTGTGTCTTTCCCATTAAGCAATAAACTTGCTTCAGCGATTCTTCCTTTAATTGTTGCAAAAGAAAGATTTCCATCTTTTACCGTGTCAATAAACCAATCAACACTAAATTTAATTTCTGCCATAACAAATAATTCTTTTGTTGCCCTCCAGTCCCCAAAGAGCGAATTTTCAAATAATTTTAAAAAGTTTAGAGGCATGGGACTATTGCTTATTCTGTACAGAGGTTCCGCACGACCCACACCACCGAATAAGCAATAGTCCCATGCCTCTTCCCAAAGAGGACATGGTTCTATTTGCCTATTATCCTGTGATGTCGAAATTTTGCGGATTTCTGTACTAAGGATAATACTAATGCCTCTATTTCAATAAAATATATAATTGAACAACGCTTTGTCCAAAATTTCGGCGACAAAAGTAAGTAATTATTTTGAGATATGCAAGGGTTTTGACAGATTTCTCAAAACTTGTTTATACTAACGACGCTATTGCGCCGACTTGGCTGGCAAACAGCCAAATTTTTGCGCGGGGCTTCAGAGTCCGGTGCCGGATTCTGAACCGATGTTATGTTTACAACAGGCTTTGGTTCCACTACTGTTGGATGGGGCTACCCATGCAAGATATGCCTTGTGCAATACTTCCTGCAATTCGGGGGGAACAGGGAATCGCGGCGGAAACACATCAACGGCAAGGCAGGGGCAGGCATCGTTAAACTCTTCCGGGTCGTCGCCTTCCTTGTAATTATAGACCTTGTCGCCTATCAAAATGCGATAAAAATCATCGGAATAATCCCCAAAATCGGTGCCTTGTTGTCCAAAATGCGCTCCACGGGCAATCATTTCCTGCACAGTGCTTGGAACACCCACTACGATTCCAAGTTCAACTGTGCTACTGCCCAGCAACTCTACAATTTCGCCTTTCCGGAAGCGTATCTGTTTGGGGCTTCTGCCGGCAAATGCGCCAAGTTGCGCCAATTCTTCAACTGAATATTTTTCAGAGTCTATTTCTATGTCCCAAGGGCAGTCCACTTCCGAGGTCAGACTTTCGTTGAACAGAGTGCCGTCGGGCAGATATGAGCGACGGGTTTTCACATTCGGGTAATTATAGCCATAGCAATTCAATTTTATTTCGGTAATATGGAAGCAGTACAATTCTCCATAGTCGTAGGTCCATGTTTGGTTATATTTCGGTTCGTGATATAGCAGGTCGTTGATTTTTTTGACACCATCATGCTGATTCAAATCCCGTTCCTTCAATTCGTTGATGTGTTGGTATATTCCTTCCTCTGCTTTTGGCAGCGAAGAATAAAATCCAACCTCATCTTCTTCTACTTCAAACACAGGATATTGGGGCATTACACAATTTGCTTGCCCATCAGCATTGTCTTCAAATACCTTGCTGAGGCGGTATGCCGAAAGTTTAAATATTCTTTTCACATTTTCAAAATTTTAATTGTTATTCAAATCTCTATTATTCGTTCGCAAGTACAAAGGTATAATCAAGATTTTGAATATGCAATTTTAAAGTGTCCATACTGTCCATCGTTGCTTCCGGGTCGTTGAACAGTGTGCCGTCGGGCAGATATGAGCGGCGGGTTTTCACATTCGGGTAATAATTATCAGGGTAAAGGCATCTAAATTTAACACAATTTGATTGACCACATTGTTTCATTATTTTATCTATTTTTTAATTCTTCCTAATTTGTGATAAATTAGGAAGAATTGGGGAGTTTTATTTATGAATATTGTTAAGAAGCGCATCAAATTTATCTGATTTAATGTAATTTTTCTTCACTTTATTTATCTGTATTTCTGTCAAATATCCCAATTCAACCAAACCATTCAAATCGGTTCGTGCTGTTTGGTTTCCTACCGAAAGGCGATTTTCTATTTCCTTTACATATAAACACGAATTGGGCTTTTCTTGCACAATTTTAATAATTTGTGCCTGCCGTTGATTGATACCCTTGATATGCGTAAGTAACAAAACACTGTTGTTTTCCTCTGTTTTGCGCTTCAGATAGAGTTTCAATTCTTCAAATGCTTTTTTCATAGTGCGCAGGTTGTATAAAATAAAGTAAGTCAGGTCATTATCGTCATATTCAGTGTAAAGAAACGATTTTTCATAAGTTTTCTTTGTTTTATAAATAATACGCGAAATAGACATATATTCCACCAACCAATAGCCGTTTTTGAGCATATACCAATAAAAAAGCGAGCGTGAAGTCCGCCCATTTCCATCAACAAAAGGGTGAAAATAAGCGAGCATGAAATGAATTATTATGCCTTTCACAACAGGGTGAATAAAGGTTTTGCTGTTTTTATTGAAAAAAATTTCTAAATCAAAAAACAACTTATTTAACTCCTCGTAATGCGGCGGCGTGTGCGCAATATCGCCTGTAATGCCGTCCATTACCACAATATTATCGTGTTCACGAATTTTCCCTGCGTCTGCCGTATTGTCCAAAGTTTTTTCCGTCATCGACCTATGAATTTCCAATAAATGCCAAATGGAAAAATCATCTTGAGCGTGTTCTTTTATATGATTGATTGTAAGATAATTATTCAAAATCATCTGCTGCCCTTTGTTTTTAGGTTTTTCGCTTTTGCGGAGCATATCTTTGGCAACTTTTCGCGTGGTGGCAGCACCTTCCATCTGGCTCGAAGCAATCGCTTCTTCCATTATGGACGACACAAGGTATGCGTTTTTGTTTTCTGACGGAATAAGGTGTTCGCCTGTCAAACTACCGCCAATATTCATATCGAAATAGTGCAACAGTTCAAACATTTCGTCTGTCATCATAAAACTGAAACGATAGTTGCCAAATGTTACTACAGTTCTGTTTAACTGCCGCAAAACCTTCAAGGCAAACCACAAAGATTTGTTGCTCAAATCATCTTTTGTCGGGATATATTTTACTTTGTCCCAATAAGGATAATCAGTATTTGCATTCTGAACATCAGGCAAAAAAGCATTTTTATAAGAATCTAATTCGTCCTGTTCGATTGCTATGGGCGGGTGTTCTAACATATTAGTTGTCTATTAAAAATTTCTGCAAAGATACATTTTTTTCTAACTCTTCCTAATTTATGATAAATTAGGAAGTTTTGGTAGATTTTAATTCAGATAATTATGCTGCCCCCTTAAATGTCAATAACTTATTCCTGTAATACTCATTAAACATTAATCATTACTTTCATAATAATAACTGTAATCTATACCTTTCATAAATATTTCGCGGTCGTGGATTTTGTTGGTTAATGCGCCCTGCAAGAGTTGTTTTATTTTTGTGCTGTCGGCGTGGCTTTCAATCATTGCGTTCAAATAATCGTTTTTGTTGATTTTACTCCAATCGACGCACTTTTTCAAACTCCGCCGGAAAATTAAATCGAGCCATATCCGCGTACTTCGCCCGTTGCCTTCCATAAAAGGGTGCGCCACATTCATTTCCACATATTTATCTACAATTTCGTCGAACGTGGTTTCGGGCATTCTTTCAATAGTGGGCAACGAGATATTGAAATATTGGCAGGGTGCAAATGTAAAGCCGCCTTTACTGATATTTTTTGTGCGGATTTGTCCTGCAAAATCGTAAAGCCCGCCAAAAATATAGGCGTGAATTTTTTGCAGGGCTTTAATGCTGCCAACTTCTGTGCCGGCAATTAAATTGCTGTCCCAAAAAGTATATGCTTTCTTTTTGCTTTGTCCGTCTATGGTGTTGTCGCTGTATGTAAACCAGTCGAGAAACTTCATTGCTTTGTTGCCCGGAAATTGTTTGGCAAGCAGAGTAATGCCCTCGCTGTCGAGGGTGTCGGTTAAATGTTTTTTACCATCCGGTGCTGTTAATTTCAACCCCTTACAATTTGTAAGGACTTCGCTGTTTGCTTTTTTAAGACGGTTTTTCAAAACATACCAATAGTTTCTTGCATCTTCGCTTTCGCTTAAAATTGCAACAATATCTACAACCGAAAACCACCATTTGTTATCAGTTTCGTCCCACACGGCACGAACTTCGCGGTCGTTGAAAAAGCGGATTGATATTTTACTCATTGTTGCCTCCTTTCATTATAATTTTCCAGTGTCCGCCTCTGTCGCCGCCAATGCGTTCAATAATATTCATCTCTCTCATTTTTTTTATTTCTCTTTCGATTGTTCTATCGGTTGTATTTAGCAATTCCGAGAGTTGTCGAGCAGAAATGTTTTTGTTCGCGGCAATTATTTCTAAAACTTTATTTTGCCTCTCCGACACTTCTCCGACACTTCTCCGACGCTTCTCCGACACTTCTCCGACATTGTTGGTGTCGTTTATACCCAACTTATCTGCATTTACAGGGAACATTTCCGCATACTTGATATGTAAAAATCTGTTTTTCAGTTCGTTTTTCTCGCCCAAAAGCAAATTATCAAAGAAACGATTTAGATATTCTAATGTCGGCTCTATTCCGTTTGTTTGGTCGCGGAAGTTTGCTCTGACAAGCGCATTGCGGAAATACCACGAATGTTCGGCAAACATATCATTTTTCACATCGTATCCAAATGAACGAAGGTATTTTATTGTAAACACCGCCGTTGTCCTTGTATTTCCCTCGCCAAAAGCGTGAATTTTATTTTCGTTATTCATTGTTGCCTCCTTTCAAATCACTAACTTTCGTATTTTAGAATTGTCAGACAACAGCACAAAGGTACAAATTATTTTTGAATTGATTGGCATAGATGTTCATACATCTTTTTTTCAATTTTTCAATCAACACCCTTAACGTCCAGAGCAAACGCATCAAAATTTAATACAATTTGATTGATCACATAGCACCTGCACCTTTCGGTCGTTTAGCGGTCGTTTAGCGGTCATTTCGGTCGTTTTTGATTGATAACTCATAATAAGTTCCTCTACCTGTTTCGCCAATTCTTGCTAATATCTGTTTATCAACCAAATTACGCAATTCATCTATTGCAACAGACCTGCCAATTTTATTTATTGGTATAGGCGTTTAGGTCGCCCCAATAATTTGCTACCTTTGTAGCATGGAAGAAAGGATAAAATTTATGGGAGTGAACTCAATCAATTTTTACAGACAGTTTCAAACAGATACAGATTGTTATCA
>BNTR01000038.1 GCA_025996755.1 Bacteroidia bacterium
GCGTTGAACATGAAGGTTGGTATAACAAACTTGTTGTCGTCATCATCTGAGCTTGAAATTGGCGCCAAACTTACTACGTTAATCCAATCAAAAACCGGTTTTTGCACCACTTGACCATCCACGCTGACTTGACACGAACCGTTTTTAATCATGTTCGTAATCTCTTTTTTTACATCCGCCTCTTTCACGAGACCTTTTACATTAATTGTACCCATAATTTGTGTTTTTTCGCCTCTCTGTCCCGCCGATTAGCAGTTTGTAATTGTAATTTTAAAAAAAGTTTTAGAGGCATGGGACTATTGCTTATTCTACTTAGAGGCTCCGCACGCCTTCACGAAAGAATTAAGCAATAGTCCCATGCCTCTATACAAAAGAGGACATGGTACCATTTGCCTATCACCCCTTTCGTGACGAAATTTTGCGGATTTCTAAGTGGGATAATATTAAATGCTTCTATTTTTTCATCAAAGAACGTGAAGAATTGAACGTAACCCTTTGCTCAATTTTTCGACTGCAAAGGTAAGCAATTATTTTGAAATTGTGCAAATAATTTTGGAGATTTTTTTGCAAATTGCAAAAAAAACCGTCTGCTACGCCGGAAGGCGTTAAATTTCGATAACCCCGTACAAGCGAAGCGAAGGGCAGTGCGGGGTAACAGACGAAATCAAAATCGCAGAATTATGGCTTTATTTTAATGCGTTTGCCCTGAAGTAGCCGCGAAAAAATTTGCATAATAAAAATAAATACATTACCTTTGCATTATTTATTAAAACCGATTAGATTATGTTAGTATTTAAAAAGTACAATTCAGTCGAAAACACGTATGATACGGCGTTTGTCGACAAGATTCGGATGGAGGTTTCGGCTTCTCAGCAGTATGTGGTGCAGGAAAAGGTGCACGGGTCTAACACTTGTTTCGTAACCGACGGCGCGGCGGTGCGGTTTGCCAAGCGCAGCGATTTCGTGGAGGAGGGCGACAAGTTTTACGACTATGAGGAGTTGCTCGCGCGCTACACAGCCAAAGTTGTCAGCCTGTTTCAACGAGTGAAGGCAAAATATCCCGAAACAGACACGTTGCAGGTGTTCGGCGAGATGTTTGGCGGCACCTATCCGCATCCCGACGTGAAGAACGATATGAAGCAAAAAGCCATCCAGAAGGGCGTTTTTTACTGCCCACGGCACGAGTTTTATGGCTTCGATTTGTATATTCAGCGGGCGGACAGCGGCAAATATCTCACGGCAGACGAAATCCGCGAATTTTTTGAGGCGGAACAGTTTATTTATGCTAAAGCCCTGTTTCAAGGGACGTTAGATGAGTGTTTGCAGTATCCGAATGCGTTTCAAAGTTGCATAGCCGAGTGGATGGGGTTGCCGCCGGTTGAGGATAATATCTGCGAGGGCGTGGTGATTCGCCCGACAGAGCCGATTTACCTGCGCAACGGGTCGCGATTGCTGCTCAAAAACAAAAATGCGCGCTTCGCCGAAAAGAAATCCATCAAAAAACGCACGCCCACCCTGTTTGTCAAACCCACTTACGGCGAGGAATTAACCGCACTGCTCGCCGTTGCCGAAGCCTACGTCACAGAAAATCGCCTGAACAACGTCATCAGCAAAATCGGCGAAATCTCAATGCCCAAAGAATTTGGCAAGTTGATGGGCTTGTTCGTCAGAGATGCGTTGGAGGATTTCCTGAAAGAGCACGAAAGCCCGTATGCCCTGTTGGAAAAGAGCGAGCAAAAAATCCTGAACAAGCACATCAATCAGCAATCCACTGTTCTAATAAAGCGCACGCTGATGGGAGTGTAGATGGGATTCCTTTGTTGATTATGTCATACAGATGCGGGCTGTGAGAGCACCTTGACAAGTTTCTTTTTTTCGTTGGTTTCCGTCACAAATTCTTTCCGCTTCCCCGCAAAAATCGCGTAATGGCGGTATTCACACGTGATGTCGCCGTTGATGAGGCGGTGTTTTTCCGATGGGCGCAGTCCGATTTGCTCCATTGCCTCCACGTTGGAGGAGATGACCCACGCGCTGTAGCCCTCAAAGGCGTGTTTGAGGCGTTCGCCGAGGGCGGCGTAAATCTGCATCAGGTCGCGCGGGTTCAGCCGCTCGCCATACGGCGGGTTGGTGACTAAGATGCCGCTTGCGGGGACTTTTGTCAGGTCTTGCACGGCGCACACCTTCGTTTCGACGTACTTGGAAAGTCCGGCATTTTTCACATTTGCCTTGGTGATGGAAACCGCCTTTTGCGAAATATCCGAGCCGAATGCCTTGAACTTAAATTCGCGTTCGTAAGCGTCGTCCGAACTAATCGTTTCAAACAAATCGGCATCAAAATCGCTCCATTTTTCAAAGGCGTATTGCTGGCGAAAAACGCCCGGAGCGATGTTCAGGGCTATCAATACCGCCTCGATGAGGAGGGTGCCCGAGCCGCACATCGGGTCGATGAAATTGCTTTCGCCGTGCCAGCCCGTTTTCATAATCATCCCTGCCGCAAGCACCTCATTCAGAGGGGCTTCGCCATCTTCGAGGCGGTAGCCGCGCTTGTGGAGCGATTCGCCCGAACTATCGAGCGAGATGCTCACTTCGTTGTGCGAAATATGCACGTGCAACTGCACGTCGGGGTTGGTCACGCTCACCGACGGGCGGCGCATATCGTTGGCTTCAAACCAGTCCACAATCGCGTCTTTCACCCGATAGGCAACGAATTTGGAGTGCGTAAATTTCTCGGAATTGACCACCGTGTCGATGGCAAACGTCTTTTTCGACGCGATATATTGCGACCAGTCAATGGTTTTGACCTGCTCATACACCTCATCGGGATTAGCCGCCTTGAACGTCGCGATGGGCTTCAGGATGCGTAAAGCCGTGCGGCAGTGGAAGTTAGCCCTGTAGAGCAAAGCCTTGCCGCCCGTGAACGACACCATACGCCGTCCGATTTGAATGTCGTTGGCACCCAATTCCGTCAGTTCTCTGGCGAGGATTTCCTCCAAGCCGTAGAGCGTTTTCGCGACCATTTCAAATTCCATTTTTTTCATATTTTATTAAGCGGAATAATTGTACTATTATGATTATCTATGCATGACAGAATAATGCCGACAACAAGTTTGTTATACCAACCTTCATGTTCAACGCCAATAGATAGAGCTAAATCCATCTGATTGTAATCTTTCATAAAATCGGGATTAGTTTGATATTTTTTCAAAAAAACAGGGTCTGTGACAGGCAAATCATACAAATTTTCCTTGTAAGTAAATCTAAGTCTTATTTTAGAATTTGGATTATTCTCATATTTCTTTTGAAAAACCTCAAAATCAGTGGTCTTTATAAACATCAAAGAATGTTTATGGCTTGCAATATTGTCCGGATGAATAGCTTTCCCTTTATTGCCAAAGATTAAATTATTTGAATCATAAAAAGCCGCCAAACTGTTTTTATCATATTTCCCAATTACTTGAATTGAATCTTCTACAAAAATAGCATTCTCAGATTGATAACTATCCAAATTAGGATACTCCAATACATCTATTTCAAGGATGTCAAGGAGATTGATATTTTCAACCAAAGCAGCATCAATTTTACCATGAAAAGATTTACTAATAGGTCTAATCCATTGAATTACACCATTATCAAATATTGGAACATTATTACTGTCTAACACAACTCCTGCCAGACATCTTCCTCCTTCTTTGAAGGAGTTTGCTAAACATACAAAACGAACTTTTGACATAGCTTTTACTTGATTAAATGTATAATTTCAATTTCTTTATTATTCTTTTTTAGATATTCTGCAAGTAACCTTCGGTGACACATATCGGGTTTGTGTTCACTACATAAAAGACACGTTCCGTCTAATTTTTCAAAGTTTATTTTTTTGATAATTTGCCTTTTGTCAAGAGTGCTAATATATTCTTTTTCATATTGCGACCAACTAATATTTTTGTCTCGATAATTTTTTAATAATTCTTTAGTAGGTGCTAAATCTATATTGTGCTCATAATCAGTATTAACTATTGCTTTTGCAAAATATTCCAAATCTTTGCCTTTTGCAAATCCTGCCAACTGAGAAACATTATTAATTCTTATATCAAGAATTTTTTTTACACCTGCTTTGTGTAATAACTTAAAAAATGTTTCAGCAGTTTTCTCTGTAAATCCTATAGTGTAAAGTTTAATCATACATTTCTTGTTCTTTACGAGTTAAATATGGAGAAAATCCTATTTCTTTATTTTTTAATCTAAAAGCTTCTTTTAATTGTTGTTCTACAGTAATATCCGGTTCAAACAAATTTATTTGCGGTATTTTTTTCTCAAATTGCTTCAACAATTCTTTCTCCAAGTCCAAATTTGCTTTAACAGATTTGTCTTTCAAGATATGTAACACATCAAATCCATCTTTTTCCAGTCCAACTGAAACCATAGAAAACCGATGACAATCCAATGGCTCGCTTTCAGAGCACATTAATGCAATTCTAAATCCTTGATTTACTCCCTGCCAAATTCTTTCAATTCCGTAATTAAACGACCGTGTCTTTCTGACTTTTTCAAAATCTAATTTTCCATCATTATCTAACAAATCATAATCTGTTTGCCGTGCGCCAAATTCATCAGCAAAATGCAAGTAAGTAATATTATTGTTTTTGAGAAATTTGTTAAATGAGTCTTGATTGTATTGTGGATTATAGGTACTTGCCGGTAGGCTCCGAACATCTACAATGCAATTTATATCCACTATTTTTAACAACTCAAGAAAATAATCAAGTTGATGCGTTGAGTGTCCTATTGTATATATGACCGGTCTATCCATAAATATTTCTAAATTATCGTATAAACGTCCCCTTGCCATTGTTCATATCTTCGGGGCGGGTGATGATTACTTCTTTCACACCTGCTTCAATGGCTTGCAGGGCATTTTCTATCTTTGGAATCATACCATCCGTGATGATGCCTTCGTCTTTGAGGTGCTGAAATTCTTCCTTGTCGATGAATTGGATGACGCTGTTTTCATCTTTTTCGTCGCTCAGCACGCCTTTTTTCTCGAAACAGAAAATCAGGCGCACATTATAGTCGAAAGACAAGGATTTGGCGGTCTCCGAGGCGATGGTGTCGGCATTGGTGTTCAGCAACTGCCCGCTGCCGTCGTGCGTGATGGGAGCCAGCACGGGCACTCGGCATTGTTGCAGGAACTCGCTGATAATCGGGGTGTTAACGTCCTGCACGTCGCCCACCAAACCATAGTCGATGCCATCTTTTTTGGGGCGTTTTGTTGAGCGGATGAGGTTTACATCGGCACCCGTCAGCCCAATCGCGTCCACGCCCAACGCTTGCAGTTGCGCCACGAGGGTCTTGTTCACCAAGCCGGCATAGACCATCACGGCGATGTCGAGCGTCGCCGCGTCTGTGATTCGCCTGCCGCTCACCATTTGCGTTTTCACGCCTAACTTCTCTGCCAGGGTCGTTGCCGACCGCCCGCCACCGTGCACCAGCAGTTTGTGACCGGCAATTTTTGCAAAATCTTTCAGGAAAGCCTTCAAAGCCACAGGGTCTTCAATCACCTTTCCGCCAATTTTCACGACTGTTAATTGTTCCATATTCTTATAATTCGTACATTCAAGTTACAAATGCAGCTTTTTGATTGTGCAAAGGTAGATAAAAATTTTCAATTATTATGGTGCCGGCACTAATCCTTCGGAGCGAACCACCCATGCGCCATCGCTTGGGAAGCCGGGTGCCGATTGAGCCGGTGCGCCGTCCCAGCCGGCAGCCATCAGAGCTACGGCATACAGAATGCCGCCGTTGGTGGGGAAGTAGGGAAACGGACCGCCGGTGCTCAATCCTGCTTTATTGATTGCGTTTTTGAATGAGGGATGCAGCAGGGCATCAATGGCTATGTCGGGTCTGCCGTTTTTCGCGGCTGCCATTGCCATCATTGGGAAGTCCCAGCCCCAGCATTTGTCCCAAATCCAGGTAGCCCACACTTTTTCTACCGTCTTCTTCACGACAATCGGGTCTGTGCCATCGCCGGGCAACATACCGCCGACACCGATGAGCGAGGGATGTTCCCAGTTCATATTGGTATAGGTATCCGGCATATTCTCCTGCGACAGATACACGCCATCCTGCTGAGGCAGGGGTGCGAGTTTCCGGAGCACATCGTCCCATTTCGGCTCACGGGGCAATCCAAGCCGCTCGCGCCATGTCTGTGCCCAGCGCAACCCTGTCCGCCAATACGAAAGTTCGAAAGTGGGGTTCCACGACTGCCTGTAGTTGGAGTTTTCGGATACTGTTGCCAGCGGCGGACCAAGCACATAATGCTGCGTTGCCTCATCAAAAAAGGCAAAGGATGCCATAAACTCTGCGGACTCCTGCACGATGTCGCGCCATTTCTCCAGTGTGGCTTTTGCAGGATTCAGGCGATATTCCAATTCGGCATAAAAAATGGGATGTGGCTGTTGCCATATCAGGAGCGGTCCCGTGCCTGACGGCGAATCTTCCGCTTCCGGACCTGTCATCTTGGGCATGCGGGCACCGGTGAAGCCCTGCGATTGCGCCAGTTCTTTTGCTTTGGGCAGGATGTCGCGATACCACCCCAAACTCCTGTCCATCATCTGCCAGCGTCCCCATAATCCATAATGTGCGCCATGCCACCAGTGCATTTCAAGGTGGAACTTTCCATACCAGCCGCTGTTGTTAAACAGTCCGCTTTCCTGCGGCGGCAGAGAGCCTGCCTCGTTCACCGCCAATAGATACTGCGAAAGCACAATGCGGCGTTCCAATTCTTTCCACCGCGCATCGCTGCTGCCGGAAAGGTCAATCGCTCCACCCGACTGCCAGAATGCAGTCCAGTGCTTCTTCGAGGCTTGCAAAGCGGCTTTGACCATCGGGAGTTGAGCTGTTTTTTGCTGCGCATAGTGTGCAACAAACCGGAACGTCGTCGCTTTCCGATTTGGTGTCAAGACGAATGTATGCGGAGCCGTTTCGTCGAATATAGCCCCACCTTCCCAACTCCATGCCGCGTGATAGGTTGTTGCATCAAGTTGCCGTACAAAATCAATCCGGTGTTTGCTTCTGGCTGCCGTTGTTTGGTGGGCATCGGGCTTTGTCCATTCGGCACCTGTCACACCGTGATGACCATAAGGGAATGCCCATTCGACCTGCAAACGCCCCGCCTCAATGAGCGGAGAGGCGACTTGAACGGACAGCGTTCCGGTTGCCGGCTCAACGCAGGTTTCGACACGGACGGGGATGCCTTCAATCGTGTAACGGCTCTCAATGATTCCACTCCAGAGGTCAAGCGTCTGACGGATGTCTCCGACATCGCTCGGTGCAATGAATCGTCCGTCGTTCATTTTAATCAGGAATCGCAGCCGACCGAGGCATATCCGGTGCGGGTTTTCGCGCATCCACGCGAAGAGTTCTTTTTGTCCTTCCGATGACGAGCGATACGGAAGTTTGCGCCCGTGAAAGTCAAATTCCTCCAATTTCAGGGCGGCGCGACCGCCTTCTACCGGACAGGGAACGGAGTGCCATCCCCATTGCGACATCGTGTTGCCGTAGAATGTCTGCAAGCCGGTGGCATCAATGCCGAAGGCTATTTCGCCGTTGCCGACTTGCAGCAATTCCGAATCCGACAATTTGTCGAGATGAACGGTATGCCGCTTGACAAGGGCTTCTCTGTCGATTTGTTTCGCACTGCACAGGATAGACGACATCAAACATATAGCGGTAATTATTGTTTTCATTGACATTGGCAACTTTTATTTTAATGCTTCAATTATAAACAGATGCTTCCCCGAGCCGGTATCTACTTTGACGAAATTACCGTCCACCGTCCCTTTTACCCCAACCTCGTTCCTTGTGATTTTGTACTTTGCCGACAGTTTGGGCAGCCATACTTCGGCTACACTGTTGGCAGGGATTTCTACTTGCAACGCAAATCGTTTGTCGGGTTGATTTTCAAAGGCGACACGGATGTCGCCCCGAATGGACGGCACCTGTATTTCGGCACGACTGAGCGTTGCCGGTTGCGGTTTGATGCGGATTTTTTTAAATCCGGGTTCGAGCGGTTCTATTCCCATCAGTTTGCGGGCGATGATATTGCCGGCAGCAGCACCCCAGACGTGGTTCCAGTCCTGATTGGGTTTGTATTTGTTGTCCCACGCTTCGAGGGAAATGGTGGAGCCGACGCGAATCATATTGTACCAGCTCCGGTCGTCCGTCTTGGTCAGCATCGACAGGGCATATTCTGCATCGGCGGCTTCATAGAGGGCATCCATCAGAAATTGGGAGCCGTAAACGCTGCAAGCCATTCCCCGCGAGCGAATAAATTCGGCAATCTTTGGTTTTTTCTCAATCGGCGCCATATCAAAAACAAGCGGGAATATATTGGCGTGTAAGGAAGAATGGTCGGTGGAGATACCGTCTTTGTATGTCCCTGTTTCAGGATTGTAGAACGAACGATTGAAAAGGGCTTTGAATGCCTCTGCTTGGCGGGCATAAGAAGCGGCTTCGTCCTGCCTGTCCGATGCGCCGGCGAGCTGCGCCATCCGCTTGAGAGCCTCGTAGTGGTAGGCATTGGTCACGGCATTGTAATCGGTATATACAAAACCGTCGTCTTCACCACCCTCCTGTCCAAAGGTGCTTGTATGAGGCCAGTCCACGATGTCGCGGAGCGGCTCTTTGAAAAAACGAATCTGCGAAGCAAACTCAGGTGTTTGCAGACCGGTTGTGGTGCTGATAAGCCCGTTTTTCTCTTTCAGCGCGGCAAGCGTCCGGGCTTTCAGAATATTGTAATTGGCTTTTAAAGAGCGTTCATCACCGGTGTAAAGATAATCGTTCCACGCAATCAGCACGGCTTGGAGTATCCATTCCGTAGGCCAGGTTGGGTGTTGCAAGAGATATTCGTGCGAGCGGCGCGCGATGGCGTACTCGTTTTCCACTGCATAATGGCAAAGTTGATTAATCAGGGCATCCGCCTCGTATGGAATCCGCTCGCGGTCGCCATCCACGTAAATGCCTGCAAAAGTGGTTGCCTTCACCGAATATTTGCAAAAATCCCATATTTGATTCAGTGTATCGTTACTGCATTGGAATGAAGATGCCGTTTCGTCGAACGGATAGTGGACGCTTTCTCTGACAACGTTGGCGGCAGTTAGCGGAGTGTTGTAACCCTCTATTTCACAATACCGAAACGGCATCACTTCACCGACATAAGCGGGCATTAAAATGGCTGCCGAGCCGGTATTCCGTCTGTCTTTCTCGATTTTAATCCGGTAGGTATGCGTCCCGGGCAGGAGCAACAGCGGATAGCGGTGGTAACGGATGGTTCCGGGCGGCTTCCTGTCCACACGATTTCCCGACAGAATTTCTCCAAGATGCACTGTCACCGAGTCCGCTCCCGATTTGGAAGTGAGCGTCAGCACAGCCTGCCCAAAAGCATCTTTCCCGAAATCTACCACCGTCACTCCGGATGCAACGGGATGAATGGCAACAGCGTGTTCCATCGTTTTCACCTGCGGATAAAAACTCGTTGCATATTCCGACAGCGTGGCAGCGGTGCGAAAGGCTTTGATGTCCGACCAATCGCTTTCTCCGCCGGTATTTGTTACAGTTTTCACACGCCAGAAGTAATTCGTGTTGGGTTGCAGAGCCTGCCCGGCATACTTCACGGCGACGGATAAATCGCTATTCGTCTGTCCGCTGTCCCAAACCGAACCGTGCCCTTCTGCGGCATCTTTGTAAGCATCTGCCACAATAATCCTGTAAGCCGTTTGCCGCGTAGCCTGCCCCGTCCCCGGCACGAGCCAACTGAAAGCGGGATGTAAAGACCCAATCTGCACATATTGCAACGGTTCAATAGCCGCATCCAAACGCCATACGGGGATGTTGGACAGATAGCCATTCTGCCACGTCCTGTCCGTATGTTCAAGTAAATCGGTTCTTAGCCCGCCCGGCTTGTCTTTTGCGTGGATTGCCGCCGAACATAACAACCCGATTATTAAAATTGTGTGTTTCATAAAAAACTTTTTTTCAACAACCAACAATTGTAACTGTTTTTCCTTCCACCTTTTCCGTTTTGAGATAGATTTTGGTGTCCCAATCTATTTCGGGACGGCGGTCGAATATAATCAGCCAGCCCTCTTTGACACCCAGGGTGTCCATATAATCAAGTATTTGGGAATAACTGTTTTCTTCCGTTTGAGCACTGCGGCGGAGTTTCAGTTCAATGGGATATTTTTGCCCTCCATACTTTACGCACAAATCTATCCGCCTGTAACCTGCGGCAAACTCGCGAATGATTTCTCCACCGCCATTGACCACCCGCTGTAGAAAAGCCTGCATAATCAATTGTGGCGCAGCCTCTTTGTACTGGTAACGCTCTATCCAAATTTCGCTGTTCTCGCGCCAGAACGACTGAAAATCCTGCATGAGATAGGTCATGTCGATGCGTCCGTCTTTCAGGTAGCGAGGCATCCGGTGGTCATACCGGCTTTCGCCCAAGTCTTTTTGCGAATTGGCACTCAATGTGCGGATAATGACTTCAGCATATATGGGGTTGGAGGGCATAATTACGCCGTTGGCTTTCTTTATCAGCCCAAGATCTGTGGTGTAGTGATAGTCGTCCGATTGCGAGTCAACTCCCGACAATTCGCCGATAATCACAGGCTCCATTACCCGCTGCACCCGCTCCTCTTTGAGCCGTTCCAGCAGGCTATCAATATGCGTATCGCGCCGCAAAATGATGGTGTAGATGGCTTGATGCACTAATTCGGCAGTAACCGGTTGGGTATAATCGGACTGAAGCATTCTTTCAATCACCTCGCAGGCAATAGCATTGACCAACCACGGTTGTCCCTGCGTTTGTTGAAAAATCAAGTCAATGGCTTCCGGTTCGAATATCTGTCCGGTCGCAGTCGTATGTTGCCCGTACAATCCCACTATTTCGTCTTTCGTGAAATTACGAAGAGTCAATGCCTCTTTCACAATATTGAACGGACTTGCGCTGCCCAAACTCGCACTTTCGGGACGAATCTGCGCTTTAAAGTCGCGGATGTTGCGCATCCCCACCAAGGCTATCGAATGGACAAACGGAGCCACCGTTCGCGTGTTGTAACCATCACGCAACTGCCGCAGAAAGGAAATCAGTGTTCCCTCGCTCAGGCAATCGGCTTCGTCGAAAAAGATGACTAATGGCTTGTCCAAAGAGATACAAAAAGTAGAAAGTTCATCAAGAAGAACATAAGCGTTATTTAAATCGGCTTCTTTTGCAAAATTTTTGCCATTTGGAATGACTGATAACCGCCGTAAAGCAGACGCTATCCCTTGCACTATCGTAGGAATGCCATCCTTTGGGTTAATCACTCCCTGCGCCACTTCCAACGAGCAATATAGCGCATAATACTTGCCCTCACGGTTGATGTGGCTTGCCAAATCAAGCAAAAAAGTGGTTTTGCCACTCTGACGCGGGGCATGAATAACAAAATACTGCTGTTGGTCAATAAGTTCCCTTATTCCCGACAGTCGCGAAGAAGCCTCTATCATGTAGTGATTGGCTTCGTTGCAGGGTCCTGCCACATTAAAATATCGTCCCATAATTCAATTTTTGACAAAGGTACAAAAAAAATTATCATTAAATGTCATCGTGTAAACAATAAGAGGGAAACTGCCTCAAAAGAATTTTTGAGACAGCCTTCCTGATATTATTGGATATTGAGCATTACCATCCCGGATTTTGCGCCATGGGCTTGTCCTTATTGGTGTCGATTACGACTTGCGGAATGGGCCAGAGGTTGAAATCCCGGGTCAGCGTCGCCCGCGGGTCGTCCCAGTAAGCGTATTTTTTGATACGGTCAACCGCGATGGTGCCGCCCATGCGGAGCAGCGTGTTCCAGCGGGTTTCTTCATACACCAATTCACGGGCGCGTTCGTCCAGAATCAAGTCCACATTCACATCCGCAGCAGTTACCATGTAAGTGCATTGGGCACGACTGCGCAGCAGGTTGATGTCTGTCGCCGCGCCGGCATTATCACCTGCGCGCATCTTGGCTTCGGCACGCAGGAGGATGGTTTCCGGCAGGCGAATCAGGTATTCGTCGCGGAAAAGATTACTGCGGTTTTCGCCGTCCGAGAGACCGGTATATTTATCCGTGTAGATTTTACAGGAAACGGGGAAACACTGCGTTTTGGCAGCATTAATGGCATCTTGGCTTTCTCCGTCTTTATAAATTACGCTCCATGGCACCGGTATGCCGAAATAAGGAGAGGTTTCTACATTGCCGAGGAATGTTCTCCGAAATACGGATTCCGAATTGCGCAGGTCATCGCTCCATTTGCCTTCATAGATGATGTCGCGGGTGTAGAAAGTTGGCATCACCTGTACAATGCCACGCCCGCCTACATCTTCGAGTTCACCCTTTACATGCGCCGCCATCGGCTCGCGGAACACCGGACCAAACTCACGGGAGTATTGCAACTTCGACTGTCCGTCTTCCGCCTTGTAGGCTGCATAATCTATCTGAGCAACCCAGATAGCCTCTTTGTTGCCTTCCTGATAGTTTTGATTTCCTTCCTGAAACAAATCCCAATAGACATTGCCTGTAAAGGAATAGCCGGCAGCTGAATATAAGCGTTCCGGCTTCTGGTTGGCTACTGAGTTGGAAAAATAGAAATCCGGATTTTCGGTCTTGCGCGAGCCGAAGCGTTCGGTCATCAGGCTGTATTGCGAACCGTTGATTACATCGTTGCCATAAGTGACGGATTTTTCATACGCCGTTTTTGCCTCCGAAGTATTTCCTGTTTCTTCGAGTGCAAGCCCTTTATCCAAATAAAGTTGGCAGAGGGTGTGCTGTGCGGCACCTTTGACAATCCGTCCCGGCTGAGTCGATGTTTCCGGCAGGTCGTTCAGGATGGCTTCCAGTTCGTTGATGGCAAACTGATATGTTTCTACGCGACCGGTGCGTTCATAGTCGTAGCGCGGCGAAGTCGTAATATCCTTTACAATGGGAACGCCGCCATAGAGTTCGCCCAAGTTGCGGTAGCAGAATGCGCGGAAGAAGCGCGCCTGTGCAACAGCGTAAGCCTTGTCAGCCGCCGAAGCCCACATAATTTGCGGCAACTCTGCCGCATACAATGCAAGGTTGGCTTTGGAGATTAACTGATACCAATGCGAATAATTGGTGTAAAATACGTCATGCTCCGGATTTATCACCCCGTAGTCATTGAAACGGCTTCCTCGTCGGATAGTGGCCACATCCCACATATCCGTGCCGTTGCCACCCCGAAAAACCCAAGTGGGCATACTCTCTTCAAACATACAATACATCACACGAATATGTGAATAACACGCTACCAGCACCTGGTCTACCTGTTCCGAAGTGGAAAACGCATTGTCAACGGTATAAAACGTTTCCGGCTTTTCCGTCAAAAAAGCATCATCATCACAATTGGTGAAAGCCAGCATCGCCAGCAATACCAAAAAACTGTTCGTTATTTTCATCTTTTTCATAAATTTATTCCTATTAAAAACATTAAAAACTAATATTGGCACCCACACTAAACGAGGTCAGCACCGGATAAGTATTACCGCCAACAGGCGTTCCCACTTCCGGGTCGCCGCCTTGCCATCCGGTGAGGGTAAGCAGGTTTTTTCCCGTCAGGAACAGTTTCAAATTCTGAATTGCCATTTTTTTCACCCAAGGCTCGCGGAAAGTATATGACAGGGTCACATCCTGCAAGCGGACAAAAGTACGGCTTTGCAATCCCTTAAAGCGTCCATCGCCGCTAAATGTGGCTGAGGTATAGGTGTTGCTTTTATTTTCAGGTGTCCACCAGGGAATGTAGATGCTGTTCGTATTGTGTACGCCGGAAAGGTTGGTCGCATACGCACGGTCGTTTGATTTCAGATAATAGCCTCCGCCGCCGAATGTGCCGGTAAACATGGCGTACAGGTCCCAGTTTTTATACGTTACCGTGTTACTCATGTTCAATCTGAAATTCGGAGTCTCGTAACCCAAAATCTCTCGGTCGTCCGCAGTGATTTTGCCGTCGCTGCTTCCATCTATATTTTTGTATTTAGGTACGCCTGCTGATACGCCATTTGCCGCAATGTAATCAACATCGCTTTCCTGCACAATCCCGTCTTGCACATATCCGAAAATAGCACCCAAGGGTTTGCCTATAAAACGGTTGCCGGAAATATCATCATCTTCTTTTCCGTCGCCGTCCAAATCCTCGCCATACAGATGAACAAGTTTGTTTCGATTCAACCAAAATGTAAATCCTGTCATCCAATGCCAATCAGGTGTTTCCACATTCACGCTACGAAGCGTCAATTCAACGCCGCTGTTATCAATCTGCCCCATCGAAGATTTCATTGTCTTGAAACCGGTCATTATCGGAATATCACGGGTGAAAATCTGGTCGGTAGTCTTGGAAAAATAAACATCTATGTCAAAGAACAAGCGGTTGCCTAACCAAGCGGATTCAAACCCTGTATTCCATGACTGGGTCGCTTCCCAACCCAAACCGGCATTGCCCAGGGCATCGGTCTGTAGCCCATACAGAATATTGCTGTTTCCAAATTCGTAGCGCACCCCGCCGGAATATGCGTTTTTGACGGTAGAAAGCGTACCATAAGGGTCTAAGCCCTGATTACCGTTCTTTCCCCACGAGAGTTTCACTTTCAGATTATTCAAATAGTCCAAATCGTTCAGAAAATCTTCCTGAGTGATGTTCCATGCTGCACCTAAAGCCACAAAGTTTCCCCATTTATTGTTCGCTCCGAAAACGGAGGCTCCGTCGCGGCGGATGGATGCCGTGAGGAAATAGCGGTTGTCAAACGCATAAGAGGCTCTTCCCAAATAGCCAATGTTGGAACGCTGGTCTTTTTTCTGCTCCACTTTTTGCGTCGTCGCCTTTTGCAGTCCATTGATGCCCAGGGTGGTGTTTCCGTTCTCAGCAAAATTGCTCCCCCTTGCAATAATTTCTCCGTAATTGCGGCGGTCGCGGGTGGCTACCGCCGTTAAATCAATGGAATGCTTCCCAAATACATTTTTATAGTTCAGGATATTGTCAAGCACCCAACTGGAAGTTGTGTTGTTATTGATATATCCGTTCGCGTTGGAAAGCAGCCCCTGATAGGCTGACGGAGAATAACGGGTTTCATCATTATACGCCCCCATCCTCACATAATGCGTTTCATAATAGAAATTCCCTTCTTCGACTTTGTTCAAATTAGCAGCATAGTTAAACCGATAACTTAAGCCCGGAAGCCATGGCAATTTAACAACGGCATACGTGTTTATACGGAAATTATTCCGCACATCTATATTATCGTGCGTACCGTCCGACACACCCCATAATGGATTTATGCCGGATTGAGTGTAGGGATACCTTTCCAACAAGGTATGGGCTTCATCCCGATACATCATACCATAAGGCGACATCACTGTGGCTTGGTAAATATCGGCACCTGCACCGGAATAATCCGATTGTGTGTAGGCGGCATCAACGCCCACTTGCAGCCAGTCGGTAATATCGGTATTGATTTTTCCCAATACTGATACGCGATTATACCGGTCACCTACAATTACGCCCTCATTGTCCGCCCATGCAGCCGACAAATAATAGTTCATCTTCTCCCCAGAGCCGGAAACCGCTGCCTGATAGTCTTGAATCCATCCGGTGCGGGTAGCAGCGTCCAACCAGTCCGTTTCTCTGCCGGCATCCATATTTTCTTTTTCTTGCGGTTGCATCCAACTGAGGTCGGTACTGTTCATTCGCGCCTCCACGGATTCCAACCATTGGTCGGCTTTCATCAATTCCGGTCGATTTTGCCAACTTTGGACAGTTCCCGTAGCGTTAAACGTAATCACCGGTTTGGCTGAATGTCCTTTTTTCGTGGTAATCATAATGACCCCGTTTGCGGAACGCGAGCCGTAAGCCGCCGCCGAAGTCGCATCTTTCAGAACATCAAACGAGGCAATATCATTCGGGTTAATATCCCTGATACTGCCCAGATAGATGACTCCATCCACCACAATCAGCGGGTCGTTGTTCCCCGAAATGGATTTTTGCCCGCGCATCTGCATACTCGGCTGTCCTCCGGCGGAGTTCGTAGCCCCGATGTCCAACCCCGCCACATTGCCTTTGATGGCTTCGAGGGCGTTCAGATTGGAAGCCAGCGCAATGGGCGAGTTTTCCAACCGGACGGAAGACACCGAACCGGTGAAGTTCTTTCGTGTGGTCGTGCCATAGCCGATTACCACCACTTCATCCAAGTCACCGGCATTTTCCAACAAAGTAACATTGATTGTTGTTTGCCCATTCACGGGCACTTCCTGGGTCGAATAACCCAGATACGCCACCTCAATGGTGGCACTTGGCGATACTCGGAGCGAGTATTTGCCATCTACGTCGGTGGCAGTTCCGTTGCCCGGATTGCCTTTTTCGACGACATTGGCTCCGATGATTGGACCGTCCACATCAGACACCACGCCTGTTACGGCGATTTTAGCCTCTTGTGGGGCTTCAGCCCATAATTGCTGTACCCCCCCCCCTGCAAAGGGCGTGGCTGCCACTATGAGCAGCCATGTTGCAAATTTTCTGAATGTTTTTCTCATGTTTAATGAAATTTCTAAAATTAGTAACAAAAATATATCGGGTGTAAAGTTACGCAATCCATCGCAACAAATAACTTAAAAATTTGACAATAAAACTGCAAAATTTGGCACAATGAACAATTAGCCCGACAGGGCTTGATTTTCATAACCACAGGTCATCGACCTGCGGATGATGGCACTACGCTTTCTTTAGACGGCGAACCATCGTTGAACAGAGGCCAGCCGTCTGTCCAAACCACTTCGTCGAGCAAGAGATAGCGCACCGGCTTGGCAAGGTTGTAACTCGCAATCCGGTCGTAGGCGTGATAAAAAACCCAATCGTTGCCGTCTTCATCGGGTATAATCTCCGAATTATGCCCCGGTCCCACAAAGGAATAATTGGCAATGAGCGCAATGTCGTGGCGATTGTCGAGCATCCGCTCGCCCTGCCGCGACAGGTAGGGTCCCCACAAATCTTTGGAACGTCCCACCACTGCGGTGTAGGTGCTTGCAAGTCCCTCGCAGCACCGCCCGATGGAGGCAAACAGATAATAATAGTCGCCGCGTTTGTGCAAATATGCGGCTTCGTAGTCCGTGCCTGCTATTTGCCGCTTTACGGCATCCGGTTTGATGGCAAGCCCGTCGTCGGTGAGTTCGATGCCCCAAATGCCGTGCCAACTGCCCCAAAAGAGATATTTTGTGCCATCCGCATCTTCAAAATAGTTGGGGTCAATCGAATTTTGCACCCCAATGGCATTGCTGCGGAAGAGCATTTTTGCCTCACGGAACGGTCCCTGCGGCGCATCGGCTACTGCCGTGCCAATACCGCAAGTTTGCTCGCCTCCCCACTCCGACACGGCGTAGTACAACACATATTGCCCGTTGATATAGTTGATGTCGGGTGCCCAAATGCCACCTCGTGGCTCAAATGTGGGGCGCGTAGAGTCGGTAAAAGCCGTGCCCACAAACGTCCAATTCACCATATCCACCGAGCGATAGATAGGCACATTCCGCTGATTGACCATCCCGCGCACATCTTCGGAGGCATAGACGTAAAAATAACCGTCATCTGCCTTGATAACTGTGGGGTCGGGCATTGCCGCCTCCCTGATTACGGGATTGCGATACTGCGCAGGCTCCATTTTTCCGCCGCATTGGCAACTCGCTAAACCCGCCATAAGTGCATAAAACAAAAAATATTTGTGCTTCATAATAAAAACCATTTTTAAAAATTTGTAATCATTCATATACCCTACTGCGGTGCTCAATTTTGACAACTTCCACCGTTAAAATATTGTCTTCGATGGTGTAAATTATCCGGTAAACTCCATCACGAATACGATACTTATTTTTTGAACCGGACAACTTTTTACATCCAAATGGTCGAGGATTTACAGAAAGTTGTTTAATATGAGATGAAACCGAATCGAGATAAATAGAATTTACCCTTTTCAAATCTTTTTTTGCAGATATACTAAAGACCACATTATACATCGTATTTCAGTCCCCTACGTTCAAACTCCTCTTTCATAACATCTTCAAGCGGATAAGTTGGCTGATTTCTACGCATCCAAATTGTAAATAAATCCCAATAGTCTTCACATCTCTCTAAAAAACGATACCATCCGGCGCGGATGCCATCCAAGCCAATTTTTCCCCCACTTACCACTTCCGCGTAATTTCTGTTAATCGTTGCTGTTTCCATTATATTTTTGCATTATTATTTGGCTGCAAAGGTAATAAATATTTGTGAATTTTCAAACAAGCAGGCAAGCATAAGTTGCCATAGCGTATGCGCTCGCTATGGCAACTCATACCTGCCTGAAATGCTTCGCTTGCTACTTTATCTTCTCCACTTGCGTGTCGTACAAGCCATGCTCGACGCCATTAATCCTCAGACCTACGCGGGCATACAGGAACTTGTGCTTGTCCCAATCTCCGGAGAGGTCAATGGTCACGGTTTGCGTTCCCACGGCGGCATTGCCCTCTTCCCTTTTCACCTGGTCTTCTTCATCGACAAACTGCGTGCTGTTGACCAGCAGGAATACCTTGTCGATGCCCTTCGCCGTTGCCTCCGTGATGGTGAAGGTTGCCGACAGCGTGGTGCCGGAGAGCGAATAGGTAACATTGCTGAGGGTGTAGTACGGCTTCACGGGGAAGGAAACCTCCTTATTGCCGCCAACGTGTATGGCAAGTTCTTCGCCTGTGTGCTCCCAGGGACCATTGCCGTCGCGCAATTTCAGCACATAGTCGCCGTTAAACAGTTTGGCGGAGAAAGTGCCATCCTGCCCCACATAGACATCTATTGCGCCCGCCGTCAGCGGATAGCTCGGTTGCCACAATTGCAGCGACACTTTGCCTCGCGAGCCTTGTACGCCAATGGGATTGCCATTGCCATCGACCACCTTGCCCGTGAGCATCGAACTCGGCTCGTCATAATTGTCTAATTCGCACGCCGTGAATGTGGCGACAACAATCG
>BNTR01000039.1 GCA_025996755.1 Bacteroidia bacterium
CCACTTCGCCCAAACCGTGATACGACAGGCGAAGTGGTTATCGGCATCATGTTTGGTCCGCTGGCAATGGCGGGGGTCTATTACTCCGCCTGCGGGCAGTTAGACGGGCAGTTGCTGTTCATCTCCATTCCGGTGGGGTTGTTGGTCGCCAACATCGTGTACACCCACTCCATCATGGATTATGAGCCTGACAAAGAGGTGGGCAAAATGACCTTCGCCGTCTTGCTGCAAAGCAAAGCCCGCATGTTGCTCGCACTTCTGCTGTTGCTGACGGCAGCATACACGTGCATCATAGCCGGCGTGATTACGGGCTATCTCTCCGGTTATTATCTGTTTGCGCTGCTAACCCTGCCGATGGCGTTGGGACTGTTTTTGCTGATGTTTCAATTCGTAAAACACCCCGAAAAAAAGTTCACCCCGCAATGGTGGATGGGTCCAATGGGCGATTGGCAACGCCTGCAAGCCGCCGAAATAGACTGGTTTATGATTCGCTGGCTATTGGCGCGCAATCTGCTGACGGCGTTTTGCATGATTCTCATTATTGCCGGATTTATTGATTAAAAAACTTGTTTTTGTCGCAAAAATCGACTACTTTTGCGACAAGAAATGATAAAATATATGGATTATACTGTTGAAAATAAGATACTTACACGAATGAAAAAAGCCAAGAGAGGTGTGGCTTTTTTTTCGAGTGATTTTGCTGCTTATGGAGATACAAAAGCCTGTAATAAAGCACTGGAGCGGTTGACAAAACAGGAGAAAATTATGCGTGTTGCCAGAGGTATTTATGTTATTCCGCAAAAGGGCATATTTTCCAATCGCATACCGCCGAGTATTGAAACTATTGCGGCTGCCCTTGCGCGGCGAGATAAGGCTCGGATTATCCCAACCGGATTGTTTGCGCTCCATGCACTTGGTCTGTCCACGCAAATCCCGATGAAGGTAGTCTATCTGACAGATGGCACACCACGAAAATTGAAAATTGGTAAAGCAACATTGGTGTTAAAAAAAACAACTACTAAAAATGCAGCGACTCACGGAAAAATCAGCGGGTTAGCGATACAGGCTTTTAAAGCAATTGGAAAAGGAAAAGTGGAAGACTATGAAGAGGAAAAGATTGTTGCTATCCTCAAAAAAGAAAAAAAAGAACATCTTGTCAATGATATGAAGTTAGCACCGGGCTGGATACGAGATATTATGCGTAAAACTTTAATAAATAACAATATATGAGTTGGAATAAATTAGATACTGAAACAAAACAGCGTATTTTGTACGAAACTTATTTGAAATCAGGCTTGCAACCTTTCATCATCGAAAAAGATTGGTGGGTGGTGCAAACGTTGCGACTGATTACGCAAATGGATGTTGTTGAACACCTTGTGTTCAAGGGCGGCACCTCATTAAGCAAAGCTTGGGGGCTGATTGACCGATTCAGTGAGGATATAGATTTGGCAATCAACAGGGAGTTTTTTGGCTTTTTGGGCGACATAAGTCGAACGCAAGTCGGGAAATTAAAGGATGCCTCTAACGCCTATATTGAAAATGATTTTCTACACGCCCTATCAAACGCATTTGTGAACGCGGGAATTGCAGATGTTGAACTTGCCGTTGTGGACAAAAGAGATGCGGACGACGACCCTGTGAAAATTGAGGTGCGCTATCCTGTTGTAACTGAATACTCTGAATATGTGTTGCCGCGTGTGCTGTTGGAAATTGGCAGTCGTTCGCTCATGGAGCCGTCAACCATTCGTCCGTTCCGTTCGATGATTGGGCAGGCATTCCCTGATTTGCCTTTTGCCGACGAAGATATTCATTTTCGGTGTGTCAATCCCGAACGAACTTTCCTCGAAAAATTGTTCTTGCTGCACGAAGAGCACCAACGCCCGAAGGGAAAAATGAAAATCAAGGGCAAAAGTCGTCATTTTTATGATATTTACCGCATTGCCCAAACAGATTTTGCAGACAAAGCCATAACAGACAAGGGGTTGTACAATTCCATTGTTGCACATAGAGAGCGTTTCTCAAAAATTGGCGGCGTGGATTACACGTCCCACTATCCGCCCAATCTAAATCCAATGCCGCCGACAGAATTGATGTCGGAATGGGAGCGGGATTATGCGGATATACAGGGACAAATGATTGCAGGAGAGAGCGTTACGTTTGCGGAACTGATGGCGGAGATACAGCGGATTGTTGATAGAATTAATAAGAATTAAAAACTCATAACTCAAATGAAATCCCTATTTTATCTTCCATGGTGGTTTTTCAAGGCAAAGTTTTTTGGCTGCAAAAAGCCGTTGCAAACGGTGCTGTTCATTTCGGACAAGTGCAATTTGGCTTGCAAGCATTGCACGGTGTATCAAGCGACTAATCCGCACATTAAAACGTATGCTCAAATTCGGGAGGAGTTGGAATACTCCTACCGGCTGGGGTCGCGATTCGTCGATTTTGAGGGCGGTGAGCCTACTTTGTGGCGTGAAGCCCCAATGCTTGATTTGAACAGCCTCATCGACCTCTCCAAAGAAATTGGCTTCTATTCCGCCACGATGACGACCAACGCGCAGATGCCCTTCGCAGGCTCTCACGCCGATTCTATTTGGGTGAGCCTCGACGGTTTGGGCGCGTTTCACGATGAAATTCGCGGTAAGGGGGCATTCGACCGTCTGGTGCAAAACATCGCCACAGCCAATCATCCGAAGTTGAGCGTCAATATGGTTATCAACGCCAAAAATTACACTTCGGTGGAGGAAACTATCGAGTTTGCCAAAAATAATCCTGCCATTCAGTCCATCTCGCTGAATTTTCATACGCCCTACGCGGGCACGGAAGACCTGTTTTTGGATTGGGGCACCCGCGCCGAGGTCATTGATTTGATTATCTCCAAGAAGCGGGCGGGCTATCCGATTATGAACTCGGTTTCGGGACTTAAACTGATGAAACACAACAATTTCAAGAAGCAATGCTGGGTGTCCAATTTCATTCAGTCCGACGGAACACGTCTGGAAACTTGTGCGGGCAAAAATGCCGGCGTGTGCGACCGCTGCGGCTTGTCTATGGCGGGCGAAATGAATGCGGTCTTCAACCTCAAGCCCGACACCATCTTTGCCGGAATGAAATTGCGGATGTGAGGCTATAATGCCAAAGTCTGCGTCACAATATCCTCAGCCACCTCTTTTTTGGATTTGAGCGGGAATGTTTCGCTTGTGCCGTCGGCGGCGATGATGCTGACCTTGTTGGTGTCGCCTTGGAAGCCCGCCCCTTCGTCGTTGAGGGAGTTGAGGACGATGAAATCAAGGTTTTTACGCTTCAGTTTTTCGCGGGCATTTGTCCATTCTTTGTCCGTTTCGAGGGCAAAGCCAATCAGCGTTTGGTTTTTCGTTTTCATCTGTCCGAGCGTTGCCGCGATGTCGGGGTTGGGTTTCAGTGCCAGTGTCAGCGGCTGGTCGGGCTGGCGTTTGAGTTTGTCAGTGGAGTAATGCGTGGGCTGATAGTCGGCTACGGCGGCGCAGAGGATAGCCGCATCGGCTGTCGGGAATTGCTTCACCGCTTCGCGATACATTTCCTCGGCGGAGGTTACGTCGATGCGTTGGATGCGCGGGTGTGCGGTTTGCAAATGCACCGGACCGGCGATGAGCACGACCTCCGCGCCACGCTCCGCGCAGACTTCCGCCAGGGCAAAGCCCATTTTGCCGGACGAGAAATTGCCGATGAAGCGCACCGGGTCAATCTTTTCGTAGGTGGGACCCGCTGTCAGCAGGATTTTTTTTTTTGCAAGCCCCCTGTCTTCCCTGTCATTGCGGGCTTGACCCACACTCCCCTGCAAAAACAGCTCAATCGTGCTCACAATCGCGTCCGGCTCTTCCATCCGCCCCTTGCCTTCGAGATTGCTGGCGAGATGCCCCGTAGCGGGGTCGATGATGTGATTGCCGCAGGCACGCAGTTTGTCCAAATTATGTTGGGTGGCGGGGTGCGCCAGCATATCCAAATCCATTGCCGGAGCCACAAACACGGGGGCTTTCATCGACAAGTAGGTGGTAATCAGCATATTATCGGCAATGCCGTTTGCCATTTTGCCAATCGTGGCGGCGGTGGCGGGAGCAATCAGCATAAGGTCTGCCCACAGACCCAAATCCACGTGACTGTGCCACGTGCCATCGTTTGCCGCAAAAAATTCGCTCACAACCGGCTTCTGAGTGAGCGCAGAGAGGGTGACGGGCGTGATAAACTCCTTCGCCGCAGGCGTCATCACCACCTGCACCTCCGCCCCGCGTTTGAGCAGTGCGCGGCACAGATACGCCGCCTTGTAAGCCGCAATACTCCCCGTGATTCCCAAAACGATTTTTTTGTTTTCCAGCATAATTGTCTTCTTTATTTGCATCAACTGAGTTGCAAAGGTACGGAATAACTTTGGTAAATTCAAAAACCTTTGAGCCAATTTTAATTTTAAGAGGTTATCGAAAATTTCGATAACCCTAAATTAAAGTTTTCCCCTGCTATGCCTAAAGCCTTCACCGAAAAGGGCTTGTATATGCTGGCAACCATCTTGAAAAACCCAACAGCGACTGCTACAGGGCACGACAGAAAAGGAAACTACTTTTAAACTAAATTTGGCTGTGTTATCGTTGGAACATACGGTCAAAAGAAGTAATAATCAATAAATGGGATTGCTAATTAAAGATATATTTGTACCTTGTTCGCTACAACGGCGGCACCAATTTCATACTAAGGCGACGACATATATGGCGTGGATGTGAAAGTTTTCAATGAAAACAGCAGCAAGACGTTCGAAAAATTCGGCATTGTGAAACTGGTAAACCGCCCATGGGAAATTGCAAACAACTTTGGCGAATACCTGCACGGAACGGTCGGCACAAACACTGAAACAGTCGTTGAGGTTGTCAATCCGCTGCCGGCAACCGAAATGGATGCGTTGAAAAACAACACACACCCGTGCTATTCAATCACTAAGGTAGGAGAAAGTGACGAGGTAAAAGTCAAGTTGATGTTTTTTTGGATGCCAACGGACAGGCTTTCCCCGGTGAAGCCATTGCCAACTGGCCGCGCGATGCAAAGTATCTCAATAACTGGTTCGACAATTCGATTGATACGAAGATACTGAGCGATGGAGTGGAATTTAATTTTCCGACCGTGCCGTTTCCTGCATTTGGACGGACTTATACGGGTGGCAGAGAAAGTATCAGTTTGTCTTATTACACCCTCAGGGCAAACGCATCTTAATTAGTTAGGACTTTCCATAAATAATCATTATTCCATCCTGCATCAAGCCTTTTACCTCTCACACTTCGCTTTTTAGATTGTTCCTGTTTAAGGATTCTATGCTGACTATCGCACGCAAGTCTTTCCATGCCGCAGCCTTGTCTATAAGCGACAGATTGTTGTAGAGTGTGCATTTCCATCGCTCAATGCGACCATGGTATAGCCGTGATTTCATTCGACTTTTCATCAACTTTGATTTGCCCTAAACTCAACTGATTGGCTTTTGACCACGCGCTGACAATATGAACCGCACGTTTGGAATTGCCCGCTCGCGAGCCGCAAAGGGTTTTTCCATCAATGCTGACAATGTCGCCGTCCGTGAGCTTTGAGATGTCTTTTATCCATGACAGGAAGGCGCGCTCAAATTCGTCAGGGTCTAACGCACTGAAAAATCGGTTGAATGTGTCGTGACTGGGAATTCTGTGAGCTCTGTAAAATAACTAAGCGGTGTTTGCATAACTCTTTTTATTATACTAACGCAAATCGAAAGGATTTAGTATTTAAATTTTGTTAAATTTTGATGCGTTTGCTCTGGCTATTTGGGGAGTACCAACCGAAAGCCCGTCGCCGTGTCGGGGGAGAAGGGACGGTTAGCTTTGCGCTTCAACACGTGGCAATCCGGCGCATCAACAGCCCAACTGCCACCGCGCTGCACACGGCTTATGCCATTTCCAATGCCGGTAGGGTTGGAGGGACCTGATGGATAGGTGTCCTTATTATACCAATCGCCACACCACTCAGCTACGTTACCACTCATATCATAAATGCCTAACTGGTTGGGGGCTTTCGTGCCCACTTTGCGCACACTGTGATCGGTTACGTAAGAATTCATGTAATACCACGCTACGTCATCTATTTCATCGCTGCCACTGTATGCGTAGTCGTCCGAAAATTGTCCGCCCCGTGCGGCATATTCCCATTCGACTTCGGTGGGTAAACGGTAGTTCTTGCCGCTCAACTCATTGAGTTTGTTTATGAAATTTTGTGTGTCATCCCAACTGACGTTATACATCGGAAAATCGTCGTCTATGCCGGCATCAATTGTGAGACGCGCGTCGGGCCAACTAAGCATCACGCTCCACCACTGTTTTTGCGTAACTTCATATTTCCCCATTTGGAAAGCACTGACGGTTACATTTTGGTCGTTGATGCGGGCCCAACCGCTGCCAACGACATCTACCATTTCTATATTGGGTGCGGATGGCTTTTCGGGTGGGTCGATAATAGAGCAACTGCTGAACAGTGTCAGCGTTGCCAAAAGCATTAAAGAAATCAGTCGCACTGCTCCCTTATCCGCCGAACTGACCATTGAGGCATACGCTCGCAGGGCTTTTGAAACCGTGCGCGTGCGATGCGGCGGCGTAAAGGCATTATTGCCGCGCGCCTCTTCCTCCTTGCGGCGGGCAGCGAGGACTTCATCGGACACTTCCACCTTGATGCTGCGGTCGGGAATGCTGATTGTGATGGTGTCGCCCGTCCGCACCAAGCCGATGGCACCGCCGGCGGCGGCTTCGGGGGATACGTGACCGATGGACAAGCCGGAGGTGCCGCCCGAAAAGCGTCCGTCCGTGATGAGCGCGCAGGCTTTGCCCAAGTGGCGCGATTTGATGTAAGAGGTGGGGTAAAGCATTTCCTGCATACCGGGTCCGCCTTTGGGACCTTCGTAGGTGATGACTACCACGTCGCCCGCCTTCACATTGCCGTTCAGAATGCCATCGCAGGCGGCTTCCTGCGAATCAAAGACTTTGGCGGTGCCGGAGAATTTCAGGATGCTCTCGTCCACGCCGGCAGTTTTCACTACGCAGCCGTCCTGCGCGATGTTGCCGTAGAGCACGGCTAAGCCGCCGTCTTTGCTGTAGGCGTGGGCGATGTCGCGGATGCAGCCTTCGGCGCGGTCAATATCCATTTCATCTACGTCGTAATATTTTTCTTGTGAACCGAATTTCAAATTAAATTGATTGCCGGGTGCCGCCGTATATAACCGTAGAGCATCTGTGGACATATTGTCCTCGCAAATATTGTATTCTTTAATGGCTTCTGCCAATGTTTTTCCGTCCACACGTTTCAGAGAGGCATCAATCAAGCCCCCTTTCTGTAATTCACCTAATATGCCGAGAATACCGCCGGCACGGTTGACATCTTGTATATAGTATTTATTGGTATTCGGTGCCACCTTGCACAGACAGGGCGTTTTGCGCGACAGGCGGTCGATGTCTTGCATGGTGAAGTCCACGCCCGCCTCCTGCGCCACTGCCAGGAGGTGCAACACCGTGTTTGTGGAGCCGCCCATGGCAATATCCAAAGTCATAGCATTCAGAAAGGCTTCTCGCGTGGCAATGCTTTTCGGCAAAACGCTTTCGTCGCCTTCTTCGTAATATTTATAGGCATTTTTGACAATCAGACGGGCGGCGTCGCGAAATAAATTTTCGCGGTCGGCATGGGATGCCAGCAAGGTTCCGTTGCCCGGCAAAGCCAAACCGATGGCTTCATTCAGGCAATTCATCGAGTTAGCGGTAAACATTCCCGAACACGAACCGCAAGTGGGACAAGCATTCTGTTCGATTTTGCGAACCTGTTCGTCCGAAACGGATTCGTCGGCACTCTGCACCATGGCATCAATGAGGTCAAGACCGTGCCCGTCGAGCCGTCCGGCTTCCATGGGTCCGCCGGAAACGAATACCGTGGGGATATTCAGTCGCATCGCCGCCATGAGCATCCCCGGCGTGATTTTGTCGCAGTTGCTGATACACACCATCGCATCAGCTTTGTGGGCTTGCACCATATATTCGACGCTGTCGGCGATGATGTCGCGGCTCGGCAACGAGTAGAGCATCCCGTCGTGACCCATCGCGATGCCGTCGTCGATGGCGATGGTGTTAAATTCGGCGGCAAAGCAGCCCAATTCCTCGATTTTTGCCTTCACATATTGCCCGATTTCGTGCAGATGTACGTGCCCGGGCACAAACTGCGTGAACGAATTGACAATCGCGATGATGGGCTTGTTCATCTGCTCGGTGGTCATGCCGTTGGCTTTCCACAAGGCACGTGCGCCCGCCATCTTGCGACCGTTCGTGCTGCTGTAACTTCTAAGCTGATTCTTCATGAATTGCATATTCTTTCTGAAATTTTCTGCAAAGGTAGCGTTTTTTCTTGAAAAAAGTTGTACCTTTGCCCTGCTTTTAATACAAAATTAGAAATGAGCGAGAAAAAAATAAAAGTGGGCATCAGCCAGGGCAACCCCAATGGGATTGCTTCCGAACTTGTTCTCAAGACGTTTGATAATCAGGCTATGTATGAGATGTGCACCCCTGTGGTGTATGGGTCTGCCAAGATTTTGGCTATTCATCGGAAAATGATGGAGTTGCCGCTGGTCAATATCAGCAATATGCGCGAGGGCGATGTGCCGGGCAATGGTCGCCTGAATGTGGTCAATGTCGTTCCCGAAGATTTTTTGGTGGAGGCGGGGCGGCTGACGGACGAGAGCGTCAGGGCAGCCGACGAATCGCTGAAAAGGGCGTGCGAAGACCTGAAAAACGGGTTTGTGGACGCGCTGATTACACTGCCCGCTACGTCGCAGGATGCAGCCGAGGTTCTTTTTCCCGAACAAAAGGACGAAGCCCTGAAAATCGTGCTGCAAGACACGTTGCGCATCGCTCTGGCGACGGATGCGGTGCCATTGTCGGAGGTGTCGCGATTGCTGTCGCTCGAAAAACTCTTTGAGCGCATCAAGGCATTGCAATCGGCATTGGTGCACGACTTTCTGATTACTTCGCCGCGCATCGCCGTGCTGGCTCTCAACCCGCAGGCGGGGCAGGAGGAAGCCGACATCATCCGTCCGGCTATTCAGAAAGCCACCAGCGGCGGGGTGTTCTGCTTCGGTCCCTTCGTGGCGGATGAATTTTTCGGCACGGACGCGCCCAAGAAATATGACGCCATTTTGGCGATGTATCACGACCAGGGTATGTCGGCTTTTCAGTCGATGACGGCGGGGCACGGATCCATCTACACCGCCAATTTGCCATTCGTGGTTACGGCTCCGGCGCAGGGGCTGTGTCGCGAAAAAGCAGGCAAAAACGTCTGCGACCCCGAAGCCTTCCGTCAGGCAATCTACATGGCAGTCAAACTGTTTCAAAACAGGCAACTCGACCGCGAAATCAACAAAAATCCCCTGAAAAAACAATACTTTGAACGCGGCTCCGACAATGAAAAACTTGATTTGACAAAAGAGTGAGTATGAACAAGATAGCATTAGTAGTGGGCGGCAGCAACGGGATTGGCTTGGCGATGTGCAGAGAGTTGCTTCGCCGCGGCTATACGAAAATATACATTCTGGACAGAAGCCTGCCTGCGGTGGATTTGGGCGAGCGGGCGGTGTTTGTGCAGTTCAATCTCCTGAACAGAGACTACGGGGTGCTCGACCGGTTTTCGGACATCGACACGCTGATTCTGACCTGCGGTTTTGGGCGCGTGGCGGCTTTTGACCGGCTCACGGATACGGAAATTTGCAATCTTTTTCAGGTGAACGCGCTGGCTGTGAGCCGCATACTCAAACATTTTTATCCGCAAATGCAGCGCAGCGAGCCTTTCTACTGCGCCGTGATGGGGAGCATCGCCGGACTGCTCAGTTCGCCGATGTTTGCCGTCTATGGGGCAACGAAAGCGGCGGTGTGCACACTCATCGAGAGCCTCAACATCGAATTGGAAGCGGCAGGCACGCCCAATCGCATCCTCAACATCTCGCCCGGCTCCATCAAGGGCACGAAATTTAATGGTGGCGACAACGATTTGCAGCAGACCGCACCCCTGGCAGGCGACATCTTAGACCGCACATTCCGGCGCGACGTGCTGTTCATCCCCGAATATGAGCAGGTCTTCAAGGGCGTTTTGGCACGCTACCATCAAGACGCGCACCAATTCGGATTGGAATCCTACGGCTACAAGCAGGCATCGGGACGCCTCGGCGACAAGCCGCAAGTGCGGACAGGCTATCTGAGCGGCACATTCGACCTCTTCCACATCGGGCACCTCAACCTGTTGAAGCGGGCAAAAGCCTGTTGCGACTATCTGGTGGTGGGTGTCCACCGAGATGCCTCACACAAGGGGAAAGAGGTTTTCATCTCGTTTGAAGAGCGCGCAGATATTGTCAAAAGCATAGAATACGTCGATAGGGTCATCCCCGCCCCGCGGGAGGATATAGATGCCTACCCCGAAATAAAATACGACTGCCTGTTTGTGGGCAGCGACTACGAAGGCAGCGAGCGATTCAAACGCTACGAAGCCTATTTTGAAGACAAGGCAGTGGAAATCATCTATTTCCCCTACACCGAAGGCACCAGCAGTACCCAGCTGCGGAGCAGGATTGCCGAGAAATGATGCGCTTTTGCACAATTTGAAGATATAATTGCGCAAAATGGGTTTTATTTTTGTTTCTTTGTCCGTAACTTTGTAGGCTTAATATTAAATTCTATGCAATATGAAACGGAAAAAGAAACAGTTTAATTATGTGTCGGCGATGCTCATAGCCATCGTCATGGTATTTGCAGGGGGGGGGGTACAGCCCTTACGGGCTGAGGCTCCCCAAGAGTCTAAAAGCGCCATCTCCGGCGTTGTTAGTGATGCCGATGGACCCGTCATCGGCGCGAGTGTTGTCGAAAAGGGAAATCCAAGCAATGGAGTTGCAACTGATGTGGATGGAAAATACACCTTGCAGGTGTTGCCAAACGCCACGTTGGTTGTTTCTTATTTGGGTTATTCCTCCCAGGACGTTGCTGTAGCCGGCAGGACAACCATCAATGTTATGCTTGCCGAAGATGCCCAGGCATTGGAAGAAGTGGTGGTCATCGGGTATGGAAGTACCCGTAAGCAGGACCTTTCGATGGCAGTTTCGACGGTCAAATTAGACCAGTCGATGAAAAGTCGTCCGGGTGCCAGTGTGGGTACGCTTTTGCAGGGAAAAGTGCCGGGGATGACCATTCAAGCCGATGGCGGCGACCCCTTGAAAGGGCAGAACATTACTATCCGCGGTAAAGGTTCGCGCGATAGCGACGGCGTGATGTGGATAGTGGACGGTGTGCCGGGTGCTCCTTACAGTAATGAGGACATCGAACACGTTACCGTGCTCAAAGATGCGGCTTCGGCGGCTATCTACGGCGCACAGGTAGGTGCAGGCGGCGTCATCCTGATTACCACAAAAAAAGCAGCAGCAGGTCAAGTGAAAGTGGAAGCCAACGTTTCGTATGGTGTGAAGAGTGCTTGGAAACTGCCGCAGGTGGTAACTGCCGAGCAATATATGCAAAAGTGGAAAGAAGTGAAAGACCTTGCCCCTACCATTAAAATACTTGGGGCTGCTCAAGACCCCGACCAATATCCTTATGGCACTGTTACTCGCACCGACTGGATTGACGAAATATTTCGTACCGGTGCCCTACAGCATTACGCCCTCTCGATATCCGGCGGCTCGGAAACCATCAAGACACTGGCTTCTTTTTCTTACGACAAAAACGAAGGCATCTTGTTGAATACCTACGCCGAAGGTCTAAATGCTAAATTGACCACTGATTTTCAAGTTACTAAATGGTTAAAGTTCTCGGAGCGGGCTGCTTTTTCATACAGCAATGGACAGGGCGATGTATTCAACGGCTCCGCTCAAGGCGTTTTGATGTCGGCTATTCTCTATCCGCGTTCCGCTACCGTCTATGAATACGATGCGAATGGAAATATTTGCCTTGATGCTGAGGGTAATAAACGATTCGGGGGGCTTTTCCCCGAAGTTAATTCTCAAGGATTGTTTGTAGGATATGGTGAAATAAATAATCCGGTGGCGATGTTGCTGCGGTTGCGCCAGAATAGACCCAATGCCACAATATTTTCTACTACCGGCATGGAGATTAAACCGATAGCCTCTCTCTCGGTTCGTTCTGACTTTACAGCCCGATTGAACTCCAGCCGTTATGAGAATTTCTCGCCTTTGAGATACGAAAGAGGAGTGCCGGGCGACCCTGCCAACGAGCGTAGAGTAGAGGCAGCTTGGAATACAGGTTGGTTGTGGGAAAGCATCGCTACTTACGCAGAGGTCTTTGACGAGCATCACATCTCTGCTATGGCGGGTTATGCTGTGAGTTATTCGACAGGGCGCAGCAACGGTGCCACTGTTTTCAAATTTGCCAAAGAAGCCCCTCATTATACGATTTTGAGCAATGGTTTTCCGGTTGAAAATAATAATCCATGGGAAAGTATTTGGGAAGAATCAATGGTGTCTGCCATGGGACGTGTGGGTTATTCCTACGGCGACCGCTATTTTGCAACCGGCAGTATCCGCCGTGATGCCACCTCAAAATTGCATCCCGATAACAACTGGGGTGTTTTCCCTGCCTTTTCAGCCTCGTGGAAGCTTTCCTCCGAAGAGTTCTTTCCTCAAACGGATTTCATCAATTTGGTGAAACTCAGAGGGGGGTGGGGGCAAATCGGCAATGTGAGCACCGTGCCCAACTATTCTTACTTTGCGGGCTTATCAAATACCGGCGGCGATTCCGGCAGTCTGGGCGACCCGCGCCAAGTCGTTAACGGTATTTATCTTTCAACGATTCCAAATCGTGCGCTGACGTGGGAAACTACCCAGCAGACCTCTTTCGGTTTAGATATTACTGTCTTGGATAATTCGTTGGATCTATCCGTTGATTATTTTGACAAACTAACCAAGGGCTTGATTGACGAGAAGCCGATTTCTTCTGTTGGCGGCATTCCGAGCAATCCAAAAGGTAATTTGGGCAGGGTTTCTAACAAGGGATTGGAATTTAGTGTCGGTTACAACAAAAAATTTGGCGAGGTGGATGTCAATTTTGCCGGCAATGTGAGTTCCGTGAAGTCCGAAGTATTGGAATTTTATGACGGAAATGTTTATTCTCACGGCGACTTCGGCAACAGCGGCATCACACCCTTGCGCTCGCAACAGGGGCAACCGTGGTGGTCTTATCAGTTGGTAAAGACCGCCGGCATCTTCCAATCGCAGGCAGAAGTGGATGCTTATACCGGTGTTAATGACAAAGGCGAAACAGTGAAAATTCAACCCAATGCCCACCGAGGCGATTTAAAGTTTGTGGATGCTAACAACGATGGGATTATTAACGATGCCGACCGCCAGTTTATGGGCAGCTACTTGCCGGAATTGACCTACTCTTTTGGCGGTGGCTTGGAATGGAAAGGTATTGACTGTAATATCTTCTTTCAGGGAATTAGCAGCGTGAAAATATTTAACGGAATGAAGAAATTGGGCTATACAGGCAATAATAAAGGGAGCTATTTCTTAGCCGATGCGCTGGGTTCCTGGAACTCAACGACTAACAGAAATTCCCAAATTCCGATGCTGCCGCTATTTGAAGACCCGAATGGCAACTACAGCACCGCTTCGGACTTCTTTTTGGAAGACGGCTCCTATCTTCGCTTGAAGAATGTTACAGTCGGTTACACCTTGCCCCAGTCGCTGACGGGAAAGGTGAAGTTGCGTGTCTATGCCTCCGGCGAAAATCTGCTCACCTTTACGGACTATTCGGGCTTCGACCCCGAAGTGGGAGGACACGGCATAGATGCCGGCACATATCCCGTGGCACGAGCGTTTAATTTTGGGCTGAATATTAATTTTTAAACTCAATAGATATGAAAAAGATAAAAAAAACAGGAAAGATTGTTATTCTGCTGCTGTTGGCGTATGGCTTCGGCGGATGTGAGGACTTTTTGCAATATGAGCCGTATGGTCCCGGCGATGTCAATAGTTTTTGGAAGAGCGAAGCGGATGTTACCAGTGCTTTAAACTCGTTCTATGTGTATGCCCACTTTGAGGAGACTGCCGGTCGTGGGCATTATTGGTTTGAGAATTGCAGCGATAATATGATAACAGGTCGTCCTCATGAGTGGGCAGATCGGGTTAGAAACTTCCAAATGGCTGCCAATGATGCAGAATCTTCGTTCTGGACTCAGATGTATCGTGTGATAGGGAAAGCCAATGATGTGCTGCGTTTTGTGCCCGCTATGGATATTCCCCAAGATTTGAAAAACAATGCCTTGGGAACTGCTTATTTCTTCCGTGCTTATGGCTATTTGTGGCTTTGTCCCTGGTATGGCGATAACGTCAATGGTGGCATTCCCATTCTGGATGACAAAATACCGTTTGGCGATGTCGACGCATTGGACGTAGCGCGTCCTCCCAAAGTGACGGATAATTATGACATGATTATTGATGACATGAAGAAAGCCGGTGATTTATTAGGTTCATGGTCGGAACAGAAGCCGGCAGACTATGGTCGTCCGTATAATACGGCTGCCTGGGCTTTTGCCGCGCGTGCCGCTTTGTATGCCGCTCAATTTGGAGCTACCGGTTATTATTCTGATGGCTCGAAATATCACGGCGGACAAGCGGACGAAAAAGAGTATTATGACGTTGTCATTGAGATGTGCGAAAAAGTGATGACTCTGGATGGAGATAACAAGCGCGAACTGCATCGTTTGGCAGACGACCATAAGTTTGATGACCCCAATACAAATTCTTACGGACTTCCGGCTTCCAACTTTTCCGACCTGTTCAGGATGGAAAACAATTTCTCGAAAGAGTATATCTATTCTATTCTGGGCAATGGTGCAGCGCGGAGCGGTCCGAAGTTTCACGGTATGAGTTTTCATAATACCGGCTTTGGGGGCTACAATACATGGGGCTATTACCACCCAACTGCCGAGTTGTACGAAGCGTTTGAGGAGGGCGATACCCGCCGCGATGCCACTATTCTGGCACCGGGGCAGAAAATACTCCATCCCACCGCCACCGGTGCTTTGCCTGAAGAACGTAAAATTCAGTTGGCGGTGCCCGGAAATATAGGAAATGTGAAGGCATCAGATATTCCAACCGGCTTGCTCAACCGTAAAATGCACTCCGTGTTTGAATTGGAAGGCGGATATGCCCGTGATTATTGGACGAGCGGCGACTTCCAATGCAATAATTTAGGGGTAGTCGTGATGCGCTATGCCGACATCCTGTTGATGAAAGCCGAGGCATTGATTTGGTCACAAAGCGAAGGAAACGGCGAAGCCAAAACACTGCTGAACCAAATTCGCGAACGTGCCGGTTTGCTTGCCAACAGCGATGCTACAAAAGCGCAATTAAAGAATGAGCGCCGCTGCGAATTGGCATTTGAATTTTTGCCCAGTCGCCACTTGGATTTGGTACGCTGGGGAGATGCCGAAAGTGTCTATAAGCAACCTGTACATGGGTATGTGCCCAGATTCAAAACAGTGGGCGACGATAAGTTTGTGTTCAATCAACCGGCTAAGACTGACATCATAAACAGACCGGTGCCGACGAGTGAGATGCTGGAGGGACGTGTTTTTAACCCTGTTATAAACCATGTTTTTCCGATTCATCAGAACATCCTTAGCACCAGTAAAGGGGTTTTGATACAGAATGACGGCTATTAAATTCAATCTATGATTTCAATCTAAAATATATATTAATTTAAAAAAGTAAAAAAATGAAAACGAAGAAATTATTTAGAGTAACTGTCCTTGCATGTGCCTTAGGTGCGTGGGGATGTGGTGATGACAAAGAGACAGAACAGACTTTCGACGTCAGTTCTCGCACGTTGCAAGTGGAAGTAGATGAAAGGAAAGTAATTGAGGCTACCGGCAATTTTGAAGGCAATGCCACTTATGTATCAGAAGACACAAACATTGCAACCGTTAACGAATTTGGTGGTGTTGAAGGCATCACCGAAGGAACAACGAAAATCATTGTGAGTGTAGGCACGGGCGAGAAGAAGAAGACCGTAGAAGTTGCAGTAACGGTTGTTGCCGGAACTTTGCCTACCCCAAAAGGAGCCTGGCTCTTCGATGATGCAGACGATTTGTTTCAAGCGAGAATTGGGCAAGCCTTAAAACCGGGACAGGGAGGTAAAGATGCAGCAGACCAAGCTGTTGATCTCTTGGTTCCTACAACTGCTCTTAGCCATTTTACTGCTGTAGCAGGTCGCAAGACTGGGGATGGAGCTATCAGAGTGGATAGAGGCTACTTTTTGGAAGCGACGCATGGGATTGCTGCTAACGGTGGTGGAACAATGGTGAATGAATACACAGTTTCGTGGGTAATTAAGTTCTCAGATGCCGCTAAATGGACTGGACTGTTACAAACAGACCCTGCAAACTCAAATGATGCAGATTGTTTCGTAGTAGATTTGGGTATGGGTCAAAGTTGGTCGGGTCGTACAGATGACAAGCCCATAGTTAATGGACAATGGCATACTCTTGTGTTTTCAATGAAATGCGGAGAGGATGGACATGGAACTAAGAACATTTATTACTGTGATGGTGTGCCTTTACCGGTTGGTTATAGTAAGGGAGAAAATACCCTTCAGAATATCGATGACAATCGTTCATTAGACCTTGCCACTGTGTTGTTTTTAGCAGATAATGACGGCGAAGACCCAGAAAATACGGATGGTGTTGCAAATACGGTAGAAGTATCCGATATAAGGATATGGGACCGCGCCCTTACAGACGACGATGTACAAAAATTACATGTGAAACTTAACAAATAAGAAATTTTGATTTTAGATTGAGTGGAGGCTGTCTCAAAAGGGCAGCCTCATTTTTTTATATATTTAATATTCCCCTATTTTTCGTACCTTTGCATCTGCAAATCAAAGATATAAGCATTATGGCAAAAGTAGTATTTAAGGATTACAGTCAAGGACAAATCAGTTTGTTTCCCATTGAAAAAGAGTATTCATGAACTTTTTAAACAGGTGATTACGCTTTTGGTGGAGATGGGACATTTAAGTTTAAATGTGGTTTATGTGGATGAAAGAAGACCACATGATGAACGGGTTTGCCAAACGCTACAAAAAATAACCTGCCAAAGTCGTAGGCGATTCGGGATATGGCAGCGAAGAAAATTATAAATATATGGAAAACAATGATATAGAGGGCTTTGTAAAATATCCGCTGTTTCACAAGGAACAAAAAAAGTCGTTCAAAACCAATGCTTTTCTTGCACAAAATCTGTATATAATGCAGCAAAAGACTACTTTGTCTGTCCGATATGGCAGCAGATGAACAACGTTGGAAATGGAACCCGCAAATCGGAAAATGGGTTTGTATCCAATGTAAGCTATTATGTCGTGCGGATGTTCGCTGCCTTCGCCATCGTATCCGCCGGATTTATCCAGTTGATGATAATCTCGCCGTTTTTGGTTAGGGCATCTATCGCGGCGTCGTCCAATACCCACTGTGGTGTGGATTCGTTGCGTTCGGGCGGCTCCTCGCACGCAGAAAGTGCGAGCATGAGGCTCAGAGCGATAACTCTATAACTCGTTGATTTTCAACGAATTGATACTGATGATGAAAATAACTTGAACATATTTTGTCTATAAAATATTAATAACCAGTGCAAAGGCTTAATTTGCAAGGTTTTTTGCCAATAATTCTAATTTTTCTTCAATATCCAGGTTGCCTGCCTCAAAGATGCAGGTGGATTGGCTGTAAAATGGCTCGCGCACTGCCAGGCTGTCTATCACAAATTGCAGGATTTCGTTGTCCGACTTGCCGCTGAGTAGCGGGCGGGTGCCTTTTTTGTTGGATTTTATCAGTCGCGTTGCCAATTCGTTGGGCGTGAGTTTCAGGTAAATTGTTTGTCCTGCTTCGTTCATCACTTGCATGTTGTCGAAAAAGCAGGGCGTGCCGCCACCGGTGGAGATGACGACGTTGTCGAATTGCCTCACTTCGCGCAGGGCATCGCGTTCGATTTCGCGGAAGCCGCTTTCGCCCTTTTCGGCGAAAATTTCGCTCACTTTTTTGCGGTGTCGGCTTTCGATAAATATATCTAAATCAATGAATTGCACGTCCAACATCCGCGCCAAACGCTTGCCGATAGTTGTTTTGCCGGCACCCATATATCCGATGAGAAATATTTTTTTCATCTGTCTGTCAATCAAGGGAATAGAAAGGTGAGGATTTCCTGCATCAACGTTTGCCGCGACTCTGCGTCGCATATTGTTTCAAACGGGAAGCCCAGCACGCAGGTTTTGTAATCGCCGGCGTGGGCGATGCCCGCGCTGAGGTTGTTTTCGCTGTAGCGAAAAATCGTGTGTGTATCTCGTGTTGCCGGCTCCAGCGCGTCGGGCGACTCCACGGCATAGAATGTGGGGTTGAGCTGCGTATGAAACAGGTATTGCCCGTCGGCAAACTGCGGGTGTGGCGACGCAACGTTTTTCACCTGTCCCGTCACGGCGGCGTGCCCCGTGCGCCACGAGTATTTCAAAACGTCGCGCGCGAAGGTCTTGTCGGCGGCATCGACCCACGGCGTGTCCCACAAATCCGTTGCCACGTAGGCACC